>DATIIS010000001.1:0-1636 GCA_035479415.1 Saccharimonadales bacterium (SeqCode)
ATTACTCCAAAACCAATGATCTTCTTTGGCGTATACCCACAATCTGCTGATGACTTTAGTTATTTACGCGAATGTCTGCAAAAATATGCCTTAACTGACGCTGCTCTTACTTTTAGTGAAGAGTACTCTCCATTTCTTGGAAGTGGTTTTCGTGTAGGATTCCTTGGATTACTCCATGCCGAGATTTTCAAAGAACGGCTCAAACAAGAATTCAACATTGATCCATTACTCACTATGCCGCATGTATTGTATGAACAAAAAGAAGATGGGAGCTATAAAGAACCATATATGCACTTGACTGTTTTTACGCCGCAAGATTATGTGGGACCAATTATGACGATCTGTCAAAAGAAAAAAGGAAACTTATTAACTATGGAATATCAAGAGTCTTACGCAACGCTCGATTATGAAATGCCTTACAGTATGTTTATTCGAGGTCTTTCAGCAGAATTAAAGACAGTTTCTTCAGGTTTTGCGAGTATAGATTATGAATTAATTGATTATCGTGATGCAGATATTGTGAATCTTGAAGTACGAATTAATGATACGCCAATAGATGTACTCTCAGAATTTGTCTATTCATCTGAAGTTAACGCCATGGCAAGGCGAAAAGCAGAAAAGCTTAAAGAATCTCTCCCAAGACAGCAAGTAAAACAAGTTATTCAATGTTTTGCTGGAGGACATATTCTAGCCCGTGAAGAAGTTCCTGCTTTTAGAAAAGATGTTTTGGCAAAGATGTCTGGAGGAGATAGAACGCGGAAAGATAAACTATTAGAAAAACAGAAAAAAGGAAAAAAGAAAATGATAGGCATTGCCAAAATAGATATCCCCCAAGAAGCCCTTCTTGCAATGATCAAAAACTAAAAAAGTTGTCATCCCGACCGTAGTGGAGGGATCTCATACCACTGATTTTATAAAAATTATCGAACTTTATTTTTCAATTCTGTGGTATTAGATTTCTCGACTGCGTTTTCACTTCGCTCGAAATGACAAAGTCTAGATTTATAATCCGAAGAAGAGTAATCCTCCTATTACAGAGAGGACGGCTCCGACAATTCCTATGATGACCAAGGTATCTCCAGGGCCAGTACTTGGCAGGGTCGTTGCTGGAGCTGTGGTTGGATTTGTAGCCAGGGCACTTCCTGTACCTATTGTAATTACTTGAGAACAAGATGTACTGTTACTGATCAAGCTATTTACATCAGTCATAATAGCAGTGGCTGTATAGGCACCATCTGTTGCATACGTATGCGCTTGCTGCAAACTGACATTATTTGTTCCTATTCCTCCACCATCTGTAACATCTAATGTATTTCCATCACCAAAGTTAAAGGTTACTTTACTAACAGTAGCTGCTGGAGAGTTTCCATTTGCAGTGAAGTTTATTGATCCACCAGCCGTTGCAGTATTTGAATCAACAGATAAACTTGTACAAAGTGGTGGTTGATTAGTTGCGCTAGTAGGAGTTACTGTACTTGTCTCAGTTGTAGGTGTTGGCGTCTCTGTCACAGCAGTTGTTGGCGTTGGAGAGCCGCTTAAAGAACTTGACGTTGCAACGGTAAGTGCCAAGGGAGTTGTTGATGAAAGGACATTTTCACTTGCTTGATCTGCTTGAGCGACTGAGTATACAGTCGTT
>DATIIS010000002.1:0-41228 GCA_035479415.1 Saccharimonadales bacterium (SeqCode)
ATGATGAAATGGATGATAGCGTAATTTTACCTCAGCTATAAAAAGTCCAAGAAAAACAAAAATTGACCCAAGTAAGTATTCAAATGTAATCTGTTCATGAAGGAGTGGGATAGCAATCAGTGCGGTTATAGCCGGTCCTAAATAGGTGAAAAGACCAAGCTCACCAGAATTGAGGCGTTTTACAGAGTAGTTATAGAATATCTGACCAACAATTGAAGAAAAGATAGCTCCATATAAAATGCCAAAACTACTTTGAAAATTCAATTGTAGAGGCAAATGTTTAGAAGATAATTCCAGAATAAATGGTGGGAAAAAAGTAATAGTTGCTATTAGAAAAATCCAAAAGATAAGGGTTGATGAGGAATAACGAGGCTTAAATCTTTTAAGAAGGATTATATAACTTGTAAGCGCGAGAACTGACAATATGAAATAAATATTTCCAAGAACTAATCCGACAAGAGATAAGTGATCAATTGGTCTAAAAATAATAATAAGTACTCCAATTAAGCTTACAATTGTTCCAAAGATTACTTTGGGTTTGGGGATTTCATGGAGGAAAAATATTGAACCGATAATAAGAAATATCGGCATGGTAGAACTAATAATAGGTGCGTTAATACTTTCTGAAAGTGAAAGGCCAAGATAGAAAAGACCAATATTCAAAGTGATTCCCGTTATTGCCAGCAAAAAGATTTTATAGAAGTCTTCAAATTTTATACCAATTCTTTTCCATGCAATTGGCAACATAATAAGTGTAGCGATAAGAAAACGAAAAAAGAGAAGTGTGTATGGAGGGGTTGTTTGCATTGACCATTTAAATATAGGTGCAGCAGCGCTCCATATAATAGTACATATTGCAACTGCAAGAAGCGATTTTTGATGTTGTGTGAATTTCATTTGGGCAGCAAAATAGAAATTATTTTTTTAGAACTTGTATGATTTTATCGAGTGGCTTTTGTACTTGTTCTCGGGTTTGGAGATTTTTAAGTGTCACAACATCTTTTTCAGCCTCTTCAGGACCAATGATAATGATATACGGAATTTGTTTTTGATCTGCATACTTGAGTTGCTTCTCAAGTGGATTTTTCTCTTTGACTTCGCCCAAATAAATTTCTGTATTGATATTGTTCGAGCGCAGTCGAGAACAAATCTCTAATGATTGTTGTTTTAAACTTTCAGAAAAGATAGAGACAAGGACGTTAGTCGATGAAGACTTTAAATCGTCTGGGAATAGACTAAGTGCTTCCATCGCTTCAAGGATGCGGTCAAATCCAAGTGCAAATCCTACAGCGGGGATTTGTCTGCCTGCGAACATCCCAATCAAATTGTCATATCTTCCACCGCCACAAACAGAACCGACAGGATATTCTTCAATTTCAATTTCAAAAATGAGTCCTGTGTAATAATCAAGTCCTCGTGCAAGAGTAGGAGAGAATTCAATAACTTTTTCACTAACTCCTAATTCCTTCAACGCGTCAAAAATTTGAGATAGGTAGAGAGTAGGTTTTCTGAGTTCAACTTCCTGCATAACTTTTTCTGCGACTTCTTTTGAAAAACCATTGGTAATTAACTCATTGATAACGCCATCTTTGCCGATTTTTTTCAATTTATCGACACTGCGAATAATCATAAGATTTTCCTCTTCAGTTATCCCTTCGATATCCTTTGTAAATTTTAAATTCTCACGATCATTGACAAGAATCTTAAAATTCTTAAATCCTAATTTCTCAATACACTTTGCCGCAGTTGCGACTATCTCAGCATCCGCAAGAGGTGAAAAAGTTCCAACAATATCTGCATCACATTGCAAAAATTCTCGGTATCTTCCTTTTTGTGTATTTTCAGCTCTCCAAACAGGTTGGATTTGATATCGTTTAAATGGAATCGGTAAATCATTTTGATATTGTGCTACGACACGAGAAAGCGGGACTGTTTGATCATATCGCATAGCAACACGTCGCTTGCCGTTGTCTTCAAATCGATACATCAATTTATCGCCCTCTTCACCATATTTCCCTGAAAGAATTTCTTCGTATTCAAGAGTTGGTGTTTCAAGCGGCTCAAAACCAAACGACTCAAAGACATCAGTGAGTTGGCTCACAACGTATTGTCGTTTTCTTTTTTCTCGAGGCAGAAAATCTCTAAATCCTTTTAGTGTCTGTGGTTTTATCATCTCTTCCTTATTTTATCATATTGAGGCTTATTTTGGGATTTCATGTTTTAGGAACTTGTTTAAAGACAAGAAACTTACTATTAGATTGATTTGTTAGCATAACTTGATACTTAATAATTGAAAATCCATCAAACCACAACGATGTCATTTTTGTTGCTTTTTTGTGTGCTGGAACTTTTGCACCTTCTTTTGCATGAGGAAGTGTTTTCCAGATGCAGAATGAAAGACAGTTTGGAACGAATGGAAGAACGAGATTAGAATCGTTTTCGCTAGCAACGTTCGTAAGGAGAACTCCTTGATAGTAGAGGATCAGTCCATCTTTTTTCTTTGCAGCATCGTAGGCCTTTTGATTGTAGTCATAGAGAAGTTTTGCATTTTCAGGACTCAAATCAGCTTTTCTGCGAGAATAAAAAGCTGTTACATCATACCAATGATCTGATGTAAGAAGTGGGACCATTGCATGCCAATTTGTAATTGCCTCCGGCAGGGGATAAAGTGCATAGTTCTTAGTCGCGATGAGTGCATCTGCTGGATCACCATACGTAACTGCAATTCTTTCTACTTCTTCTTGAGGCACCGAGATTTCCCATTGTGTTTTCATATCAACCTTTCCAATCACTCAAAAATTTCTTTTTATCTTTTGCATTCGATTTAGTACCGATCATTGGGTGCAGTTCAAATGCAGGTGAGTATTTACTTGCAGGGACTGTCTTTCCGAGAGCTTCTGCGATTGATCTGATGTGAGATGGATTTGCAAAACAACAGACACCAAGGTAATTAACTCCAATTTGTTTTGCTTTCTTCGCAAAGTCTGCCATCTCAAAACGGTTGCAGATAAAAGGTTCAAGTTCGAGATATGTCAGTCTTTTGCCATCTTTTTTAAATGATTGAAATGTTGGTTGTTTTCTCGTAGTTTTACACGGGACTGGGACAGCTGCCACATAACATTTGACGTTCTTTCTTATTTTTTCGATAAGTGGAAGCATTGTCTCAGGTCCGCGTGTGCAGTTAAGTCCCACAACATCTGCTCCATTTGCTTCAAGAATTTTACAAGCTTCGACATAATCATATCCGTCTCGTGTTTTATCCTTTTGAACAGTTGCGAAATTTACAATTGCTGGTAGTCCATAGCTTTTAATTACTTCAAGCCCGATGAGTGCTTCGCCGAGATAATCATTTGTCTCAGAAAGTACGAAATCAATACCTTCTTCAGTAGCCCATTTCAATTGTTTTTCATACATCTTTCGAACGATCTTTGAGGATTCAGTTTTTTTATTTGGGTCATACATCCAAGTATTACAGATATTTCCAGCGACAATTCCATTGCCCTCTTTTGCAACTTCATTGGCGAGTCTTACTGCTTGTCGATTTAATTTTTCAAATTCATTTGCACGTCCGACATCTGCAAGTTTGTTTTCATTTGCATAATAGGTGAGAGCAACCATTACATCACTTCCTGCACGAAGAAATTCTCGATGTAATTCTTTTACAGCATCAGGAAAATCAAGAACTACTTCAGGGACATACGGACCTGCTTTGATATATCCTCTTCTTTCAAGCTCAAAGACATATCCTTCAGCGCCAATAACAATGTCTTTTTTCAGTCTTTCTAAAATATTTTCTTTGTTTCTTTTTTTCATAGTTTTATTTTACAAATCTCTCCGTTTTGAATTGCTCTATATCGTATACTGTTCCATCCTGCAACGCAAGTTGGGAAAGTATTTTACCAACGAGTGGTGCAAATTTAAACCCAGTTCCACGCCATCCAGTACCTATTATAATGTTGTTATATTTAGGTAGTTTGCCAATAATAAAATTATCATCATCGACAAGATCATATGAGCATTGATCTACATCATTTACGTCTTCTGAAGGGACGTTTTTAAGAACTGGCAAACAAGTATTAATAAAGTCATTAACTGATGAAATTTTGTCTTGTTTCCAATCAAAATCAGGTGGGTTGTAATAACCGATTTTAAGCGCTTTTTTCTTCTTGTCAAAAATAGGATGACCATAGATTCCAACATCCAAATAGGCGAATACAGGGAGTTTTTCAGGTAAAAACATTTCAAAGATATCATCAGGTGGATAAAAATATTTATTTTCTTGTGGTCTATCTGGAGTAAGAGGGAATGTCAAATTATTTCCTTCTATTAAGCTGATTAGGTCATTTGTTTTTAATCCAGCAGTAACTACTACTTTTTTAGAAATGAAGGTCTGATTTTGTGTTTTTATAATTACATTCTCTTTTTCTTCTTTTATAGATCGTATATTGATATTTTCTTTTATAGTGACTTTTTTTTGTTTTAATAACTTTAGAAGCGATTCAAGAACTACTTGCAGCAATAAAAATCCACCTGTTTTTTCAAGAGATCCATAATCAACCTCAAATTGAGGAAAACGTTTTTTTAATTCACTTTTTGTTAGCATCTGGGTTGCAAGATTTAATTCAGTACGAGTTTTGTAACTCTTCCCAGCATAAGTTTCATTTATATCAGGAGTAACAGAACTTTTGGAAAGATTAATACAACCACAATCTATATAAAATTTTTTGTTTGACTTTACTTGTAGTTCTCTCCATAGTCCTTGTGCTTCATTTGCAAATCTAGTATAAAGAGGATCGGGATAATCACTTCGAATGGATCGAGTGTAACTAAATGACGCAGCTTCTTTATTGTCTTTACCGATAACTCGTTTTTCAAGAATTGTTATATTGTCAGCAAAGTTTGACGCAAAATAAGCTGTCATAAGTCCCATGATGCCGCCTCCGATAATGATAAGATCTTGATTATTTTGATTTATAGTTTTCATAATTTCTTAAAAGATTTACGCCCTCTCGCATTCGTTCGGTGCATATACATATCTAAGCCTCACTTCGCCCCCTGAAGGGGACTTTGTATTGATAATTTACCCCCTGCGCTAGCGCTTGTGGGTCGTATGCTATTTATAATAATAATCAAGGAATTGACTCCTCTTCGCCGCCGCTCGACGAGTTGTGTACTATTAGATTTAAAAATAATCTTTGAACACAAAAAAACCGCCGTTCGGCGGGTATTTGTTTTTCTGATGCACACAACAAATCACACCGCCGTTAGGAGGAATGATGCATATGCATGTATCTTGTAAAATTAATTAAATTTTTCATGGTTACTTTTTTATTATCTCACAAGAAATTTTATTGTCAAGTTTGTACCTCAAGTAATTCATTTGAAGATTTGGTAAGTCGGATTAATCTGTTATTCTCAATTGCAAAAATATCTTCAATTCTGATTCCAAATTTTCCTGGGAGATAGATGCCAGGTTCTATAGAAAATACCATTCCCTCGGTTAGCGTATCATTGGAGCTAGGATAGAGTCGAGGTGATTCGTGAACGTTTAATCCAATTCCATGGCTTGAATGATTAAACGGTACATATCCTTGAGTTATTATATAGTCACGTCCTACTTGATCAACTGTTGGAGCTGGAATAGATCGTTTTTGTAAAAGTGCATTTTTTATATAGTCTTGTGATGATAGTTGAGCATTCAGAACTGCATGATAAAGTTTGGTTTGTTCTTTATTTGGTTTTCCATAAAATATAGTCCGTGTCATATCTGAACAATAGTTCTGAAGTCGAGTGCCAAAATCAAAAAGTACAAAACTATTTTTTTTAAGTGTGGTGTTATCTGGTACATGATGAGGTTGTGATGCACTCTTACCAAAAGCAACTATTGGTGAAAAAGAAATATCAGCATTATGTCGTTTGATGAAATATTCAATTTCAACTGCCAACTCTATTTCAGTAATTCCAAGTTTTATTTGATCGATAATAAAATTAAATGTCTTATCTCCGAGTTCACATGCTTTTTTGATAGCATTTATTTCTTCATGATCTTTTATTATGCGTAATTCTCTGACAATATTGCTACTTATTAAAATTTTCTTATCAATGTATTTTGTTAAATTTTGGAAATCATTTACTTTTAGATCGAATGCCTCAAATCCCAACGTTGTTATTTTTTCTTTTTCAATAATGTTTTTTAACATAACACTCATGGGGTTTTCTCGTTTAATTTCAATAAGATCAAAACTTCTAAAATCTTTTTCTGCAACTTCTCGATATATATGATGAGTAAAAATGTATTGCTTATTTTTTGTAATGAGGAGATACGCGTCTCGATCTTCTGTCGTAAAACCAGAAAAATTTGAAAGATAGGTGATATTTTGGAGATCTGAAACTAAAATTGCGTCAAGATTTTGTTTTGTTAATAATTTTCTAAGCTTATCAAGACGGGAATTCATAGACTATTTAATGGGGCTGATATTTTTTGTCCCTTTTCCTGTGGGAGTTGTCGTAACACCAACTGTTGGTTTGGCAACACCTGTTATGTTGGGATCTTTTGGAACACTGAGATAATCAAGCATTCTATCTGCGATAAGAAGTGATTGATCTTTTTTATCAGGGAATCCAATAACTTCTACGCGATCGCCAACAGCTAATTTAGAAAATCCATATGTTGAAAGGGAAGTGCCGCCATTATACGAAGAGACAGTTGATGTCGTATCAATTTCTACTTTGTTTGTTTTTTGGTCATCTGTTGTTACTGTAATTTGGAAATTTGGTTTATCGATTGATGTGATTTCTCCATAGAAACGGACAGGAACTGTGGCGGTGCTTACAAATCTTGCAAGAATTCTTTGTGAGTCTTTATTGTAAATTCCAAAAACACTGACCAGTGATCCTTTTTTCATGGCACTAACAGTAAGTGGCGCTCCAGTTGATGATGTATATTTTGTAATTTCATCAAGATCTACATAACGAATTTGGCTGTGAGTATCCATAAGTGTGATTTGATTATTGGTAACTGCTTGAATCGTTCCAATGATTCCACGCTTTTCGACAAGTTTGAGTTGAGAAACTTGAGACGCAATTTTGTCTTTCAACTTATTGATCTGACTGTTGAGTGTTTGTGTAACAGGTGCATCTTTTGGAGTAGGACTGACTGCGGCATAGACCGGTGTGTTAAGACTAAATAATAAAAGCAATGTTGTTAAACCAATTCTTGTTTTCATAGGTTAAAAGTTTTGTGTCGAAAATGTCACAGTACGATCAATTTTTTTGACAGTTCCATCAGGAAATACAGCTGTGAATTCAATAACACTCGTTCCATCAGGGATAGTTTGGGTAAATGTATAATTACCATTATCTGCTGGCTGGACAACTTGATCGTTATCATCAGTTGATGCTGTAATTGTTGCTCCTTTAACAGCTGTACCTTTTACCGTAATTAATTTTTGAGTAAATACTTGTTCATCTTCTGGACTATCAACGGTAAAGATATCTGTATTTGCGGGTTGTTTAGTTGGTTGGATAGAGACCTGCGTTGCAGAGGGTTTTGTTTGACTTGTTGGGATTACTTTTGTTGATTGATAAAGATAAAAAGCAATTCCCGCAGCAATTAAACCAACAAATACAGCAACAAATGATAGGATAACTTTCTCAGCTTTCATGTTTGATAACGTTTGTGCAGGCAGGTGCAAATGTCGGAATTTCTAACGAATTAGAGAGACAACTCGCACGATCGATAATACGATAATTGCACCTACTTGTCAAGGCAAATTGCTTGTGATAGTATGAGTTACATGGAAATCGCGTTAGTTCAGAAATCCGCTCTTAGAATTAAGGGTAAGACAGCAACATTTGTTGTTAATCCTGAAACTTCAGTAGCTGCAAATGCAACACTTCTGTTAGATCCATCCAGCGAATATACATCAGACGAATCTGTTGTCCTTAGCGGAGCAGGGGAGTATGAAATTGGTGGTATCAAAATAACAGGGACTAGAAATGAAAAAAGTGTTCTTTATAGTATGAATATTGAAGGGGTTGATATTGTTGTTGGGACAATTTCACTTTTATCTGCAATGCAACACAAATTAAAAGAATACAATGTTGTAGTAGTTGATTGCGGGGAAGTAGTTGATGCATCTTTTCTTACATCACTTGCTATCAATGCAGTCGTCTTTTACGGGGCCAACGCACAAGCAGTTGCAGAAGGATTTGAAAAAGAAAAATTACAAACAATGAATAAGTATTCTGCAAGTCTTGGTAAGCTCCCTGTGGAAATGGAAACGATACTACTTGCGTAAAAATGAGAAATGAAAAATGAGAAGTGAGAATAAGTAACAAACTATTCATTTATTTCTCATCTCTCCTCTCTCAAATCTCATCTCAATATGGCTATTAAAGTTTTACCTCACAATGATTCTGCTGAAGAAAGCGTATTAGGCGCGATACTTATTGATAAAAATGCGATTGTTCCGGTTTCTGAAATTCTCAAATCAGAAGATTTCTACAGTGATATCAATGGGATCATTTATAGTGAGATGCTCGTTCTCTATGAGGAGCGTAGGCCAATTGACCTACTTACTCTAACTGAAAAATTAAAAAAGAATAAACAATTAAAAAAATTTGATTCCAAATACCTGACAGATCTCGTAGAACAAGTTCCAACCGCCGCAAATGTCTCAACATATGCACAAATGGTAAGAGAGGATTCGACCAAGCGCCGCCTTATTACCGCAGGAACTGAAATTGTGGAAGTTGGTTACACTCCTGAAAGTGAAGTAAAGGATATGCTTGATAAGGCAGAGGAGTCGATTTTTGCAATATCGCAAGGACATTTGACTCGAGGATTTATTGCACTTAAAGAAACATTGACTGAGAGTTTTGACAGAATTGATGAATTGCAAAAAGAAGGAGTTGGACTTCGTGGAGTAAGGACTGGTTTTATTGATTTAGATAACATGCTTTCTGGGATGCAGAAAAACAATCTTATCATTCTTGCTGCACGTCCTGGACAAGGAAAAACAGCTTTTATGTTAAATATAGCTCAACATATTGGAGTTCATGATAAAAAGCCAATTGGCATTTTTTCTTTGGAAATGAGTAAGGAAGAATTGGTAGATCGTTTACTTGTCGGACAAGCTGATGTTGATGCATGGCGTCTTAAAACAGGTAAATTATCAGAGGATGATTTTGGGAAATTATCTGATGCCATGGGTCAGCTTGCAGATGCTCCAATTTTTATTGATGATACACCAGGGTTATCACTTATTGAAATGAGAAGTAAAGCTAGACGTCTTCAAATGGAACACAACTTATCGCTTCTGATTGTTGATTATCTCCAACTTATTGTCCCTGGCAAAAGATATGAGAGTCGTGTTCAGGAAGTTGCGATGATCTCACAATCTCTTAAAAATTTAGCTCGTGAACTTTGAATTCCAGTCCTATCTGCATCTCAGTTGTCCCGTGCTGTCGAGCATCGTGGAGAAAAGAAGCCTCAACTTGCCGATCTTCGTGAATCAGGAACGATTGAGCAGGATGCGGATGTTGTTATGTTCCTTTACAGACCAGATAGCGAAAATACATCTCCACAAATTCCGACCAAACTTCTGATCGCCAAGCATAGAAATGGACCAACAGGTGAGATAGATCTTATGTTCCAAGGTAACAGAATCCGCTTTATGAATGTCGAAAAACAACACTCTCAAGCTGCATAAACAAACTTACTTATCTCTGCTACAATTAGGGAAGAATGGAAACTCTTAAGAAGATTTTATATTTTCCAATTGCATCTTATTTTAAATTCTTTGCTCAAATCCGCCTCAGGAAATGGAATCCTAAAATCGTCGTTGTTACAGGTTCAAGCGGCAAGACGACACTGCTTCATTTGATCGAATCACAAATTGGAGAAAGAGCCAGATTTTCTCATCATGCGAATAGTAGTTACGGAATTCCATTTGACATTTTAGATCTGCATCGGGAGACATTACAGCCATCAGAATGGTTGACACTCTTTTTACAAGCCCCATCAGCGGCTTTTAGAGCTTCACCTAAAGAAAATATCTATGTTGTTGAAGCAGATTGTGATAGACCGGGAGAGGGGAAGTTTCTTTCTGAGTTATTGAGACCTGATATCGTTCTTTGGTTAAATGTCTCACGTACTCATAGTATGAATTTTGATGAACTTGTTTCGCAAAAAAGATTTGCAAATGTTGACGAAGCGATTGCATATGAATTCGGATATTTTGTAGAGAATTGTTCGCAAGTTGCAATGATAAATGGTGATTTGCAGTTAGAAATCAATCAAGAAAAACGAACAAAAACAACAATTGTAGAAGTTACAAAAGAAAAATATTTAGATTCATATAAAATCAATGAAAGAGAAACAACATTCACAATACAACAACAAAGATATTCATTTGATGCATTGCTACCGCAAGATGTGTTTTATTCAATTGCTATGTGCAAGGCAGCGATTAAATCACTCGGTTTGGAATTTGACCCTACGTTCAAAAAATTAGTTTTACCTCCTGGAAGAAGTACTGTTTTTCATGGAATAAAAAGTACTACACTTATTGATAGTAGTTATAACGCAAATTTGGAATCAATTAAGGCTATGCTTTCTATGTTTGCAGAAATTTTTGAGAAAAAAAAGTGGGTTGTTCTTGGGGATATGCTTGAGTTAGGAAAAGAGGAAAAAGATGAACATGAAAAATTGGCTGAATTATTAGCAAAGTTTTCTTTCGAAAGAATTATTTTAATCGGTCCTCGGATGGAAAAGTATACGTATCCACAATTAGATAAAATGACTAAAAAGACAAAACATATCAATTTTTATCCAAAGGGGCAAAGAAAAATAGTGATACTTGATATGCAGCGAGAATTGACGGGTGGAGAAGTAGTGCTGTTTAAAGGTTCTCAGTCGTTACTCCTGGAAGGGATTATTGAGGAGTTATTGGAGAATAAAAAAGATTCAAATAAACTTCCACGTAGAGAACAAATTTGGAAAGATAAAAGGGCTAAATTATTAGACTAAATTTTCCCAGGTCATTTCAAAAATTGCTCTGTGAGACTTCACAATTTGTTCGCTTTCAAGTATTACACCAATAATTTCTTTATTGTAGTCCAGTATCGCAACTTTATTTCCATAAATATATGTTTCTGCACTAAATGTAACATTTTTTGGTAGAAATTTGGTTTTTCGTAATTGTTTAACATCTGTTTTTTGTAAAAGTTTTGCTTTCTTATTATTTATGGCTAATACTTTCATTAGAATTTTTTTCTTTATCCGTTCCGAGATAAAAAGAGAATGATATTTATCAGAAAATATATTTTTTTCTGTTTCTTGATTTGTCCAAAGAAGTACCTCATCAGAAGTTTCTAATATATCTTTCCAAATTGCAATCAAACCTTTATTACCTTCGTATGTTCTGACTCGTGGCCTAATTTCTAATGACTTATGAAGTGCTTCAAGTTCTGCGAGATTTTCTTGAAGTTGTCGCTCATGTCTTCCAAGTTGTCGTTGTCTGTTTGCCAACATCCTAGATAATGTTTTTGGTTCAATTGTAGTTAATGTTTTTTTATAACTTTTATAATCTTCAATTAAATATCCATTTTCGATAAGATGTTGTGCGATAAGATATGCCGTAGATCTCTCTAGTTTGGCAATTCGAGTTATTTCATTTATTGTTGATGGCCCCAATTGATTATTGGTTATGAAGAAACGGATTTCTTTTTCTTCAAGTCCTAAGTCAGCAAGTGTGTCTCGAATTATTTTATCCATAATAATTAGACTATATTATATAATTTATCTCAAATAATGTCTATTATTTTTGGACGATTAGATTATTAGCCATAACTTAGCTTTATCGTTTTCTGTTTTTTAATTATTTTTTGATTTATAAAGTCATTCATGTGACAATAATATCCATGATACTTAATGCTATAAAACAGATGGAACGTTATGCGAGAAATACTTCAGATGTTATTTCTTTAAGTCAGGGTATTCCTTTTTTAAATTCTGATAATTCTATTAGAGAGGCTGTTGTTAATGCCTTATTACATAATAATGTTGATGCATATTCAGATCCTCAGGGTCTTCTTATTTTACGAGAAAAAATTTCTGAGATGTTATATATGGATAATATGAATTATTCAGAAGGTGAAATTATTGTCTCTGCTGGAGCAACAGAAGCATTGATGGCTACATTTTTATCTCTTATTACTTCTCAAAAGAATGAAGTACTTATTCCTACACCTACATATTCTGCATATTTCAGAATTGCTGAGAATGCAAAAGGAAAAATTATTCCTGTGCCGTTGACTGAAAAAGAGGGGTGGAAGCTGGATATCAATTTTTTAAAGAAAAAAATTACGACAGATACTTCAATTATACTGCTGTGTAACCCCAATAATCCTACTGGTTCAATTTATTCAAAAGAAGAATTACTTGAAGTATGTCTACTGGCTAAAAAAAATGATGCAGTTGTAGTACTTGATGAAGTATATGGAGAAATGCTTTTTGACAATAATAAAATATACACTCCCTGCGTTTTATCCGAATTAAAAGCCAACATTATTCGTGTAGTAAGTTTTTCTAAAGATTTTTCTCTGACTGGTTGGCGTGTCGCATTTTTACATAGTGATAAGCGAATTATTCAAAAAATTATTCCTGTTCATGATGCAATAATTAATTGCGCTCCTGTTATCTCACAATATGCTGCACTTGCTGCTATTGAGAATCGAGATAGGATTTTATCAGCAAATGAAATAATTTATACTCAACAAAGGGATATTATGAAATCCTATCTGGATGACTTAAAACCATTTTTAGAATATTCTATGCCAAAAGGAGCATATTTCTTCTTCCCAAAGTTTATAAAAAAGCAAAATGTTGAAGATTTTTGTTTTAGGTTATTAAAGAAGGGACATGTAGCAATTGTTCCTGGTACAGATTTTGGACCCGGAGGTGAAGATCATATTCGTCTTTGCTTTGGGAGGGAAAAAGAAGATATAATAAAAGGCATGGAGAGACTTTCAAAATATTTATATAATTCTAGATTATGAATAAAAAAATCCGTATTGCAGTTATTTTCGGTGGTAAGTCAGCAGAACATGAAGTTTCAATTCAGTCTGCCAAAAATGTAGTCAACGCTCTAGATCGAGAAAAGTATGAACCTGTTTTGATAGGAATTGATAAAAAAGGTGTGTGGCATGAACTCCGCGAGAGTCTCTTGAATGCTTCTACGTTCTCTCATCCACTACAACTTAAAGACAAAGAGGCTGCTTCAATTGTTCTTAAAGATGGTAATAATTTTTCTATTACGACATCTGCAGAAAGTTTTGAGCATATAGATGTTGTTTTTCCAGTGCTACATGGACCGTTCGGGGAAGACGGTACTGTTCAGGGTGCACTTCAGTTAATGAATCTTCCATATGTCGGTTCAGGGGTTCTTGGTACTGCAGTTGGAATGGATAAAGATGTAACAAAAAGATTGCTTCGAGATGCAGGAGTTTCTATTTCTAAATTTTTGGTTTTTAGAAAAGGGGATACTATTGATTTTCAATCAGTTTCCACACAGCTTGGCACGCCAGTTTTTGTAAAGCCAGCAAACCTTGGATCATCAATAGGTGTTACAAAAGCCCATAATGAAAAAGAATTTCATGATGCTGTTAATGAAGCCTTTTTGTATGATACAAAGATTCTGATCGAAGAGGAAATCCTTGGACGTGAGTTGGAAATTTCAGTTTTGGGGAATGAAAATCCAAAAGTATCAGTTGCAGGTGAAGTATTGGCAAGTCATGAGTTCTATGATTATGATGCGAAATATATTGATGACAATGGTGCACGAGTTGAAATCCCGGCAGACATATCACCGGAAGAATTGCAAGAAATGCAACATATAGCAAAGAAAACATATCAGGCATTATGTCTCGAAGGAATGGCACGCATAGATTTTTTCCTATCTAAAGAAGGAAAATTTTATGTAAATGAAGCAAATACAATTCCAGGTTTTACCAATATCTCAATGTATCCCAAATTATGGGAGGCAAGTGGAATTTCGTATACAGAACTTATTGATACATTGATAGAATTAGCAATAGAAAGGCACAAAAAACAAACAGCTCTTCAAACTTCATTATAACAATATTTGGTATAATGCGCTTATGATCATTCTTGCATCATCATCTCCACGAAGAAAGCAACTCCTTGAGCAAATAGGACTCACATTTGAAGTCCACTCAAGTGATATTGAAGAAGTACTGGATAAGAGTTTGAAACCACGCCAACAAGTAGAATCTTTATCAAAACAAAAAGCAGATGCTGTTGCAAAAAAATTTAACAATGCAATTATCATTGCAGCAGATACCATGGTTGCTCTTGATGGAGAAGTATATGGCAAACCTAAAGATAAAGATGATGCCATACGAATGCTTAAGAAATTTAGCGGACAAAAACATTCAATAGTGACTGGATTTACGATAATTGATACAGCAACTGGTAAAGAAGTTACACACTCAACCGAGACAAATGTATGGTTCAAAGAACTTTTACAAGAAGAGATTGAACAGTATATTGAACGAGAAAAGCCATTTGATAAGGCAGGTGCATATGCTATCCATGAACTCGCATCTGTTTTTGTTGAAAAAGTTGAAGGAGATTTTTTTGGAGGAGTTGGACTTTCTGTTTATTTAATCTCAGAAGAACTTAAAAAGTTTGGAATTTCAGTTTTATGATAAAGAAAAAATATAAAGCGTTGATGTTGGATCTTGATGGGACAACTATAGAAAATCGTATTGATGCGCTTCCTTCAGAAAAAGTTGTTGAAGCAATCAGTATGGTTCAAGAAAAAATTTTTGTGTGTGTTGCAACAGGTCGATCGATAAGGAAAGCATCCCCGATTTTGGATATTTTAAAAGTAACGAATCCAGTAATTTTGCTTGGAGGTTCACAAATAATTGATGGAAAATCTCGAAAATATATTTATGAAAAACCTATTCGAGACGAGGATGTTTTAAAAGTTATAGAAATTCTTAAAAAGCATCCAGAAAAAATAATGATTGATGAAAAAGAAAAAGCCGTAGAATATTGTCCTTCTTATAAATTGAAAACGACATACAACCTTTTTCCAAAATATTCATCAATTGAAGCAGCAGATAAAATAGCAGCTGAACTTTCTCATATAAATACTATTGCTACTCATAAAGTAATTAATTGGGAGAAAGGGACGTATATACTTGATATTACTCATGCGGAAGCAACCAAACAACATGCGATCTATGAGGTTGCAAAAATTCTTGGAATAGATACTCACGAAATCATAGGAGTGGGGGATGGGTATAACGATTTTCCTCTTCTTATGGCATGTGGATTGAAAGTTGCCATGGGCAATGCAGTGCCGGAATTAAAAGAGATTGCTGATTATATCGCACCGACTGTTAAGGAAGATGGAGTGGTGGATGTAATTCAAAAATTTGTTCTTTAAGTTTACTCATTGTAATTTTTCGATTCTTCTGGTAGTTTCTTATGTATGAAAAATAAAAAATTAGTTATTAAACAAACCACCTGGAACCTTTCGCCACTATTTGCTTCAGATGAAGACCAACATATACCAACGGCTAGAAAAAAAGTTGAAAAGGTCAATAAAGAATTTGTTTCCAAATGGTTGAAGAATGATGCCTTTTTGTCTGATGCCAAAGTGCTTAAAGTTGCACTTGATGAATTTGAAAAAATAAATCGTCTTTACGGGACGTCAGGGAAGGAAGGATATTATTTCTGGCTTCGAACAATGCAGGATCAATTGGATACTGATTTGAAAGCACATTTTGCAAAGGTTTTAGACTTTAGTAATAAATTAGAAAATGAAATACAATTCTTCATGCTTCGTCTTGCAAAAGTAGATAAGAAAAAACAAAAAGAATTTCTGAAAGATCCTCAACTTGCGTCATATCATCATTTTCTTGAAAAAATATTTAAGCAAGCAGATTATGTCCTTAGTGAAAATGAAGAAAAAATTATGACACTTAAAGCAGATCCCGCTTATTCGAAATGGACGCAAATGGTATCAGCATTTATTTCAAAAGAAGAACGTATTACATTATTAGAATCAGGTAAAAAAGAAAAAAAGAATCTTGAAGGACTAGCAAGTCTTACTAGTAGTAGAAAGAAAAAAGTCCGAGACGGTGCAGCAAAAGGGATAAATGACATTCTTGATAAGTATAAAGAGGTTGCAGAAGCAGAGATGAATGCGATTATGGCAAATAAAAAAGTTGATGATGAAATTCGCAATATGCCACGACCTGATTTTGCGCGTCATCTGGGTGATGATATTGAAAGTGAAGTTGTAGATGCCCTTCTCTCAAGTGTTGCGAAAAGAAATGATATTGCACAAAAATTTTACAAATTAAAAGCTAAGTTATTGGGTGTAAAAAAACTTGAGTATCATGAGAGAAATATAGAGCTTACAGCTGAGGATAAGAAATTTACTTTTCAGAATTCTGCAGATTTTGTCCATTATGTTTTTCAACAGATGGATCATGAATTTTCTGATATTCTTGAAAGATTTTTGCGGAGTGGACAAATTGATGTTTTTCCAAAAAAAGGTAAAAGTGGGGGAGCATTTTGTGCTTATTGGCTGCCAACCCAGCCTACTTATGTGCTTCTTAATTATACAGACAAGCTTAATGATGTCTTAACTCTCGCACATGAGATGGGACACGCAATTAACAATGAGCTTATGAAACAAAAGCAAAATTCACTTAATTTTGGGACACCTGTTGCGACCGCCGAATGCGCGAGTACTTTTATGGAAGATTTTGTCCTCCAAGAAATTTTAAGAACAGCTGATGAAGAGACGCAATTTGGTCTCATGATGACGAAACTAAATTCCGATATCTCAACCATTTTTAGACAAGTTGCATGCTATCTTTTTGAGCAAGAGTTACATAAGACATTTCGTGAAAAAGGTTATCTATCTCATCAAGAAATAGGGAAGATTTTTCAAAAACATATGAATGCATACATGGGTGCGTCAGTTGAACAGTCACCTGGGTCTGAAAATTGGTGGATTTATTGGTCACATATTAGAAGTTTCTTTTATGTTTATTCCTATGCGAGTGGGCTTCTTATTTCAAAGTCCATGCAAAATGCTGTTAAGGAAAATCCGGATTTTATTATAAAAGTTAAAGAATTTCTTTCAGCAGGGCTTTCTGCATCACCAAAAGATATTTTTATGCGGCTTGGAATAAATATAGCGGATGCAACCTTCTGGGATAAAGGGCTTGATGAAGTCGAAAAGTTATTAAATGATACAGAAAAATTAGCAAAGAAACTTAAAAAGATTACCTAACGATTATTTCACCAATTTCCTCTTATTCTCTTTTATAAAAAATATTACTCCAATTACTAAGACAATCAACGGTATTATGATGCATAAATCAGAAAGAATAGTTATTTGTATGGTTGGCGTACAAGGAGGAGGAGGTGGACATTTTTCATTTTCAAGACAAGGTAATCTCAAATCCGAAATACATAGTGTAAAGAAATTTACTAGAAGAGTGAGAATAAAAAAAGAGCTTAACGAAATAAGTAAGGTAATGATAACTATAAATATTTTTTGATGATTTTTCTTATAACTAAATAGTAATGAAGAGATATAGTAGGAAGCGATTATACATATCACAACGATAAAAAGGTCTAAATTAAAGGAAAGAAAATTCGATATATAGCTTGCGATAAAAGTAAAAAAAATAATTACTAGTAATAATAAAATAACAAACGTCGTAAGAATTTTTGCAATAGTTAGCTTGAAGCTTTTCATTATCTTAGTATTGCAATTCAATAAGGACACTGTCAATGATGAGTATAGGTTTGGTAGTGGTTCTATTCGTGATCAAAATCACCATTTTTGTTTCTCTCGTCAATTTCTTTAAGAACTGCAGGATATTCGCAATCAAGATCAATATTATAATGATCAGCAATCAGCATAATTTCAAAAAGAATATCACAAACAGAATTTGTAACATCGGATTTCTTTCTCTTCTTTGATTTAAATCCTTCTTCAGTCTGAATAGCATTTGCCAATTCTCCAACTTCTTCAACAAGCTCAACAAATCGTGTATGAATTGTCCAGTTATTATTTTTAATTTTATCAGCGACATCTTTGGTCGATTTTTTATATTCGTTGAGAGTTTGGGGTTTTATGTCTGCCATAGATACATTGATTATATATTAACTTTCAGTTTCTTCAATAAGTTCATCTTCATCCTCTCCGCTTATTTCAGGTCTTATTAAAAAACCTTTCAGATCTACTCTTCCCACAATCATTGGATATTTTAAATGTGAACGATTAACCACTGTGACTTTAGATGTAATTTTTTTGCCAGCAATTTGGAAAGATAATTGTGTCGTTGGGCGATACGCGCGTCCACTTGCGGATTTGATATAGACAGTTTCTTTATCGATTTGAAGACCTAATTCTTTAGCTAGCTCCAAATCAATTGATGATCTATACGCACCAGTATCAAGTTTGGCTTTTATTTCTCTTACTCCATCTTTTGTTCTGATGAGGACAGGAAAGATGACTGGAAGAATCTGCGGAGAAGTTGAAACTTTGTCTGAGAATTTCTCTGCGAATAATGTTTGTGCTAGCGTAACTCCCCGTTGAGGAGTAGGGACATCCATATCTTCAATTCTCTCAAGCCTTGTTCGAAGTGACGCAAGATTGGCATTTTGAATCTTAAGTCCGGGTCTCGCATTTACTTCAAGAACGACTGGGCCTTTTTTTGCATCAATTACTAGATCAACTCCTGCGTATCCTAAGCCAATAATTTGTTGAGTATGTGAGGCAAGAAGAAGCATCTCAGTCCAATTGGGCAGCATCATTCCTGCGGTTTTTTTCTTGCTTTGTGGAATAAAATAAATGAGCCGACTTTTACTTGTTGCACTTGTCGTAATTCCTGTTGCGATATCAATTCCGACAGCTAGTGCTCCTAAGTGGAGGTTGGCTTTCCCAAATGATTGCCTTGTTGGGATACGAAGCATTGCCATAACAGGGACGTGTCTAAAAACAACGATTCTAATATCCGGAAGTCCGACCGGTACAATTTTTTTAAAGAATGAACTTGGTATGACACGTTCTTCAATAAATGCTTTGTCAGGCAAATACTGGAGCGAAAAGGCGCCATCAAGAATGTTAAAAATATGAGATTCAAGATCTTTGATGGTATATTCTTGTCCGCTGACGGTTGTTCCGATTCCATTTCTCCAGCTCTTAAAAGCGACAATACCATTTCCACCATATCCACGAGCAGGTTTTATCACAAAACCATTTTCAGGCAAATTCCAATCGTAATCACGGGCATCTTTTCGAGTATAAAAAGTCGCAAGAAGTTCAGGAGTTGGGATATTGTGCTCCAAAAGAATTTTTTTAGTCTCCAACTTATCATCAGCAATGTGTTTTGCTGATGCTTTATTGAAGGGACGTATGTAGAGAAAGTTTCGGGCATTCATTCCCAAAACTGATTTACTTACTGCCATGTTTTAAGATAGGTTGAAACTTTATATACTCTGTCATTCGAAGACCAAAGTATCTTCCAATCATAATATTGATCGGTATAAGAAGAAGGATTGATTCTGGATAGATAAGTGTAAAAAGTCGAAGTTGTTGCCATGTCAAAAGCAAAAATCCAAGTATCGCAAGAAAAAGAGTAATAACAGTTGTCTGGACTGTCTCGATAAAATCTCTTTCCAAAAAAAGAGAAACGATTCTATCACTTAACAAAATAAAGAGAAGAATAGGAAAAATTGAAAGACTTCTTACATCAATGATCCCAAAAATAGAGCTGACTGTCAGAGATGCAAGAAGAAAAAGTGAAACCATAAGCATAGAAAGAGCTACTTTAGGCATTTGCATAACTGGGAGTCGTTTGAGAAAGAATTTTGAGACAAGGGACGCAACGATAATTGTTGCTAACATAATAAATCCAGGGGTCACTCCTGTTGCTAGAAGGGTTATTGAAAGTGCGATTGGAACGAGAAGTCCAATACCTGAAAGTCCGACAATGTATCGAAATGCGACGACAATTGTTGCGAGAAGCGGAATTAATAAAATAAGATCAATTGTATTCGTAGGTACTCCAGCACGAATTGCATATTGAATAGCATATGGAGCAAAATTAACAGGAGTTAAGGTCTCAACATTTCTTTGTTTAACTAACTTAGTAAGAACTGTATTACGTTGACCATCTTGTTCAGGATTTGTGATTTGATTGATATTCTGAGTTATATTAACAATTTCTTGCTTTTCTTGTTGTGCGCTTTGAGACGCTTTTGCGGTTTGGGAATTAGTAGGTGCAGAATTTTGAGCTAGGGCTGATGCTGGTGCTCCAAAAAACGCAAAACAAATGATGAGTAAAAGAATGCACTTCTTCATAGTTTACCCTGAACTTAATTCTATAAGTTTGTCTAAGTGCCGAGAGGGGGAGTCGAACCCCCACGGAGTGTAATCTCCAAAGGTTTTTGAGACCTTCGTGTCTGCCATTCCACCACCTCGGCGTTTTAATTTTCTGTTTTAATTTCTCTATTTTGTTTCATATCTTTGCCTTCGGCTGTCTGCTACCCCAAGGGTACTAGCTACTTCGTAGCGGCGCATTCGCACCACCTCGGCGTGTTTTTTCCCAGTTTTAGTTTTTCTTTTCAAGTACAAAAATAGGTATGTAACTTGAAATTAACGTCCTCCTATTATATACTTGATGGCATGACTATTCAAGAAATATATGATTTAGCAGTTGAGATGGGCATGAAGGCCGATCCACGAGGCATTGCATCAGTCAGGAAGTATCTTCAAAAAAATAAAAAGCGTTACGACGACCTCCCTGAAAAAAAGAAAAAATATTTCGATAAAGAAGCATTCACCAATCCTTATTCTGATACCAGAATGTTTACTAGTGATCCTAAAAAGCAAGTTAAAAAGATTCTTGCTGGAATTGATGCTAATGCAACAGAAGTGTTGTTGACAGATAGATTGAATCAACAGGGTGCAAACATTGATTTGTTAATAGGTCATCATCCAGAAGGAAATGCTTTCGCAAGTCTTCATGAAGTTATGGACTTGCAAATCGAAGTAAGTGCCGAAGCAGGAATTCCAATTCATTTAGCTGATGCTTTAGTTCGAGAAAGAATGAGTGATGTTGAGCGGGGAATTCATCCAATTAATCACAATCAAACCGTTGATACAGCAAGACTTCTTGGTATTCCATTTATGACACTGCACACAGTTTGGGACAATTTAGGCGACCACTATATGAAGAACTTTTTGAAAGATAGAGAATTTGATACAGTTGGCGATGTTGTAGATGCAATGATGGAAATTCCTGAATATCAAGAAGCCAAAAGAGGAAAAGCTGGTCCAATTGTTGTTTCAGGGACACATAACAGTAAAGCAGGCAAAGTCGCGATCTTCTTTACCGGAGGCACAAATCCATCAAAGGAATGGTATATGGAGCTTGCAAAAGCAGGTGTTGGGACAGTAATTGATATGCATATCAAAGAAGACGCTCTTAAGGAACTTCGCAAACTTCATGTTAATATTATTAATGCAGGTCATATGTCATCTGATTCAATCGGTGCAAATATCTTTTTTGATGCACTTGAGAAAAAAGGAGTCGAAGTGATTCCATGTTCAGGGCTTATTAGGGCTAAGAGGAAATAATTATGATTTCAGTCACAGAATTACGCGCAGGGACAACATATCAAGAAGACGGACAATTTTTTACTGTTTTGTCATACGAACATATCAAAATGGGTCGTGGTTCCGCCAATATCAAAGTAAAAGTAAAGAATCTTAAGACAGGATCAATTGTTGATAAAAGTTATATCAACGGTGCAAAAATGCAGGAAATGCCTGTCATAAAAAAAGATATGCAATATCTTTATAAAGATGATGATGCAGTCTATTTCATGGATGGGGAGACATATGAGCAAATTAGTATACCTTTAAAGATAGTTCCAGAACACATTTATCTTAAAGAAGGCGAATCGTTTGTCGTAAGTTTCCTCGATGGAGAGCCACTTACTGTTCTTCTTCCTCCAAAAATGACATTCAAAGTGGCAGAAACAGCACCTGGCGCCAAAGGTAATTCCGCAACCAATGTCTTTAAAGAAGCAATTCTTGAGAATGGTTTAAAGACAAAAGTACCTCTTTTCATTAGCACGGGAGAATTAATTCGTGTTGATACACGTACCGGTGCATACTCGGAAAAAGCTTAACCATGAACGCACATATCCTTCGTGTTTTCTCAGAAAGGTCATTTCTTTACCTGTGGATAGGTGAGGTATTCACACAAGTTTCCTCAAATCTTTTTAATTTCTTTTTGCTTTTTATCGTTTATAAATTAACACACTCCAACACAGCTGTTTCTGGAGTTGTTCTTTCATTTACTATCCCAGCGATCTTTTTTGGGTCTGTCGCAGGTGTGTATGTTGATAGATGGAATAAAAAATATGTCCTAATTATTACCAATATCGTCCGTGCAGTCCTTCTTGTTGTTCTAGCATTTATGCTCAATGATGTTGTTATGATTTATCTTATCTCATTGGTCTTCTCAATTTTTGTTCAATTCTTTATCCCTGCCGAAAGTCCTATGATTCCGCTTGTTGTTGATAAGAAATATCTTTTGCATGCAAACGCGCTTTTTGGACTCGCAATCTTTGGTTCCATTCTTGTAGCATACCTTCTGTCCGGTCCAATACTTATTTTTTTCCAACCATTTAAAGCAATATTTCTTTTAGCTGCAATGCTTGTAGTTGGAGCTATCTTTATTGCGTTTGTAAAACCTAAGTATGGGAAAGTATCACCCATAAATAAAGACGATCCCAAACTTAATTTTCTTGGAGATATTAAAAAGACATTATCATTTGTTAGACATACTCGAGCAATTTCACATTCACTTTTTCTGCTTTCTCTTTCACAAATTCTCATTTTGATTCTTGCAACCGTTGCACCAGGGTATGCGTCACAAGTTCTGGGGATACCAGTTGAGCAATTTCCAATTATTTTTGTAACTCCGGCGGCTCTTGGAATGGTTGTTGGATCGATAGTTCTTGTTAATATTTTCCATAATCATCCACAAGAAAAAGTAATAACTGCAGGTATTTTTCTTTCGGGAATTGCAATGCTTTTGCTGCCGTTTGGTTCAAAAGTTGCTTCTAAGGATATCGTTCATGATATCAATGTATATCTGCCTCATACCTTCTCAATAACGATACTTCATATTATGGTAGTTCTCGCATTTATTTTAGGACTGGCAAATTCTTTTGTTTTTGTGCCTGCCAATACGCGACTTCAAGATAAAACATCAGATGAAATCCGCGGGAAAATTTATGGATTCTTAAATACTTTTATAGGAGTTTTATCACTTGTTCCTATAATCGCAGTTGGAGGATTATCTGATTTAATTGGAGTGAGCGCTGTTATTACAGGTATTGGAATTAGTTTGTTGATTCTTGGATTTATCAATATGTACATTTCATAATATGCAATTTTTAATTTTTATTCCAGCAGTACTACTTTTTCTTTATGAGCTTTATCGTTTTGTAAAAGATGATTATGTTTTCATCCGCAAAGGCATCTCTCTTGAACAATCGTTTGATATCGCATTTATAACATTATGGAGTTGTCTTTTTGCTTCACGTATTTTTTATCTCTTTTTTCATCCTCATCCAGGAGAGAATATCTTGTACGATTTTCTCAGTTTTAAAAACAATGGATTTTCTCTAACGGGTGTTATTGTAGGAGGGATTGTGGCCCTATTTTTAATAGGGAAGTACACTAAAGTTCCTCTTGGGAGACTTTGTGATTTTTTAAGTTTGTCTTTCCTTTATACGCTTCCATTGGTATTTCTAGGAGATGCGATTTTTGTTTCAAAAGATGCGCTTCTTTCTGTTTTTCTTAATGCAATTATTTACTTTGTTCTCTTGCTATTTTTCGTTCAATTTTTATACCCTAAGATATTAAATAGAACACTCAAAGAAGGTGTTATGGCTACATTATTCTTATTACTTTTTTCACTTATCGCATTAACAACTTCGCTTCTTGTTTCTCTCAAACACATAATGACATTTGTCAGTCCTGAAAATATTGCGTTATCGATACTCTTTATTTTAAGCGTGGCTCTTCTTATCAAACTTGAAAGACCATCTCATTCAAGACGTGTGAGTATAAGATAGAAAGATATAATATGGATATACCTCTTATTTTCGAAGACGAGTCATTTGTTCTTGTAGACAAACCTGCTGGAGTCACAGTAAATCGTGCGGAGACTACAAAAAACGAAACAACAGTTCAAGACTGGGCTGAGGCATATTTGAAAATCCCTTATAAAAAGACTACTACAAAATTTGGTGACAAAGACTGGAAACCGGAAGACGATTTTTACCAACGAGGAGGAATTGTGCATAGATTGGATAAGGAAACTTCGGGAATTCTCATTATTGCCAAAACGCCTCAAGCATTTGTTAATTTGCAAGAACAATTCAGAGAAAGAGTGGTCAAGAAAACATATCTTGCACTTGCTCATGGAATTATAAAACCTAGAGAAGGCGATATCACAGTCCCTGTCGGACGTTTGCCATGGAATCGTAATCGTTTTGGAATTCTTCCAGGTGGGAGAGAGTCAAAAACCCTTTATAGCGTTTTATCCTATTATATTAGTACTAAGTTGAAAGAAAAATTTTCGTTGGTTGAATTATATCCGCAATCAGGTAGGACTCATCAAATCCGTGTTCATTTAAAATATATAAATCATCCAATTTTTGCAGACTTTTTATATGCTGGTCGCAAAACATCACGATCAGATAGAAATATTTTAAATAGAGTTTTTCTTCACGCCGCAAAGATAACTTTTAAACATCCATTAACAGGTCAGGAGGTTGGTTATGAAGCTCCTTTGACTCAGGAACTCTCATCAGTTATTAATTCTTTAGAAAAAAGTGATATATAACCTCATATTCTCCTTGTACTGGAAGTTTCTGATATACTTTACTATAGCTATATTAAATGAAAAAAACAGAATCTACCGACAGCAGAAGTCTTAAAACATTTTATTTGTATGTCGCGGTTGTTGTTACTATTATTATAATTTCTTTAATAATAAAAGGAATTTTGATTATTCAGCATAGTAAGTTTAATTCTGCTCATGATTTTGTACTTGCAGTAACACAGAATAACAATGTTAAAGAAATTATTGCATTCCATCCACAGGTGCCGGCAGTAGCAGTACTCACGATAGAAGATGTTAAAATGTCTTACCCAACACTTATACGAGAGTATGGAATAACACCTGATGCATATCTTCAAGTCGGAAATGCAGCTGATGTAAATCCTGATGTCACGGCTTTTATGTGGTCGTCGGTGCTTCATACAGAGAATTGGCAGAGTGATTTAACTATTATTGATAAGGTTCGTCTGACACTTTTTGCAAAAAGTGTCACAACAAATAATAAAACAAATGAAGCAATTTTACTTGCTGCACAGGCTCCTCAAATGGACACAACCATTACCAATGCGCTGACAGATCAAGATATAGCTGATGAAAATATTACGATACAAATTATTAATGCGACTGATATATCAGGCTTTGGACAACGTCTAAGTCGTACGCTTACCAATATGGGAGCCAATGTCGTTGAGGTTTCAACAGCTCAGAATGTCCAGAACAAAACAACTGTCCAATATTATGGAGATAGTTCTTATACAGTAAACAAAATACAAAAATTATTAGATGTTAAACCGATGAGTATCACGCGTCAACCAATTGCAAATATTATAATAACATTGGGAACAGACGAGCAAAAAACAAAAAGTTTTTAAGTTGATAAGTATAAGATCCTATAGTATGAATTATTTTATAGTATTCATTTTATTTTTATTTGCATTAGGTTTTGCATTGATTTCATTATCA
Source organism: Saccharimonadales bacterium (SeqCode) (assembly GCA_035479415.1). Taxonomy (GTDB): domain Bacteria; phylum Patescibacteriota; class Microgenomatia; order Levybacterales; family UBA12049; genus JACDET01. The sequence continues at coordinate 25,957 of DATIIS010000002.1, forward strand.
AGACAAAAGAGAAAGATAAAAGAAGTAGATTTTGTTAATAGGGAATTAAAGAAGAAGAGAGTGATATTTCATCATTCGTCATCGTCAGAGGAGTCATCCCGATGAGATTTAGCTTTGCCGTTAGTAGGCAGTGACAGTTTGGATTTTTCAGCACCTGATACAAAGGAAGGCTGGTTTTTAAATTTCTTAACACGCTTTGTCTCTCTGATAAAAATACTTACTTTATTGCTATCAACGGTTCTCACATAAGCCTCATATTCATTACCAGCGTCTATAAATTTGATAAGTCTTTGACATAGATCATCAGGGAGCATTCCAATAAATTGATTTTCCATATCATAAGCAAAAATTCTGCTTCGTTTTATTCTGAGATCAAGTTTTTCTCCAGATCGCAGATGTGTGATTACTTTTTTATCAGCGATATTGATAAGATCCATGACTTTTGTTTTTCCAGGCTCTTCAATAAAGAGATTATTTATTGTCATATTTACTTTTTTTGTATTAACATCGTGAAGTCTTTTGAGATTGCGGATCGCGATGGGATTTTGCATATCAAGTGAAAGAACCTTTTCGTAGACGTTTTTTGCTTCTTTTGGATTGCCAGTACTTAAGAATGCAAATGCGAGGCGATTGAGTGTGTCGATATCATCAGGCTCTTCTTGGAGGATTTCCTGATTGAGTGTTATTGCTGTTTGCCAATCTCCTGTGAGTGCTGTTTGGATTGCTTGGTTTTTAATAGTTGGCATATAAAGAGCAATTGAGTTGAATGTTATTCTACTGATATTTCTTGCAAAAGTCAATATATCCAGGGTATAATACGAGTTGAGAAATGAGAGATAATTCTCATTTTTCTTCTCGTATGAGTGGACATTCAAAATGGGCAACAATTAAAAGAGCAAAAGGAGCAAATGACGCTAAGCGCGGACAGCTCTTCACTAAGCTTTCAAAAGCAATTTCAATTGCAGTACGTCAAGGTGGTGGAACAGCTGACCCAAACATGAACTTTAAGTTACGATTAGCAATCGAAGCGGCACGTAATGCCAATATGCCAAAGGACAACATTGATCGCGCTATCCAGCGTGCTACAGGCGCTCAAGCTGAACAACTTGATGAAGTTCTATACGAGGGATTTGGTCCAGGAGGATTTAGCGTTGTTGTTGAAGGACTTACTAACAACAAAGTCAGAACTGTTGCGGAAGTAAAAAGTATTTTCAACAAAAATGGAGGCAGCATGGGAGCACAAGGAAGTGTCATGTACCAATTTGATAAAAAAGCTGTTATTACAGTCGATAAAGGAGATAAAACATTGGATGATATCTTCTTAATAGCTGCAGATCATGGTGTCGATGATATTGAGGATGCTGGTACTCAAGTAATTCTTTTTACCAAGCCTGACGATCTTGCAAAAGTACGTGATGCCTTACAAAAAGAAAACCTCAGTATAAAAGGTGCAGAATTCACATTTAGACCTATAGTAAACTCGGCAATAACATCTAAAGAAGAGGCTGAGCGCGCTCTTAATTTTATAGAAAAACTTGAAGATAATGAAGATGTACAAAATGTCTATGCAAACTTTGATATTCCTGATGAACTAATAGAGGACAGGGAATGAATATCCGACAAAAGCCAGCAACAAGTGGGAAAAAGGGAATAAAGAGATTTCATTTTGCTATCGATAAAAGGCAGAAGTTCGTACTTGCGGTTATTATCTTATCACTCGGATTATTTTTTACTGAATATCAATTAACTAGATGGGGACTGATAGTTACATTGTTACTTCCTTTTTTTACTGTTTTATTTTTATTGTGGGCGATCTTTGAAGACCTACGCGAAAACAAATTGTATCAAGTAGTTATTCTGCCTTTTATCTATACATTTGCTTTTGGATTTTTTTATCTCTTAACACCAACAACATTCTTTGTCCGGCTTCTTTTAACAACTATTTATGCGTTTGGTTTATATTCATTATTTCTTAGTCAAAACATTTTCATCGTATCGTCTTCAAGAACTATTCAACTTTTATCCGGTGCACGAATTGTATCGTTTGTCATAACGCTTATTTCATATTTCTTTTTAACCAATATTGTTTTCTCATTTCACGTAATTATCTTCCCAGTAATTGCACTTATTGCTGTTTATACATATCTTTTGATTTATCATTCTTTGTGGACATATACGCTACAAAAGTACTCACAGCCACTTCTTGTTTGGGTATCTGCATTAACGGCCTGTGTTATTGAGATCGCATCACTCGTTTGGTTTTGGCCATCAAGTCCAACAGTAACTGCGCTTTTCTTAACTGGATTTTTCTACGCAATCGTGGGGCTTAGTCACATTTGGCTTGAAAAACGTTTCTTTAAGGGTATCTTATGGGAGTATGTATGGGTAGGAGCGATTGTATTTTTTGTATTATTATTATTTACGCAATGGGGGAAATAGCCTCAATTAGCCTCAATTAGCCTCGATTTTAGCCTCAAAAGGCATAGTATGCGGAGAAGAGCCTTGGTAAGCGTTTCTTAAGCGTAACATTAATACCTAAAGACCACAAATTATATTAAATAAATATTATTTGAAGCTAAATACGCAAAAAATTCTTTCCTTTTTTCCCAAAAAGAGGAGAGAGAAGAAGAGTGGGAGAGTAACGTCCTATATAATTATTGATATAGTGTGATATAGTATGTGGATAACTTTTCACACAAAATAAATATGACTTTTCACAGCCTCAAATGATATAGTTTGATCATTTATTATTTGACTCTGTAGAAGTAGGTCTTGCAGATAAATAATAAGTATTATATCTCTCTCTACTAGAGCATTCTCTTTCGGGAATATACACCCACTTTACACAAGCATTATTTGCTCTCTAGTGCTAAGGGTGAGTTGAAGGTTAAAGAAAAAAATACGAACACCCTTTTTTGATGTTTCTGAGGCTAAAAATGGACGTTTAGATTGATTTATCAATATAATTTTAATCATTTTATCTTATCACTATAAGGTCTCTTTTCACGCATCCTAGCTCAATGATTCTTACGTAGAAAAGCCAGCGAGAGCTCTGCCCGGGGAAGGATGGCATATGTGTGACATCAGTAATGACAATATGTATATGATTCTTTTATTTATATCTACACTGTCAAAACTTATTTTCTCTCTTCTCTAGTGGGTCAGGAGTAGAAATAAATTATGTCGCACAATATAACTTTTACGACATGAAGTTCGAGTTTTTGAGGGGGAGGGCTTGTTTTTCCAAAATTTTAAAATTGTTTTTTACATTCTTTTTTTATTTTGTATATGTGTGCGTATTTCTATTTGCTTATATTGCCTGCTTAGCTAGGCATTAGTTTTTAGTCTCATTTGCTACATCCCATAGTCAATTGGGTTAGTTTTTTTGGATGTGAGTTTAGCCACAGATATTAGTCTAAGTACGTACAATGTGTGTTTCTATGGCCTTAAATAGTAAATATGACTCCCCTTCATCTAATTAGTAGGAAGGGAAGACCTTTTCACATTGCCTAAATGGAAGCTTGATAACAGAATTATGTTTACCTTATGTTTAATAAATAAAATAGTAGATAAGCCAAGAAAAGTGCCGATAAGAAGTGAAAAAAAGCTCTATGTAAACTCCTCAAGGCTAGCGTTAGCCTTGAAGGTCATGTAATGCGATTTAAGGCCTGTGTTTTATTAAGGACGAGTAATTAGTCGTCTCAAAATAAAGAATAAATAGTGACGAGTTCTGTTAGCCAGTTTTTAGTGGTAAATATCTATCCTAATGAAGTATATGTAGACTATATGGTGGTTCGTTAGATTTCTTTTCAGTATATATATCTTTATTGGCGTCTAGTGCATCTAAAATCTGTATGTAACGATAAAAGACTGAGTTGGTCCAACCAAAACCTTCCTGCATAGCATATGCGTATCCAATGCTTGGGCCACCAGTCTCACCATCAATCTTTTCGAAGAAGGTTTTGTATTCACGAAATAGCTTTGCATGGGTCTTAACAGAATTGGTCATGATGCGTTTGGCTTCAGTTGTGAACCCATATCTAAGAAGCCCTATGACTGTAAGATATTCCAGAGGTGACCAAATATTGGGATAATCCCATTGTTTGGGTTTTATGATTTCTTCAATAGCCGGATGATAGCGACGTTGAATTTTGGTCAAATCTATGGGTTTGGCCAGTGATGATTTGGCTCCAATTGTCAGTCCATATGGTGTTTCGAATTTAGGAAGATGTTTTATTGCGCGCTTTGCCTGTGCATAGGTTGCAATTCCTGCCCATAGGGGAGTGAAGGATGCCAATGAAAAATAATGACTAATTTTCTGAAATCCATACCCGTAATCATAAAAAAATCCTTCATCATCATCCCACATAATCTGCATGGCTTTTTTTCTCTCTCCGGCCTTCCCTTTCCATTTTTTTGCCTCTTCTCTATCACCAAGGATTTCAGCGGTTTGTGCAAAATCAGTTTCATATTTATACAAATACGAATTTAGATCAACCGGAAGAAACTGATCACATCGATTATAAAATCTTGAGGTTAAATCCCAGCCTGATTCAAGCTCGGATGAGTGTGCATATCCGATATCACGATCGCCATAGCGGGAAAGCGTAAAATTAGGGACGTGATGATTGTACATATTTTCTTTATCAATCCAGACAGTCTCGTATTCTTGTTTGGCAACCTCAATAGTTCGACTGAGCCATCGTTTCATCGAGGCTTTATACAATTTTTGTTTTATCCCTGTGGCATATTTATATGGATTGGTTGGATTAAGCCTCATAAGATAGGTATCCATAATCATTGAAGAGAGAAATGGAGGCTGAGAACGTCCAATAGATGCCGGCGCACTGAAGTTTGGAATGATATTGAATGTCTTAAAAAGGTAGATAAAATTTTCGATCATTTCTTGCATAATCCATTCGCGTTTGGTTCCTAGAAGGCCTCGGAACATAAAATAGCTATCCCAGTAGTAGATATACGTAAATTTATTGTCATTTGGGACAAAATAGTAATGAGGAAGCTTAATTGAACGAGGGTTGATATCTTTATTCTTGATGGTTCGTTTTGTGACTATTTTGAGTCCGTCTGCATTGATTCTATAGCGGAGTCTCATTTGTGAAGGCTTATAAATGATCTTCTCCCAATACGTATCTATATATTCCAAACAATCTTTGTATTCATCCATCCACATAATCTTAGTATAAGATATTATCTGGTAAGTATAAAGAGTTATAAGAAATTTGCATTACTTTATTCTTATGTCGTAGAATATAGGTGACTCCCCTATTTATGAATGTAAATTTAGAAAAACAAATTAATGACTTCTTAGAATATCTTGAAGTTGAAAAAAATTCCAGTAAACTTACAATTCGTGATTATAGACATTATTTAGATATATTTGCAAAATGGTACTTCTCTACCCTACCGGAGAAATCGATTGCGGATTTGGATCTTGGAACAGTTCGCAAATATCGTGTTTATCTTGCAAATCGGGTTGATGACAAGGGCCGAACGCTCAAAAAAGTAACTCAAAATTATTATGTGATCGCACTTCGCTCATTCCTTAGATTTCTTATCAAAAATGATCATAAGACCCTTGAACCATCCAAGATTGAACTGCCACGGACAGAAAGTAGGAGTCTGAAATTCCTTGAGAGAGAACAGATTGATAGACTCGTGACCATGCCTGATACATCCAAAGAAGAAGGTGTCCGAGACCGAACAATATTGGAACTTTTATTCTCAACCGGACTTCGTGTATCAGAACTTGTGAAGCTTAATCATGCTCAAATCAATATAGAACGGCGAGAATTTGGTGTCATTGGTAAAGGAGGACGTGCTCGTGTTGTCTTTATTTCTGATCGTGCAGCTGAATGGATTGCGAGATATGTTGGGATGCGAGTGGATGTCTTCAAACCGTTATTTATCCGTTATTCTGGAGCAGTGGATGAAGAAGACGAAGGTGAAGGAATGCGTCTTACTGTTAGAAGTGTTGAGCGGATTGTTAAGAAATACACTCAGATGGCCAAGTTGCCAGTAGATGCGACAGTTCATACGCTACGACATAGTTTTGCAACAGATTTATTAACAAATGGAGCAGATTTACGTTCAGTTCAGGAGATGCTGGGGCACAAAAATATCGCGACAACTCAGATCTATACTCACATCACCAACAAGCAACTTCGTGATGTCCACAAGGCCTTTCATAGCGGGAATAAAGGTTAATTTGTTTGATATGTCAGAGTGACAGTGGTGGTGACGGTATTTTGTCCTTGATTGATTTGTGTTGGAGCTGAACCTTCTGCAGCTTGTGATTTGGCATCAAGCATCATTGGATGGAATGGATAGATCGGTGCAGCTTGATTTTCTTGAACATTGATAACTTTGCCGAGATGGATTCCTGCTGCATTTGCGAGAGTTTGTGCTTTTTGTTTGGCATTATTAATTGCTTGTACTCGTGCGTCGTCTTCTAACTGTTGTTGTTTGGCATCTGAGAAGGCTAAATTAGGCCCTGAGATGTTTTCTGCATTGTCTTTGGTTGCAATATCTATAACAGTAGTTGTCTTTGAATTATCGTGAAGTGTGACGTTTACATCCTCACTGACGGTATAGCTGATTATTGTTTGAGACGAAGGCGCAGCAAATGTATTTGGTCCTCCGTTATCATAGTTAGGATATGAACTATAATTGCTTGTTTGTATATCTTTTTTGGTAACTCCTGCTTTTTCAAAATCACTAACGATAGTGTTCATCGAAGTGTTGGCTTGATTCTGTGCATCTTGCAATGTCTTTGCGGTCTTGGTGACTATAAATGAGACATTTGATTGATCCGGAGTGGCTGTCGCTGTGCCTGTCCCTTGTGCTTGGAATGTCTGGGTCTTGATCGCGCTATTGACGAAGAAATTCCAGGTGTGATTGAAGAAGTAATTGACGAGCATCAAAAGAAGAACGGTAAAAATAGCAGACAGAAGTGAGGATTTGAGTGCAATTTTGAGTTCTGAGGACAGCTTCATATAGTTATCGTAGAGGTTTGGATGGGGTTTGTCAATGAAGTTAATACAACCTTACCTTATTGTTTTACTCATTTTTCTAATAATCTTGTTGCTGCATCATGTAGCTGGTAATCTTCGCTATGAAAGTTTCGGAATGCCTGAAGAAAAGAAGGTTGTAATTGTGATGGGTTTGATCGAGTCCTAGCAGATGTTTGATTAATTCTTGGAAGTGAGATTGTATTTAAAATATTTTCATCACACCACCCTTGTTCTACAAATAATTTGACAAGATCGTGCCTAAAAGGTTCAAGATTTTCCGTTACCCCAATAGCATCAAATTCAGTTAGAGGTTTGCCTGCAACAGCTTGCGTTTGATAGTTTTGTAGTTCAGGAAGTAAAGCATAGTCTTCGAAAGACATCTCCGGATCATAAACGATAGGAAGTCTGAAATCTGCTTCTCCTCTATTTCTGGTCCAGTGATCATACTGAGATCTCATACGTTCTAAAGGATCTCTAAAAACGATAGATCTTAATGGATTTTCAACTACATCATCATATTTATCTGCAGGAAAATGACCATGAATAACCAAAACGTCAGAAGGAATTTCAACTAGCTCTTCCTTTGATCTCATTTTATCAAGTAAATGTGCTAATTCTCTAGCTCCTCCATAAAAAGGAGTATCCATAAGAGTCGACTTTAAACGATTAATAAAAGGAGAGACACTTCTTTGAGAGCCTTCTGAAGCAAGACGCAATTTATTAGTACCAACATCATAAATTGCCATACGATCTACTCCTGCAGCAGTTTGCAATAAAGTTCGCACAGATGTGCCAGCTGTTTTTTCAATATGAGTATTTATAAGTTTAGGTTGTTCAATAGACATATAGGTAAAACAGGGGTATTATACTATAGGTTTACAGATAAAGCAAGTATAGTTCTCTTTTTATCACGTTTAGTAAACTTATAAAAAATTCTGGTATAGATTTTATTCCCACCTAATTATCTTTGCAGCGAGGAGGTATATGACAGCTCTCCAAATGATGAGGCCGATAAGTAGATATACTTATTTAGTTTTAGGACCTGGCCATTTTTTACTTCTTCTAGTCAACCACTCTGTTGGACTTACTAACTTATAATCTGCTTGTTCTACTACTCCGCTTTTTATAATAGTTCTTAGTCCAGCTAAATCTTGCTGTCGCATATCTAGTGTATAATCATCAGATAGCATAACAAACTGATTAGGATGAAGTGGTAATCCTGGATGCACAAGTAAATCAAGAGGTTTATCAACATGTTCGTTAGCCTGAAGTAATTGCCCGAATGCCTTTGGCGATAGTGGTGGCTGACCTTGTTTTAATGTAGTAGCTCGACAATGTCGAATTTGTTGTGTATCTACACCACGGATCAATGTAGCACCATCGCCTCCTACCGTATCTAATACAGCTTCTATAAACTGCGGAAATACCTGGCCTCCCAAATTCGTATGTGTGTGATTATGTGTACTTATATGATGTGGATCTTGTCCTGTCATATCCTGAAATGCTCCAATTTGGCGTCGTGTTTGTGTTATTAATTGTGCCATTCCTCCTTCAGGATCTGATCTAAAAGCCAAGGCTTCACTTCCATTTGATCTTTGTGCTACTCCTGGGGAAAAATTGATATGGACGCCTAAGCTTACATCTGGATACTCGCGCATTTCATCAATAGCATACTTTGCGGTAGGTTGCCCCATCATTACATCAGCTCCTGTTACGAGTCCTTCTTCTGCAGCTTGAAGAGTCGCTCTATCAGTTGCGGAGAACAAACCAAAATCATCTACAATAGGCATTAATATTCTTTTTCTTTCAGGCATAATGAGATATTCGGACAGGCAAATTATACCTGGAATAATTTTGTAATTATATGATATTACGGGATAAAATGCAAGTTGTTGTTTGATTTCGACAACAATTATTTAAATGGTAATAATACATGTTATATATTAAATGCAGGCACCTTGCTGATATGTGTAGATTTTTAAATGATATTCAACTATAGGCTGAATTTAGTGATATAGAAAAAGTAATCTAGGATAATCACTCAATATTTTATTCCCATCTAAACGTCCTTGCGGCGAGGAGGTACATGACTGCTCCCCAAATGACGAGGCCGATAATCATTGGGAATGTTTGGGTAATGTCTCCTCCTTCTGTTGTGATTTTTCTGACAGCTGCATTGAAAAAAGATAACGGCAGAATGTTGGCAATTGGTTGAAGCCATGTTGGCAAGTTATCAATTGGGAAGAATGTCCCTGAGAGTAGAAATTGTGGTAATGTGATCAAGTTGACCATAGGACCTGCGGAATTTTCGTCATTGACAAGTCCGGCCATAAAATAACCAAAACCCAAGAAAGCAACAAGTGCAATAACTGACATAACGAGGAGCTCAACAAACGTAATCCATCCTTGAGGTAAATAGAACTTAAAGACTACAATTCCCAGAGTCAGAATTATAATAGTTTGTAATACGGCCATAATAAGACGACTTCCTCCTTGTGCAAGAAGAATCGTAATTGCGCGAGTTGGCGTTGCGAACATTCGTTTGAGGACAAGTGCTTTCTTAAGATAAATGAGCCCAAAGACAGTTCCAAAAATGGCTGTTGAAAGAAGCGCAAAACCTATCTGTCCAGGAAGTGCAAAATCAATATAACGGATTTCACGTCCCGCAAGTTGACGTTGAGCAATTGTTATCGGTGGATTGGTAACGCCTGCTGATCTGAGGTTTGATTGATCAACAATACTATTGAGGATTGAGATCACTCCTGAGGCTTCTGCAGGATTGGCAATACTGGTGATGACATTCACTTGGTATTTGGGAGGTTGACTTGAGGTTTGTTGGACGCTGACAATTCCTGAGAGTTTGCCTTGTTTCATGCTTGTTTCCAACTGATCTTCTGATGCGATTTGCGTTTTTACAAACTTTTCGTGTTTGATCTCTTGGACGATTGGATTGTTTTGATTTGACCCAGTTGGAAGACCAATGGTGAGGGTCTGGCTCGAATTTCCAATAAGGCCGAAAATACTAATAAAGACGACCGGGAAAAGAAATCCAAACGCAAATGTGGCAGGATTGCGCGTCTGTGCTAAGAAGAAATACTTCATCATGACAAAGAGTGCTTTTATTTGGTGTGGTTTACGGTATTGTTTTTTCATAGTTTTTTTAAAATTCTAAATCCTAAGTTCTAAATACTAAACAAATTCAAATACTCAATTTTTTAATATCAAAACTTTTTAAGATTTGAATTTTGATATTGTTTAGAGATTAGATATTAGTATTTAGATATTCTTTTATCCTTCTCTCAATTGCTTCCCTGTTAGATTCAGAAATACGTCTTCGAGATTGGCTTGTTCTTGTTTGACTTCTTTTTTGAAACCGGATTTGAGTAGATCATGGATAAATGACTTGGGAGTTCCAATCTTGAGAATTTTTCCTCCATCCATAACAGCAAGTCTATCACAGAGCTGCTCTGCTTCGTCCATATAATGTGTTGTCAGCACAATTGTGACACCTGCTTTGTTGATCCTCTTTACCATTGTCCAGAGATGAATTCTCGCTTGAGGATCAAGCCCAGTGGTCGGCTCATCGAGAAAAATAACTTTTGGTTGATTGATAAGTGTTGATGCAATTGAAAATCGTTGTTTTTGTCCTCCTGAGAGTTGTTTGACATAACTTTTGGCTTTGTCTTCAAGCTCAACCTCTTTGAGCATATCCATGGGATTGATCTTAACATCATACATCGCTGAGAACATATCAAGAAGTTCTGTGAGTCGAAGTTCTGGATAAAAAGCTGATGATTGTAGTTGTACTCCGATACGACGTTTGACTTCCCAAGGATCTTTGGCGACGTCATGTCCATCTATGGTGACCCTGCCGCTTGTTAGAGGTTTGAGAGTCTCCATAATTTCAAGAGTTGTCGTTTTCCCTGCCCCATTGGGGCCGAGAATTCCGAAAATTTCACCCTCCTTCACTTCAAAAGAGATGTCATTGACTGCTACAAAATCTTTATATTTTTTGACAAGATTGGTGACGGTGATGATGTCTAGCATGGGATTTTATTGTAACATGAAAATTTATTCTTGTCATTCCTATTCCATTTATTTATATGTATTTTGTGCCGACAAAGTACCAAAACTCTCGGCAAGGAATATATTAGTTAGCTTCTGAAGGTGGTTTCATTGGAGATGCGAGTTGAAAGTAATTCCCATCAGGGTCTGCAAATGTTGCAATCGACATTTCACTACCATCTCCGCCACTAGGATCATATGGTTCTTTAACTACTTTTGCCCCAAGTTCTTTGACGCGCTTAAAATCTCCTTCGACATCTTCAGTTTCAAAATTGAAAAGAATTCGCTCAGGATTTTTATTCTCGCCATGAACTTGATCATGTGGGCCGATAACGAACATGCCTTCCCCAAGTTGGAATCCAGCATAACCGCCTTGATTGAATTCAGGATCTTTAGCAAACACTTTTTGGTAAAAGTCTGTAAGGGCTTCGGCTTTTTCTGAGGAGAGAAGGATGGAACTGAGTTTTAACATACTTATTTTATATCACAGACCTAGCTCATCGGTTGTATGAATTGGGTAAGAGTTATTTTCTATTTGCAGCGAGATATTGCTTCCCGTGACCTACTCTTGTATCAATTGGAATTCCTTTTTCACAGAAGGGACACTCTTCTTCTGAATAAGAAGGTACTTCAAGCTCTGCAAGCGATGAGAAAGGGGCGTCTATTGTTTCGGAAGTGATATTGTGAGGATCTTTATTTACCATTACGGATACAGCAATTACATTTCCTCCAGCATTTCGAACGCTAGCAATGACTTTTTTTACAGAGCCACCAGTTTGTGTCAGATCCTCAATTACCAACACATTTTTTCCTTTTACTAGCGCGTCATAGCCTCTGGTAAATACTTGGTTTTTTTCTTTATTTTTTTCTGTATAGACGCTAAGTATTTCTTTATTTTTTAGCTTTGATAAATGATACGCTGTCCATGTAGAAAGGATTATTCCACCTAGTGCTGGAGCGGCAACTACATCAATATCAAGTTCCTTATTTTTTTCGGCAAAAAGCTCTCCCATCCTTGATGTCTCTTTCGTGTGAGGATAAAGCGCATCTTTGTTAATGTATGTTTCAAAATGCTTCCCAGATGTGCCAACGAAATGGCTATCTGCTAGTATTGCTCCTGTCTTTTTTAATAATTCTATTACTTCGTCATTCATGTGTTAAAGTTATTATAGTACAAAATGTAGTTGAAAGCTGTTCCTTGGGGAACAATCTCCTCTATCGATATTATTGTTCGAGCGTAGTCGAGAACAATTATTATCTTAAGCTCTTTGATGGCTTCTCGACTCGCTGCGCTCGCTCGAAGAATAATAATTTACCATTCTCTTCCCCATTCACCACTAATTAACTTTTTCTTTTTTGTTTGACTCCAATCCTTTATCTGTATTTCTCTTTTTCTTGCTATTTCTAAATCTATATGTTCTTCTAAATATACCAATTTTTTTATACCGTGTTTTGCTGTGTATTTGCTTCCGAATTTTGACAGATGCTGTTCGTAGCGAACTTCAGGTTTCCAAGTCAAACCAGTATAATAGGTGTTATCCTGACATTCAAGAATATAAACATACCATTTCCATTGTTTGCTCATGCTTCTCGACTCGCTGCGCTCGCTCGAAGAATAACTACCTATATTTATTTATCTCATCCCTCAATTTTTTTGTTTCCTGCACTGCTCGGTCGGCAAAGTCATCTCCACTTGATGCGAAGATTATAGCACGTGAACCATTTATGATAAGCCCTGCGTTTTGTGAATTCATGCCAGCCTTAACAAATGTTTCTACGTCGCCTCCTTGAGCGCCTACTCCTGGAACCAAGAATGTCATATCGCCAATTATTTTTCTAATATCGGTTAATTGTTCTGGGAATGTTGCTCCCATAAACATCATGACATTGGGGTTGTCACCATGTTGCTTAACCAATTCTTCTGCAACTATTTCATAAAGAGGTTTAGGTTTTGTACCTGCTCCTTCGACTCCCTCCGGTCGCTCAGGGAAAAAGAGTTTTTCCTGGAATTCTTTTGCACCAGGGTTTGATGAGTGGCAGCCGACGATAATTCCTTTTCCTTCACGTTTGAAGAAGCAACTAAGCGATTCAATTCCCATATATGGCATAACAGTAATTGCATCTCCGCCAAGGTAGTCAAAGACATATTTCGCATACCCCTCGTTCGTATTGCCGATGTCTCCCCTTTTGGCATCGATTATGATTGGAATTTCAGGATAGATGCCTTTTATATATTCGCATGTAAGCTTGAGTTCTTTAATTCCTTGCTCACCATTTGCTTCATAAAAGGCTGGATTTGGCTTGTAGCAACAAACAAGATCATGTGTAGCATCAATAATGGCTTTATTAAAGGTAAATTGTGGAGTTTCTTGATGTTTACTGTGTTCGGGAAGTTTATCTATATCACTATCAAGTCCGACACAGACGAGTGAATTATTTTTTTCTATACTAGCAGTCAACTTATCATTAAAATTCATTCCCAGGTTTTCCTTTCTTTTTCGATTGCAGCTTGTTGTTCATGTGTAAGATCATCCCAAACAATAGTAACTAACTCTTTACGTGTAAGTAAATAGTGCATTTTGTATGTTGTTGGCTTTATCTCTCTAATATACCCAACAAAAATTTGAATATCTGATATCTTTTTAAATGTTTCTTTTGCTAAATCCCCTACTCCTTTAGCTGTTGCATCATTACCAGATGATACGTCATCAAGAATCGCAACGGGTAAATCCCATGCCGGATTCCCTGTCATTTGACGATGTGGGCCTTTTTCAATTGCAGTTAATGCACTGGATTTATAGATTATTTGAGATTTTTCAAGATTGTATGCAACTGATCCGACCATTTGTGCGCTAATCTTTGAATCAACATTACACAAAATGAATTCATTTTTCTCGTATGTTTCCTTCAACAAAAATTCGATTGCGTCAATAAATGCTCTATATGCTTTTGCAGATGTAGCTAATTTACTATGATCCATAAACATGCAGGATTTTTTACCATTTCTCATGGTAAAGGGTTCTTCATTAATTGATTTGACAAGAAGCGCATTTGTATCAAGGAGACCCTTTATGTAATTTTGTTTAAGTGTTTGAAACTTCATGTAGTTTTATTTGCTCTATTATACATGATTCACCATGAGTAATTCTGTCAACTCGTGCACATTTTTTACAATGTAAGTGGGTTTGATGTTTGTGATTTCTTCTTTTGATCCATACCCATAAAGTACCCCTATTGAATCAATGCCATTTGCTTGTGCTCCAATACTATCGTGTTCCCTATCCCCTATCATGACAACGGTAGATTTTGGTTTGTCGAATTGTTCTAATGATTCTTTAACTAAAGAGGGTTTATCAACATTAGAAAGATCAATAAGAGAGCCTATTATTTTGTCAAAATAGTGGGTTAATTTATGGTATTTGGCAACTTCTTCTATGATAAACGTTGGTTTTGAGCTAACTATGGCTAGTGAAAATCTATTTTGTTGTAATTTCTCTAACAGATCTCTAATTCCATCATAAACGGTACTCTCTTGTAGTCCTTTTGGAACAAAATATTCACGATAATATGACACAGCCTGCATTGCTTTATTTTCATCAAAACTATAGTATTTTTGAAAAGATTTATTCAGTGGAGGGCCGATAAAAGGAACAAGCGCATCGAGTTCAGTTTTGATTTCAAATTTAGAGAGCGCATATTGAACTGCCTTAGTTATACCGACTTTTGGATCAATGAGCGTGCCATCAAGATCGAAAAAAATTGTTGAATATGCCATTATTTATTGAGAGAGATCAAATAGACTCCAAGGGTCGCCAGGATTATCCCTATGATGAGATTCCAGGTAATTTTATCTTTAAACAGCAAAATTCCAAGTATCACGACAAGAAGCACAACTCCGATACGAAGAACTGGTATGACTGTTGAGACATCCGGACCGGATGCGAGTGCTTTGAATGAAAATGTCGTAAAGATTGAGATAAATACGCCACCGATGAGAGCAAAAAGTATGCCTTTTGAATTGCCTTCAACCTTTCTGCTGAAGATCATATAGAGAATAATTGCGGTTGTGAGCGATCCGACTTGAAAAACGAGGTTGCTTAGAAATGGATCTTTGAGGTTGGAGCCAAGTTTACGAAATAAGTCCGAAATAGCTCCTGAGCTGATGGCGCCGAGGGC
>DATIIS010000003.1:0-5198 GCA_035479415.1 Saccharimonadales bacterium (SeqCode)
CTAAGACAAGCACCTCAATTAATTATCGCAGGTGGGAGTAATGAAGGATATGCTTTGGGTACTCGTGGAGTTCTTGAAGGAGATCTTGTTGTATCTGGACCATCACTTCATACTTCACGTCCAAGGGATTGGACCAATGTCTGGGAAGGACAAAGAAGAATTTTGAACGCTGTTATTGAAGGTACCCGAGTGGGAGATCATCCAGTTCTGGGACGAGGGAATACGGAAATTACATATGAACAGATAGGTTTTTTTGACGGAAAACGCATAAACCGTACAGCCAATCAAACTGCAAATAGAGGAGAAGCTACATTTGGTATCAGACTTAACGATATGCCAAATGCACATGGTGATCTTCTAACTATGCATGTAATAAGAGATATAATTCAACAAGAACTTGCTCTTATCAACGAAGGACAGCCAGATCATCAATTGGAACTTACTGACCTTCAAAAACGCGCACATATTGCGGCTGCAGTGAGTGAGCCAGAAAGAACACAATGGATTGTGGATTATGTACAAAATAAAGTCGGACACCCACTTAATGAATGGGTCTACGGAGAACGAGGTCTAGAACAGGCAATTATCTTGGCTGGAGCTTTCTCTAATCCAGATCTTGCAGATCAACCTCGAAGACCAGACTTAATTATTATTGGACCAGGAGAAAGAGCTTTGTATCACGAGCCTGATGAGTATGTAAAAATAGATGATTTAAGACAATATGCTGAAATATACGGTGATATCTTCTCTCATCCAAATTTTAATTAAGAGAACAATAACATTTTTGAAATTTTCATTCTAACTACCTCTTCTCAAAAATAAAACACAATAACAATTCCTATGGGTTTATAACGTGAGGATATTACCTCATATTATGGTACAATATGACCATGCTAGTTGATAATGTTAGCCTTTTTATAAAAGCCGGCAATGGTGGCAATGGTTCTGCATCACTTCTTCATAATGGTCTTACCTTTAAGGGCGGCCCAGATGGCGGTAATGGAGGGAATGGTGGCAATATCTATATCCAAGGCTCAACCAATATCACAGATCTAAGAGAATTCCGCTTTAAAAAAAAGATACGAGCTCAAGATGGAGTGGCAGGAGGAAGACAAAAACTCTTTGGCAAAAATGCAGAACATCTTATTATCCTAGTCCCACTCGGGACTTCTGTTACTGATACAAAATTAGAAAGAGTATATGAAGTAACTGAAACCAAAAGATTGCTACTTGTTGCAAAAGGTGGAAAGGGAGGACGTGGTAACACTGTTTTTAAATCAGCGACCAACCAAACTCCAGAATATGCAGAATACGGAAAGCAAGGCGAAGAGAAAACATTACTTCTTGAATTACGATTAATAGCAGAGATTGGATTGATAGGTTTGCCAAACGCTGGAAAAAGCAGTCTTCTCTCAGTACTTACCAACGCAACACCCAAAATAGCAAATTATCCTTTTACCACTCTTGAGCCCAATATCGGTATGTTCGGAATATATCCTATCGCTGATATTCCAGGTCTTATTGAAGGCGCTGCGCAGGGTCGAGGATTGGGTGCAAAATTTCTTAAGCACATCGAAAAAACAAAAATGCTTATTCACTGTATTGAATTGACTGAAAATAACATTGAAGAAAGATATCAAACAGTACGCCTCGAATTTGAGCATTTTAATACGGCCTTACTGGAAAAACCAGAAATAATTCTTCTTACCAAAACAGATCTCGTCGATGAAAAGACAGTCAATAAATATAAGAGTATGTTTGAAAAAAAAGGCAAACAAGTACTGACATGCTCACTCTATGATCAAAAAAGTGTTGAAACAATTAAAAAAGCCATTGAAAACTTTATTATCTCGATGGAAGAGAAGGATGAAGCCACAGAATCTATAAATTCTAAAAACGAAAATTAAATTAAATCGAAAATTTTTGAAACGACTCATTGAATACTTTATGAAAATTTAGTAATGTTTTATTATGACAGAAGACCAGGAAAATAGAGAACAAGTAAAAGCCGAAACTTCTGGATTAAAATCAAAAGTTACTGACGCAAAGGACAGAGTATTGGCTGCATTTAGAAGAAGTCGCGAGAAGAAAAACGAGAGAACTGATCAACCTCGGAAAGAAGCCCCAGATAAAAATTTAAGAGCACTAGTAGAATATGCATCGAAAGAGCGTTATGGTACGCAGGAACTTGGCATGCATGAAGCTACTGAAGTTCCGACAACACAAGGCAAAGTTACATTTTTTAAAGAAAGTTATGGTTATCAAACTGACCGAGATGCAGATGATTATACGATGGCTTTATTTAGCGCAGAATATACAGAAAGCGAGAAAGTACCTGGGCAGCCAACGGTAGCTGTTCCAAGAACAGAGGAGGTGGAAGCAATAGCAGGCGGGGAAAAACATTTTTTTGAAGATGGCGATACATTTGTAGATTTAGGTAGTGGTGAGGCTGTCGCACTTATTCAAACTTATTTACGATATCGTTCTAAGAATCCAAATGCTAAATTTATAGGAGTAGACCATGGTTATCAAGATGCTCCGCCATTAGATATAAACGAACCAGGCGTACAACTTGTCCAAGATGATTGGGGAAAACTTGATCAATTTCCGCCCAACAGTGTTGATAGATTTTTATCGGTTCAAGGAGCATTTATATGGGGTAGAAAATCTGATGATTCAGAATTAAGACCAGAGGCTCATTCAACAAAAACAGATATCGTAAAAGCTATTACTAGAGTTGCAAAAACAGGAGCAATATTGCGTTTTGATTGTGATGAAGCTAAACGTGAAGGCAATGAAGCTATAGCAGAATTAGAAAAACATGGATGGAAAGTTAACTTTGAACCCAACACAGCAGTCGCTGTTAAAGAAAGTTGAAAATTATACTTAGTGGACTATTTCAGAATAGTTTTTAGAATGACATTTCTCGTGTTAGAATATGTGCTTTAGTGCACATTATTTTAAATAAATCGTTATGTAAAACGCGACCAATTACGTTTGAAGGCAAGTATCCAAAGACCTAGCCATACTACGAGAAACAGAATACCTGAGAAATTTACAAACCATGGTTGGGAACTATCATATCCTTGTACTCCTGCTAAGATAAATTCAGAAGTGGTAACCACAATAAATCCAACTACTGCTATTTTTTTCCATTTCCAAATACCAATTACACAGACACCTTCAAGTAAATTGCTTACTATATCAAACCAGCTTGATGCATCTAATGGAATTTTGTGAATAAAAAATTTACTGAAAAATATCACAATAGTTATACAATCAATAAGTATCAACCATGTCAAGAATTTTCCTCGTTTGGGATCAATTGGAACGAAACGTGAAATACCATAAATTACCAGGAGAATGATAAATAGGATTACTCCCGTCCAGCCTAAAAAGAAGAGAAAAAAGGGAAGAATCTTCCACCAATTTTTTTGTAACTGCCGCACGTTCTCATTATGAATAATGAGTGACAGGCATGTCAATTGTGTATATGAGAACTAGTGACGTCATTTATAATAGTCTCACGTAGAAAAATGTTGTCAGTGATGTAATTTTCCCCTATTTAATGTGAAATAAGAGGAAAATCTTCTGTAGGAAATATTTGAGCGGGAACTTCACATTCCTCGGCATATTCTTTAATCCAAGGTACTCGTTCTCCTGGAACCAAAAGAATAGGAAATTCATCCTTTGCTACTCCTCCATAAATAGCTATTTCTTGATCAAAATCCATACCAATGTGTCCTCTTCTTGTATTTACAATATCCTGAGACATGAAATAAATTGTTGGAAAATTTAACCTAATTAAGTTTTCTCGTAATAGTTCATCAGATGTTTTATTAGGTCTTTGTAAAAAGGCGAGGGTTCTTCTCTTATTATCAAGAGTAAGCTCCATAGAATGTCTAACACTACCTTTCATTGATTGTCCGTTGTCATCAATTTGATCACCCAAGAATGTCCTATCTGCTAAGCTGCTTTCCAGTGAATGAATACCTCTTGCCAGTGACTCTTCTGAGATAGGTGAAGTGTTAGCGTACTTTCGTAATTTCTGACTATGCCACCATATAGTACTTATATTTTCTTGATTTAAATTTGCAGCTCCCATAAGACCTTCTCCTCCTGCAATAAGTTGCCCTTGCTCTTCCAGCTGCTGTTGAGGTCGTAATCCTAATCTGAAGATACCAGCAAGTGAAGCACTTCCAGATCCGTGAGCAACTTGTATTTGAAGTGCTGCTATTGCTTCAGCAAGTTTGGGATTAATTCGATAAATCTCCATTAATAATCCTACACTTGCAGATATTTCAGCTATTACATCAGTATATCTTGCATGTTTACCATGTAATGTTCCTTTAATAGCCATTTCAAGCAAGTCTTCTCTCGCTGTTTCAGGAAAACGACTAGGATCTTTATGCACTGCTGCTATACCCTTTTCATATTGGCTGGAAACACTTTTCCTTATTGCTTCAAGAGCGCGTGGAGAAAGGTATTTATATTCTTCTTTAAGAGAACGTGCTATCAGTAGCTTATCTTCTTCAATACGGGGATCACGTACTTCTGCCATTCTTTCCAATACTGCTCGTGCAGGAAGACCTCTGGGGCGAATTATATTTTCGGTAACCAATTGTTCAATCTCTGGTTCTGGAATAGCTTCTCTTTCCAACAAACGAATTTGCTGTAAATATTCCCATTGCTTGCCATAGACAATACGACCAAAGCGTTGTACCATTCTTTCTCGTCTTTCTCTTCCCTGTGTACCTTGTTCTTCATCTAGTCTATCCACTAATTCATTGGTTGAATCTTCAAACGTTAAGACATCTCTTCCTTCAGGGAGCGTAAGAAAATGTCTCATATCTTGTACACGAACCATACCACGGCCACGAATTTGTTCTCTTGTAAAATAAGCAAGAAGACCTCTCATACCATCAATATCTCTAGATGAATTATGATCAGGATCGTTGAGCGCATCATATAAGAAATTTGGATCATCATGTTGTTCTCCTCTTCCAATAGTCCCGAGGAATCGTCGATAGTTTTGCCTCCCAATTTCTCCAGAAGCAACTTGTTGCATATAACGTTGTACTTCGCTAGAGGTTATAGGACGATTGGGACGAGAGTAACGAGAATCATTATGAAGAATACTGAAAACAACATTTTTTCTTTGCTTATCATTGGACTGTGGTATATCTGGTGGTGATGGG
>DATIIS010000004.1:0-44992 GCA_035479415.1 Saccharimonadales bacterium (SeqCode)
GATGTCGGCTCATCACATCCTGGGGCTGGAGAAGGTCCCAAGGGTCCGGCTGTTCGCCGGTTAAAGTGGTACGCGAGCTGGGTTCAGAACGGCGTAAGCCAGTTCGGTCTCTATCCTGTATACCCGTTTGAAATTTGAGGAGGTCTGTCCCTAGTACGAGAGGACTGGGATGGGGGAATCCCTGGTGTGTCGGTTGTTCCACGAAAGTGGGCACTGCCGAGTAGCTAGATTCCCATCGGATAACCGCTGAAAGCATCTAAGTGGGAAGCCGTCTCCAAGATAAGATTTCGATGGTCCGTAAGGACTGAAAGACCCCTGGAAGACTACCAGGTTGATAGGAGGGCAGTGGAAGCGCAGTAATGTGTTAAGCTTACCCTTACTAATGGTCGATTGGTAAATTTTTATGACGTTTTTCTCTTCACTTTTCAAGGAGCTATGCTCTGCATAGCGACGAAGTCCCCGCAAGGGGATGAGGAACCTTGATTATATAATTTTGCTCTTTACTATCAGAAACTTTCTGGTGATTGAAGCGTTATGGCACCACCTCTTCCCATTCCGAACAGAGAAGTGAAACGTAACAGCGCTCACGATACTGTTCTTTAACGGGAAAATAGGTCATCGCCAGGATATTTTTGCTAGTAAAGAGAATAAATCAAAAAAAGCTCCAGTAAGGGAGCTTTTTTTGTGGGAAAGAGACTATTTTTTAAACGTTCCTTTAAGCAGACGTTTCAATTCGAAGGATTTCAAAATTGGACTTAATAAAAAAACTAGGAAGAGTGCCATAGCTAAGACCATGTTAAAGTCAAGCCTAAAAAATCCAAATGCGTTTGATAGTAATATAACACTCCAAACGGGAATAGTGAACAAATAACCGATTTTATATAAGTTTTTATTAGTAAGTTTCATATATTTGTAATCCTTTACACTATACTTTGATAATATCGGAATTATAGGGAAGGATTATACATTTTTCCCATAAAAAAAACGCAGCTCTTACGAGTTGCGTCTGCTTTCAATTAGACAAACCAATCCTATCTAACCTTCAAGAATTTGTCAAGAAGAAGGAAGCTTTTTTTGTGGAGATTATTGTGGATCTGGGATCTGGATATTCATCGCATTGTTAAAGGCATCATCCAAATTGCCTTCAAGAGTCTCACGGTTTTGTTCCAATTGGCTTACATTTTGGTGACATTGGTCGCTGGCATTATTCATGTTATTTTGAGCATTATCGATTGAGTTGCCAAGAGCATCAATTTGCTGCTGCAATTGTTGCTGTTTCTGTTGTTGTCTCTGCTGCCAAGCCTGCTGTTGTTGTTGGCCTTGGGGAGTACTTGTATCAAAATTAGGCTGTTGTTGGTTATTTAGTGCGTCAAGTTGATTCTGCAATTGTTTTTGTTGATTTTTAAGCTGGATAATTTGATTTGCCATAAGTCGTGCATTGAGTGCACATCGTTGCATAAAGCCTGATATTTGTTGTTGAGTTGCGATAATCTGAGCTGAGATAGCAGGGATATTCTGTCCGTTTTGTTGAATAGGCTGGACTGGTTGAAATTGCTGGTTTTGGGTAGTGTTATCTACAACGAGTGTTGTATCTGGGACAGGAGAGATAGGTGGTTCAGGTGATATAACAGTTGGTGGAGAAGACATAGTGACGTTATTAGAAGGGAAAGGCGCAAAATTGACAGGTGTATGAACGTAGCTGTCTCTACTCTGATTGGTGTAGTTATCTTGCGAATTATTTCCCCAGCCATACATATTGGCATTTTCTGCTTCTTTTACTGAAGGTTGTGCCTGATTTGTTGGAAGTAGCATGATTGTATTAAATACCAGAAGTGCACCTATGAGTGCTAGTCCTGTTGTTTGAAGTTTTGTGAGAGGTTTGTAGTGCCAACCTAACAGATGGCGTCTTTTTGATATAACGAAGATATCAGCTTTCTTAGATAATGTACGAAATATCATAGAGTGCAGTCATTATAAGCAACTAAAGCAAGATATAAGCCAATATTTGGTAAGAATTATGGAAGATTTGCCAAAATCAAGAATTGCACATGCTGCGCGGGCATGGTATACTTAGCGTATCTTATTCTGAAAGGTAACATAATGAATGTCAAAGCACACTCCAAAAACTAATTCAAATCAATCCAGCGCCATGGCGCAGCTTCTCGCAAAACACCAAAACAAATTCGTCACCTTAAAAAAGGGAGAAAGTATAAAAGCAAAAATCACTAAGCTTACAACCAGTGAAATTATTGTTGATGCAGGGAGCAAAACAGAAGCAATTGTTCTTGAAAAAGACAAGAGAATTGTTCATACCATTATGAACCAATTCAAAGTAGGCGATACTGTTGAAGTCAACGTCCTCAATCCTGAATCAGAAAACGGTCATCCAATTGTATCTCTCAGACGATATCTAGGGAATATGGCATGGGAGAAACTCGAAGAACTGCAAAAGAAATCAGAGCAGCTTGAGATTGTTATAAAAGATTCAAGTAAAGCTGGATATGTTGTTGATACTGAATTTGGTATTTCAGGATTTTTGCCTCAATCACATGTTGCGTTTACTCAAGACGCATTGACGCCTGGACAGACGGTAAAAGCACGAGTTTTGGAGCTTAACAGAACCGATAACAAAGTCATCTTCTCTCAAAAACAATTATTGTCAGAAGAAGAATTTGCAGCCTTAACCAAGAAATACAAAGTAGGCGAGAAACTGAAGGTAATTATCGCAACAGTTACGCCATTTGGTCTCTACGTTGGGCTTCCAAATAGTAAAGACGCAAAAGACGGCAATGAACTTGAAGGATTTATTCATATCTCAGAAACTTCATGGGACAAAGTCACAGATCTTAATGAGATGTTCTCTCCAGGACAAGAGATTGAGGCTGCGTTGATCAGATTTGATAGTGAGACCAGAAGAGTAAGCCTTTCAATAAAGCGTCTTACAGCTGATCCATTTGAGACTCTGATTGAGAAATACCCAGTTGACACGCGAGTAAAGGGAACTGTCACTGAAATAGCTGATGGAGATGTTATTTTCTCATTTGGTGAAGGAGCAGAAGGAGTATTACGAAAAGATAAAATCGCTCCAGGCACTACCTACGAACAAGGACAAGTAGTAAATCTTACTATCGCTGATCACGACAAACGCAAACATCGCATCCTCGTTACTCCTGTTCTTCTCGAGAAGCCAATGGGCTACAGATGAGACTTGAGATTTGTGATTAAAGATTGAGAATTCTTCAATCCTAAATCTTTCTTCTTGTACTATACATAATAGTGGAATTCTCTTTTGTTCTGCCTCAGAGTATAATAATAGTAATATGGCAAAGAAACCTACAGTAAATTTTGTTTGTCAGGAATGTGGCTACGATAGTCCTCAATGGCTTGGGAAATGCCCCGAATGTGGTAATTGGAATACCATGAAAGAGTTTAGAATTTCAAATGCGACCGCTAAGACAGGAAGTGGCATGAGTACTAATTTAGCGCAAAGTAAACCTCAAAAGCTACAAGATATTGTATATAAAGAAAGGTCGAGAATCCAAACAGAATACAGTGAATTGAATAATGTTTTAGGCGGTGGAATTGTGCGAGGTTCTGCAACTCTTATCGCGGGAGATCCAGGAGTTGGGAAGTCGACGTTGCTCTTACAATTGGCCATAAGCTTATCCTCAACGAGCAAAGTATTGTATATCAGTGGTGAAGAATCTGTCGATCAAGTAAAAATGAGAGCAGTAAGAATCGCCCAAGAAACAAAAGGTAAGAAAAAGGTGAGTGTAGACAATGACAATTTGTTCCTTCTTTCATTGACTGATGCTGACGCAATTGTTGAACAAATTGCAGAAATGAAACCAGATTTGGTAGTTATAGATTCTATCCAAACTATTGAGTCACAAAATGTTTCAGGTTTATCCGGATCCGTTGGACAGGTGCGCTATGCTGCTCTACAATTTATTAGGCTTGCCAAGCAGTATAATATTCCTATTGTGATAGTTGGACACGTAACGAAAGAAGGAATGGTAGCAGGACCGATGGTCTTGTCTCATATGGTTGATACTGTTCTTTTTCTAGAAGGCGAGAAATTTGCAAAGACAAGAATTTTAAGAAGTCTGAAAAATCGTTTTGGCCCTGTTGATGAGGTAGGAATATTTCTGATGGAAGAACATGGGATGCAAGAGGCTACAAATCCTGAAGAACTCTTTTTGACACAGGGGAGAGAACAAGTGCCCGGGAGTGTCCTTGTTTCAACACTTGAGGGGTCTCGGGCCTTTTTGGTGGAATTACAAGCATTAGCGGTCACTACACGACTTCCTATGCCACGTCGAGTAGTGTCCGGGGTCGACTCTCGTCGGGTTGAATTATTACTTGCTGTTTTACAAAAGCATTGTCATTTGCCACTGGACACCATGGATGTCTTTGTCAATGTAGCTGGCGGAATGAAGCTCGCAGATCCTGGAATTGATCTTGGAATTTGCCTTGCTGTGTATTCAAGTTTTAAAAATATTGCCTTGTCACAGGCTGTAGGAATTGCTGAGGTAGGGCTATTGGGAGAGCTTCGTGTCGTAAATGGGCTTGAGAAGCGAATTAAAGAAGCGGAGAAATTGGGATTCAAAAATATCATTGCGCCGAAGAAATATAAAAGCTTGAGAGAAGTACTTACTATGATTGAAAACAAATAACATTATGGAAAAAAAAGAAACAACACCCAAACCAGTAGAGGCACAAACACCTGAAAGAGCAGAAGCAGAAAGAAGATCTGCTCTAACTCCCAACATAATTGGCGCAATTGCTGATGAAGTTTCAAAAACCTTGATCAGTCGCTTACCAGGAGTCATGAGGTCAAGAACCCGAAGAAAGAAAGTTAAGAAGACCAAGAAGATTGAAAATGCAATTTTCCTTGATACCTCAGCAATTATTGATGGACGTATCTTTGATGTGATATATCTTGGGCTTCTCAATGGAACAGTTGTTATCACTTCACATATCCTTTTGGAGCTTAAGCATCTCGCAGATACGCAAAATACCGTCAAACGTACTCGTGGTCGCAAAGGCCTTGATGCACTTGAGCAACTTCGCAAGGCAAGACAGATAAAAGTGATTGTGTTGCCAGAGGAGAATGGGAAACCAACAGATGATCGAGTTGAGGTTGATGAACAGCTTATCAAAGCTGCAAAATACCACAAAGGCAAAATCATTACCAGTGATTATAACTTGGAGAAGAAGGCAAGCATCGATAATGTCACAGCAGTCAATATGAATGCTCTCGCAAATTGCCTTAAAGCTGTTGCTGTCCCTGGCGAATCACTTCATGTGAAGATTGCCCATCTTGGTAAAGACAAAGATCAGGGAGTTGGATATCTTGACGATGGAACGATGATTGTGGTTGAAGATGGCAGTGATGCGCTAGCCAAGGAAGTTGATGTTGTCGTCTCACGTATAATTCAAAAGGCGACTGGAAGAATTCTTTTTGCGAAGAAGATCTAGGGATTAGGTTTTAGGTGCTAAGGAGATCAAGAACTTTTCTAATGTCTAGTACATAAGAACCTATGCATCTAATACTTAAAACAGCTGTGCTAGCGCTTACTGTGTTTTGACAAAATTGTTATGTCAAAACAAAAAGCTCGTCCCCTTAAAAGAGGTAAGAGCTCCTGCCCAAAGCCCCTACCTCATTTAAAAAGACGAGCATATCTCCACTTATCTAAAGAGACAAGCGTGAAAACTTTTCATGAAAAATCTTGATCTGTCAAGAAAATATCGATTTTTTAGCCTCGTCTCATTTTCTTGACAACTATCAAAACTTATTGTATTTTTGAATTCGGCAATTAGTTTTATTCCTGCCTGAATGACTAAATGCCGTTTACCCTAAGAGCATTGCTTATCGTACCTGAACTTATCTTTTGAGTAACGAAAGTGATGCTCTTTTTTTTATTTCAAATCTATCTCCACTAAAATTCTTCGTACGCATTCTTCACGCCAATTACCCTTTTTGTGTTTTTGAGCGCACTTTTTGTAACTCCTAGTGGTTTATTTTAAAGTTCTGGCACAACCTTCACCACCTTAGGCAGTGAATGCCATTTGTTACTCCGATACTAGCACAACATAAATAATATGTCAACCTATAATATTTTCTTCAGCCAAATAATAAAGGCTCATAGTTTTTATATATTAAAATAGATTGATATATCAATATAAATAAAGTTATCAACATTGATGTGGATAATTTTGGGAAAAGAGTTGAGAGAGGAATTTTACGATTTGGTTATAAATTGATTTATATTATACTTAACATATGAGTACTATGGTTGAAGAACAGACAATTTCTAATTCTACTGAGCAACCAATTCAAACAGAAAATGGAAGAAAGCGTTTTATAGAAGGTTTGAGGAAATTACCAGGTAGAGAACTATTGCAGAAGTTCAGAGGCCTGAGGGAGTCATCAGTTCCTGAAATTAAATCCGAGACGCCCTTTAGTCGAGAACTTAAAGATGGCACCAGACTTCGTGACCTTATGACTGAAGAAGGTAAAAAGCACTTTAAAGAGACAGTGAGAGCTTCCGGCGGTAATGCATTGGTTGTTGTTCATCCTTATTATGATAAATTTTTTAGAAGTTCAGATGTGCCTGAATACAAAAAGAAACAATTAGATACGTATGCTGAAAGTTTAACGAAAGAGGTTAGAGAGAATAAAGAAAAAGGAAGTGTTTTAGTACTTTTTGAGGAAGAATATAAAAAAGATGAACTTGAAGATATAATTACAAGCATGGGCGCTTCTGGTAATGGAAACGAGGTCTTTATTGTGCCAACTAAGAATGAAATAGATCAGCCTGACAAAGGGTCTTCTCCAGAACCACATAACGGTACGCGCCTTAGTGAACTCGTTGCTGAATTACGTGAATTAGGCCTTACTCATGCAACAATTGCGGGAATGCAATTTACAGAAGCTACATGGAAATCTCCAGATTCTGAAGATGATCGATATTTTGGGTGTGCTGGATATACGTTGGAACGATTGAAAGAATCAGGAATTCAAACTAATGTTTCAGAAGCAGTAATGGATTAATTTTATGTTCCTTTTACCAACTGAGGAATGATTGATCTGACTGATGGCTTGTAATCATACTGAGACCTTGAAGAAAGCCAAAGCTTCATTGTATGTACAATCGTATTCATCTTCGTTTGTTTTCTGCCATGACGTTTGACTCCTTCACGGTGGAAATAGAGAGATTGACGTATGTTCGCCACTTTACCATATTGGAAGAATTTCACGATGACTTCAGTAAAGATAAATGGATATTTGTTGTTCTTGAAGTAGAGGAGATCCTTGGGAAGAAGTTCACGGTTGATCATGACTGTTTCTGGAAGAAGTGCTGAGGTATGAAGGAGATTGTCATAGATAGTTTCATGTTCTTCAGGAAGGTCACTACGCTCCATTTTTTTATTTGAATCATCAATCACCGTATACTGAGTGCCAACTGCAACAGTTTTGGGATTGTTCAGAAGGAAATTTACCTGACGCTTAAAACGGCTGATCGCATTGATATCATGTGGGTTCATAAACGCTATGAATTTACCTTTGGCTTTCTTCATCGCTCGGTTATAGCAGATTGCGAGTCCATATCTTTTTTTGTTGGTATGGATCTCAAAATTTTCAAAATTCTTCTTATATCTTCGTAAAATTTTGAGTGAATCATCCCGTGAATGATCATCGATCGCGATAATTTGCAGGTCTTGATAAGACTGGAACTCAAGGCTATTTAAACAGTCTTCAAGATATTTACTGGCATTGTAAACAGGAAGAATAACCGTAACAACTGATTCTTTTAGCTTCATATTGGCGTGTTATTGAGCAGAGATTAAAGGACAGAAGAAATTTAATTCATGGCAGAGTGGTCATCCTACACAATAAACTTTTTTTTGTCAAGTTTTAGCCTCGGAGGTGGGTCGAGATTTGTTTATCAAGAAAAATCCTGTACCTGCAAGTAACAAAAGTGCAGGCAATGACCAATCTTCTGGACCTGTATCAGGCGTGGATTTGGTCTGAGAGGGAGGATATACTTGTTGTCCTGAGGCATGTTGCTGATCTGATTTTGGTTGTTGCTGGTTTTGATCACTGTTCGTACTTTGTGAGGGTTGTTGTTGCTGTTGAGAAGGAGTAGGCGATGGGCATACTTGTTTGGTCGTGATGCCTCCATTATTAACTGTCAAACATCCGCCATCAGCATGCGTTTGAACTGGGCTTACTATAGCAAAAAAGAGGAGTGTTGCTAGTATATAGTGTATCTTCATAGATGTTGTGGCTACTCTACATGAGACGCTTAAGAATGTCAATAGTACTCGTTTATCTCTTCTCTTGACATTGCCTCTTGTGAGTCACTACTATGATAAGTGACATGAAAAAAGTTGTTTCAAATCTGCTCTTCGTCGTATCTATGGCACTTCTTACTCCCGTTGGAACAGCGTTTGGAGCTGATGTGAGTGAGCCATTATGCCCTCCGGGCAATTTCAATGGATTGTGTGGGATTAAAGTCGGAAGTACAGGTGGCCTTGTCGGTAGTATTATTCAAGTTCTTCTTATTATTGCTATTCTTGCATGTCTATTCTTTCTTGTTTTTGGAGGAATCAGATATATCATGTCAGGCGGAGACAAAGGCGGTATCGATCAAGCAAGAGGTACGATTAGAGCTGCACTTATAGGGCTTGTTATCTCGCTTTTTGCTTTTGGTATCCTTAATCTTATTTTGATTTTCTTTACAGGGAAGGGTATAAGTGGAATGAATATCCCAACCCTTTTGCAGTAGATGAAATTGGATTATTGACAAATAAAGCAAAATATGGTGTAATAGGGAGGATAATACACATTGATTCTTCGGTAAATCTTTTCCATACACGCATGTATATCTAATTATTCACAGTAAACCAGCCCTTAGCGTTATAGCCAGTGTACATAATTAAGAGAAGAGTCGTATGGTAAGTATACAAAAATCCCTATGGTAACTAAAAAAACAACAACAAAAAGCGTTGACGAACTCGTTGGCAAACCTGACAAGGCAACTGCTCAAGAAGAGAAAGTTGAAGCTAAAGAAGCTGTTCATGAAGTCGCTCAAGATGAGCAACAACAGGAAGCGCCTGCTAAAGAAGTTTCAAAGGCTTCAGATCAAGTAGCAGAAGCTCCAGCTCCACGACCACATAAAATTCACATTGGTGGAGATCGAGGAGACAGATCAGGCGATAACTCACAAAGACAATCATATGGTGGTGGTCACTATCAGCAACAGGACACCCCAACTGAAGAAGTAAAAGGATTTCTTGACACTCAGCCAGAAGGCCATGGTTTCCTTCGCCCTAAATTCATTCACTCAAACCGTGACATTTATATTTCCCAATCTCAGATCCGTCGCTTTATGCTCAGACCAGGAGACTTGGTTGAAGGTGTTGCTCGTCCACCAAAGGACACAGAGCGCTATTATGGTCTCCTGAAAGTTGAAAAAGTAAATGGTATTTCTGCAGAAGAGGCTGTTCGCCGTCCATATTTTGACGATTTGACGCCAATTTATCCTAACAAACAGATGACGCTCGCGACTGGTACGACACCTCTGTCAACCAGAATGATTGATCTTATTGCACCTATTGGGTTTGGACAACGTGGTATGATTGTCTCTCCACCAAAGGCTGGGAAAACAACAATTCTTAAGCAAATCGCTGCAGGAATTTCAGAGAACTTCCCTGATGTACATCTTATGGCAGCGCTCATCGGTGAACGACCAGAAGAGGTAACTGATATCAGTATGTCAGTCCGTGGTGAAGTCGTTGCTTCCAATTTCGATGAACCACCTGAAAATCAGACTCGAGTTGCTGAGATTACACTTGATCGTGCAAAGCGTATGGTCGAGCTTGGGAAAGATGTTGTTATTCTCCTTGATTCAATTACAAGACTTGCCCGTGCATATAACTTGGCAGTTGAGCCAAGTGGACGAACACTCTCTGGAGGTTTTGATCCAGCAGCTCTTCATCCAGCCAAACGATTCTTCGGTGCAGCTCGTAACTGTCAAGAAGGTGGATCACTCACAATTATCGGTACAGCACTTGTTGAGACAGGCTCACGTATGGATGAATTGATCTATGAAGAGTTCAAAGGAACAGGTAACATGGAACTCCATTTGGATCGTGGCCTTGCTGAAAGACGTATTTTCCCTGCAATCAACATCACACGTTCTGGAACTCGAGGCGAGGAGAGAATTCTCTCAGAAGAAGTATACAAGAAAATTGTTACTATGCGCCGCATGATGGATATGCTTGGACAAGATGAACGCACAAGTATTTTTGTTGAGAGACTCGGTAAAACAAAATCAAATGATGAATTCCTCGAAGGCCTCGGTCAAGGCTAGCTAATTGTTGAAGATTTTTAGACACTCCTTGATATTCTCGTGGTTTGATTTATCGCTATCTAGCCTCAGAATTTGACTGATTTGGTCAAATTTGGTACTATCACCTTGAATTCGGTGCTGTCCCATATCCAATTCCTTATTGGAACCAGTTTGAGCCTTTGCTGGTAATGCACCAAACTTTTGTGTATGAATAGACGGTCTTCTCACAAGTTCAAGCTGTGGATGTCAAACATAACTAAAGAGACAAAAGGATTCTTTGAGTTCCTTTTTTATTACGCTCGTAAAAAGCTTATTAATTTTTCGACTCGTTTTGAAAAGAATAAGAATATTTTAGTTAAATTCTTCCTCATGAAGCGTGGTCGCTACAACAGGCCATTTTTGCACCTTACCACAATGGGAGTCTTGGGAGTTGGCGTACTTATTGCACCATTTCTTGCGACAACCTATCCAATTTTTGCCTCACAGAATACCGATCTCTCTCTTGCATCATCTTCTGCTGAAAAGCAATCTGCTCTCTCAGGGGAAGAAGTCTTCAAGACCAATATCTCAAGTAAGCCTCGTGATAAAGTGATTACTTATCAGGTAGAACGAGGAGATACTCTTGGAACTGTTGCCAATAAATTTGGAATTTCAGAGAATACTATTCGTTGGCAGAATAATCTCTCATCAGATACGCTGACTGTCGGCCAATCTCTCGAGATTTTGCCTGTTACAGGTATTGCACACAAGGTTGTATCGGGGGATACCGTCTATACGGTTGCGAAGAAATACAATGTTGATCCTCAAAATATCGTTGACTTTCCATTCAACGAGTTTGCAGGAGATGGAACAAGCTTTACCCTTGTCCCAGGCGAGACACTTATTATCCCAAATGGTATTGAACCATCAGCCCAACAGACTATCAAACCACAAGTATATGTAGCAACAGGTCCTGTGCCTGTCAGCTCAGGTGGATTTACCTGGCCAACACGAGGTATTGTTACGCAATATGCTTCATGGTATCACGAAGCACTTGATATTGCTGCACCAATCGGCACGCCACTTATCGCTGCAAGTAGTGGAACAGTGGATTATGTCAGTCTTGGAACATATGATACAGGATATGGGAATAATGTTTGGGTCAATAAAGGCAATGGTATACGATATCACTATGCTCATATGGAATCAGTAAATGTGTCAGTTGGCGATCATGTCGTTGGTGGTCAAACCGTTATTGGTTGGATTGGTGTCACTGGAAATACAACAGGTCCTCATGTCCATTTCGAGATTCAATCGAATGGATCTCTCGTCAACCCATTGCCTTATCTACAGTAAAGGCGGCTTCTAGTTTAGTTTGACGTTTTTTGCTACAATAATTCAACGAAAGGGCCGTTAGCTCAGTTGGTAGAGCGTTCGCATGGCATGCGAAAGGTCGTCGGTTCGAATCCGATACGGTCCACAATGGAGAAAGCTGATCTATATATACTTATTGCGATACAATAAGGAAGAGATTTAGCTGTTTATAATTTTTAACGTCACCGAAATAACACCTAGACTACACTGGAAGATAAAAGAGCTGAAGACCGTAGAGCGCATGAAGGAATTCATGTGTCATAATCTGCGGGATACTCTTTTTGTTACAGATGACTGCCATAAGCGCTTTGGAGAAGGTAAGTTCGACTGAATTTCCTGTCTCGATGATTCGTATTGCTGATTTGATATCTGCATTTTCAGGAGAGATGATGTTGATGTTACTTAATGCCATAGCTCGTAAGAAGTCTCGAGCTAAGGAAGGGCTTATTGTGTTGTAGATGGTCATGTAGGCTTCATTGATAGTGATGTCGCTAGCATAGAGCTGATATTGCTCTTGAGCAAAGTAACGGAAGAAAGCAGTTGCCTGAACATGCTTCTTGTGCGCTCGATCGATAAATGCCGCAAAACCATCTGCTGCTATATAAACTTTTTTACTTACCATAATATTGTCTCTCCCTCTTTTTTGTCTTCAACGTTTAGTAAAAATAAAACGTTAGCTCTTCTAATGCTTTCTTCATATCTTATTTCCAAAAAAGTTAATGATTTTATACGTCTCTTCAAAAAGAGACCCCTTAAATCTCATTTCAGGTCCAACCCCGCTCCTCGGCCTTCAAGTCGGAGCAGTGGATCGTCCCGGGTAAATTGCTTGTCCAATAATCGAGCATTTTTGAAAATTTTCGGTTTTTGTTCGGTAATCGTTACCGCTTTGTGAAAATCTTGTAAAACGTTTTCATCGATTCTGATATTCCCACCAACCCTTACTGCTTTTAGTCTTTTGTCTTTGATGTACCTTCTGACAGTGAGTGGATGGACTCTCAGTATAAAGGCAACTTGTTTGACGCTGAGTAGGTTATTCATAGACATATATAGCATAAATCCTCTGGCTAACAGAGTAAAGAGTTAGTTTTTTAGGACCCTTTTTAGTATACAATTATATGCAATCTTAATCAATAGTATGCAACTTGTGAAAATGTTTGACTATTTCTGTGAAAAGATATTATATTAGATATAGACATATGATACTGCAAGAATTAATCAGAAACATAGTTATGTACAACGGGGTTATTAACCCTGTACTCCAATCAGTTAAAGAGTCAATTCTTTCATTTATATCTGCTGCCAGACGAGAACAGGCTCTAGGAGTTACTTCTCAAGGCTATTCCTCACAAAAACTCGAGCTTTACACCCATGAATTATTAAGCGGCACACGAACTATTCCTAATAGAGAAGTCATCATAATAGACTCATTTAGAGAAGTCAAAAAAGTATTATTGGATATGCCCAAAATAGATAGCAATACTATTTTTAGTATGCTAATGGGTGAAGAGATTGAAGAACCAAGTAAAACCTCTTCCGCAACTATGTCAGTAGGAGCTGTCTTAGAAGATAGAAAAACTACAGGATTTTTAACTGAATATACATTAATTTATTTCTCTCGTGAGACTCATGAGGGGAGAGAATATCTGGGCGAGTTCTCTCTTTCTCATGAAGAAAATCAGCTTAATAGTCCAATAGAGAGGGGGTGAGTAACATGACCATGATTAAAAATCGTTTGCAAAAATTATTTGAGGATATTAGAATCTTATTCGCGGCACCAGTCTATTAGATCTGTTTCGATTGAGCTATACAATGCTATTTCGTTTAAGTCGATATATACAAGATGATTATGACGAAGTAGGTGAGTTTATGTTCTATCGATAATGATAATCGATGTTTTGCTTGACAAGTATTTTATCTGTCCTTCATAATGCTACTATGCCCCACGTCACGCTGAACTCATTTAAAAGGACCGGACAACAGACAGATTTGCTTGGATTCACAACCCGATCACTCGTTATCCTCATAGCATTTGGACTCCTATTGGTAGCCGCTATCGGAGTAGCCGTTTATTTCTATTTCCAGTATCAACAAACGCAGACTCAACTTAACAAATCGACACAAGGAAACGTTCAGGCAGCGCTTATTAGTGAAGTAGGTAAGTTGATTGTTTTGCCCACGGGCGAAACTCCCGCAATTGCGACAGTTTCAGACGTAAATAAGCTGAAAGGACAGTCTTTTTTTGTGCATGCAAGAAATGGAGATAAGGTACTAATCTATTCAAAAGCTCAAGAAGCGATCCTTTATGATCCACTT
Source organism: Saccharimonadales bacterium (SeqCode) (assembly GCA_035479415.1). Lineage (GTDB taxonomy): Bacteria > Patescibacteriota > Microgenomatia > Levybacterales > UBA12049 > JACDET01. Next base: position 14,028 of record DATIIS010000004.1, read on the forward strand.
GCAGGCAAGATCATTGAGGTTGGTCCAATTTCCTTAACCAATATAACTCCAACAAGCACTGTCTCAGTTACTCCCGAGCCTGTCGATGTGGCCATATATAATGGTACAACGACAATTGGGTACTCAGCCACAACTGCGCAGAAGATAGAGAAAGAGATGCCCAATGTGACAGTTGTCGCCAAGGCAGATGCGCAAAAATCCACCTATACAACCTCAATTATTGTTGATCAGACAGGCAAAAACGCAACTTCAGCTGCAGCATTGGCAAAACTCCTCAAAGGCAAAGTTGGACCTCTTCCAGCCGGGGAGGCAAAGTCTTCCAAAGCTGATATTCTTATCATTTTAGGTAAATGATGTGATATAATACCAAAGATTGCGGTTTTTATGTAGATAAAAGCTTAAGTCAATTCTAGTATTCTAAGCTAATTAGTCGGGTTTTTAGCCTCAATAAGTTCACTTAGGATTACGCAAGTAACATGTATAGTAAAGGGGGTGATTCCTAAGTGGCACAAGATAAAATGATTCAATGCAAAGACTGTGGAAAGGACTTCGTCTGGACTGCAGACGAACAAGCATTCTACCAAGAAAAAGGTTTTAGCGCACCGCTTCGTTGTAAAGAATGCCGAGTTAAAGCTCGCGCGAACTTCAACAATCATGGTGGTGGAGGGGACCGTCAACAAAGACAATCTTTTCCAATAACCTGTTCAAATTGTGGTAAGCAAGACACAGTACCATTCGAGCCGAAAGGTGATCGACCGGTTCTTTGTCGTGATTGCTTTAGAAAGCAACGAGAACAATAGTAACGACGTTCGTTTACTTATTACTTAACGCCTCGCATTTGCGGGGCGTTTTGTTGTTCTGGGAGTAGATCTACATAGACATATTAATTTATATTTTGATACATTAATTAGTATTTAAACTACTTTAGTGCTGTTTATAATATGAAACCTCGTTTTATTAGTTGAAGACTTTATTTTCAAAAGAGATTTATTATTGGGAAGCTTTTGTTGGAGCAGGAGATGTGTCAGCTGCCGGGGATGGAGATGGACTTTGGACTGAAGAAGTATCGCCAGGAGCTGGGATCTTTTCTTTAGGATTGTGTGGTGGTAATGTTGTTGCTGCTTTATTTACAGTGATTGGCTGATTCTGATCTTGTGGAGCAGGTGTAACTGATGGCACTGGTGCAGCTGACGCTTTCTTAGTTCCATTCTTCGCTGCATTGATCTGATCGTTAAGTGCGGCAATATCATTATCTATCAGTTTTGTATTGGTTTCATTTCCTGCAACAAGTTGTTTAACTACTCTATATTCCTCCATTGCTTGAGGGAACTGATTTATTTGTTGGTAGGCATGTCCTAAATTATAGTAAGCATTTGCATAGTTTGGTTTAAGATTGAGTGCTATTTGGAATTCTCGTATAGCATCTTCGTATTTTCCAAGTTGATAATAAACACCACCGAGATCAATATATTGTTGAGGATTGTTGGGATCAAGTGCAATTGCTTGGTTAGCTGTGAGTATAGTAAACTGATCTGCATTCTGCCCAAATCCAATCAAACTTCGATAAATTGATGAAAGATTGTTCCAGTCAAATGATGTCGCAGGAGCAACAGTGACTGCCGCACGTCCTGCATTAATTGATTGTTGAATCAATGTCAAAATGTCCTTTTGTGTTTGAGCGCTAGGAGAAGCGTTCTTAGGATGATTGACCGCAAGCGCATTTGCCAAAGCAAGATTGGTCTGTGAGAATGATCGGTAGTAAATATCACGGTAAGGGAACTGTTGAATTGCAGCGGTTTGAAGTTGGTAGGTTGCAAGGCCATTGTTTTGAGATTCAGCAATGAGTGATTGTTGAAATGTGAAATCTGAGATGATAAATCGAGTTATAAAGTATAATGGTATCCCTACGACTGCAACAATAATAATCATAAATATACTTGGGAAGATCTTACTAAATCTTCTTTCAGATGTATTAGGCTGATGTGTGTGATCTTGTGGTGTGCCTAATAATCCTCGTCTCAAAGCAAGAAGTGAAAATTCTGCTTCGCCAAATCGTTGTGGGTTGTTGTGAACACAGACAATTCCAAACAGAGCAAGAAGAATAAAGAAGAGCGCTGTCAGCGTAAATGAGAATGGAAGGAAGATTGCTGCTAAAAGACCAAGCATAAGAGGCAAGAAGAAGTTCTTTTCTTTAAAGATTCGATACATAATAATTCCAAAGACAGCAATTCCTAGAAGTCCTGTTGTTGCTAAGAGCTCAAGAAGGAAGCTACTTGATCTGAAAAATGTGAATGCCCACAGAGCTTCATTAGTGTTGTAAGCTGCAGGTTTGAATTGAGTAAAGTCATTAAGGTATGTCCCGTATCCACTTCCAAGAAACAAGCTCTTAAAGACATTGTTTTGTGAGATTGCTGCAAAGCCTGTTTGAAGTCCTATATCAAATGGAAGGATAAGAGGCTTCTGACTTGTGAAGAGCATATAGACAGTTAGGCCAAGCGCAATTCCGATGACTATAAAAGAGAATGCAAAGATTGCCATTAACCCGGATGAGCGCTTTCGATGTGTTTGAGTAGTAGAAGAGAAGGGTGAGCTGGTTGCAGCTGCTTGTTTAGGTGCGCTCATGCCATTAATAAATGCATAGCCAAAGTATCCAGCAATTGGAAGGATCAATGCATAGTAGATAGCTTGGTCGAGAAGAGAACCAAAGGTTGTAAAGTATTGTGCGTGAGTGTACGAGAATGGAAGCAAATAAATGTTAAAGAAAGAAAAAATCGAAAGAAGTGATGAAATCACAGCTCCCAAGGTCAATGTAGAAAGAAGGAAAAGCAGTTGTTTTTGATTCTTAACTACATTAATAATAACAAAATAAAGAAACCCTACAAAAAGAAGCGGAGCAGATGCAATAAGAGCATCATACCTATCAGCACTGAAAATTGCTGAAAGAAAAACAACAATTATAAAGAGAATCATTGGAACATCAAATGGAGAAGTTCTCAAGCGTAATTTACCATCAACAATTGCTTTGATTCCAAAGATAAGAAGCGAAAGTGAGCTTAAAATAATAAGAAGGAGCTCTTTTGGAAGTACAAAGGCATCAGTCGTTGAGCTCAGAAAGAAAACGGGAAAAAGGACAAAAAGCAAACCTACCATAAGCAAGCTTACATTCTCTACATAGGATACAATCTCTTTTTTCTTTTCAGGCATAGGTAGAAATATTAACCTCTTTTAACTGTAACAAGTATTTTCTTCTTCTGTCAAGCTTAACTTTACTATAACAATCAAGTCGTCTATAGTGTTTCTCCTCAAGGTTAAATTAATTGACAATCCACCAATTAAATCCAATATCTTTCGTCATTGTTGTAGGTATGGCAACAGTAAAGGATCCTTTGCTGCCACTTCTTGGATCTTCAACTGTTTGCCTTGCCAGGTATGGAGTTGCATTTTGAGTTTGAGTCGTTGGAGTAATATAAATTAACGAGTGATCTGTCACATATGGAGTGAGAATTGTACGTTGTGTCTCATATGCCGTTATCGTTCCTGTGCCTGCTGAACCTTGTGCGACTGTCTGCGTCATCGATGTGTCGGCTTGTGCACCTCGAATGATAGAGAAGCCATGGCTGGCGATCGTATTAAATTGTGCATCGCCTGATGATGCGACATCTCCTGATTGATTAATTTTGAGGACTCCGCTTCCTGTCGCGTCTGTAACAATTAAAGATGACCCAGTAGTATCTGATTTGTTCTTTAAATTAATGACCAGATCATTGTCTGGAATTGGAGCAATGATGCCTGCGGAGAATTGTCCGTTGACTGCTACATCGTGTGCAAAGATTGCATTGCCGTTAACGTGAAGATTGCCCTGCGTGTCTATTGTGACTAATCCACCCATGAAATTGATATTTCCTTGTCTCAACGGTTCGATATTAAGATCGCTTCCAATAGTATTGATAGCATCGGCAGTAATCTTAAGATTATTATTAATTGAAAGTGAGCTACTCACTCCCACATCTGTGAGGCTGGTCGGTCCAAGGGAGACTAGACCTTGATCAAATGTCGCAAAGTGTGGCGTATTATTAAGCTCAGCACTCAGACTTGAAACAGGTTCGTACTCATTTCCGAGAGGCGATTGGTTCTGGAAGTTGCTATTTTGATATGTTTGTGATGCGTTTATTTGTGGCTGTTGTGCCTGAGTGGGTGAGACAGTCGGACTTATATCTGTAATGTCTGGCGTTGGAGTTGCTGAGATGCTGGCAGTTGCACTCTGAGTCGCTATACTATTATATATATTGTAAATGGTGGTAGTGCCAGAGCTACTTGCTTGAGTATCCGTCAATTGTGGTGCTGCACTTTGGCTCGCTGTTGGAGTTGGTTCGACTATATTTGATTTAGATTGATCTGTTGTTTGAGCAGAATTACTTGCAATAGGGTTGACAATTTGGGTGGATGGGGTAGCTTGAGCAAGCCTTTTATTAAACTCTTGATCAAGTATCTGTTCAACTATCCCCACTATGTAGTCTTTGAGCGTTTGACCACCAATTGTGATAGTATCCGTTGTTACATGAAGTGATTGTGTTGAGATCGTCTGAGCACGGACCCAACCAAGTTGGATTGTATCTGCTACATCAGATATCGTTTGGTCAATTGAAGCTGAGGAGCTTGCAGTTGGAGGGGTATTTACGAGCGCACCAGATTTACTCGCTGCTGCGATATCTCCATTATCAGTAATTGTAGTCTCAGTTGTTCTGTACGAGAGGTTTGCAAAGGCAGTAATTTTTCCAATAGCCGTTTTGTCTGAATTGGAATAGCTTTCAAGTGCACGACCTATGATTTGCCCAGGTCCTGTTGCTTTCATGGCAACGCCTGGGATTGAAGATGAAGTGAGATCATCTCCAGGTTGAATATCTCCATTTATCGTTGAGACTTTGACTGGTACGCGGCCCTGGAGTGCAAGCGGATAGGCGTTTGTGTGAGTTGAATCCGTCTGAACGTTTGAATCAAGCGTAACACCAGGATCTGTCGAGACAATCCCAAGCAGTGCATGCTGATATGCAGCTGTTGATTTAACAACAGCATTACTATTGCCAAGTCCTTCAATTACTACGAGATCTCCAGGTTCAAGATGTTGTGAAGAGATATATTCCTCAGCCACGTCAGCGGTCTGTTCTGTTGCATAGGATGCTGCATAAATTGTTCCTTGGTTGGTTCCGCATACTCCATTTGAGGCTTGAGCACAGATCGCGCCTGCAATTGTGAGTGTCCTTCCCAAATCATTCCATGTGAACGCTGGATTCTGAACGACTTGGTTACTCTCATTAATAAAGGGGATTGCTCCATTATCGAAGTTAGTAAGTGTTAACTTCTGTCCATCAGGGATCGTAATACCTCCGTTTGCGGTTAGGTTACTTGCAAATGTCGCAGCTCCTTGGAAATTACTCGTTCCTCTAACTGAGAGATTATTATTAATTGATGTTATTCCAGTTGATCCTCCAAGAGTTAAGACAGAAGCATTTTTACCCAGAGTCAATGTTTTAACACTCGTTCCTCCTATATCAAATACTGTCGAATTAGTTCCTATAGTGTCACCAGCAAGGACTAAATTACCACCTATGAACTCATTACCACTCGCGTCTAGCCTGAATTTATCAACCCCATGACTCTTTCCGCTAATGATATCGCCTGGGCCGTTTTGGTTGATGATAAGGGCTGATCGACTACTTGTGGTGGCAAGGACTGATAAGATATCATCTACTTCCACAGCTCCAGGAATTCCGCTAGGTCCGATATTGTTTGATATATTTTGTAGTGGTTTTTCTAGATCAATAATTCCCGATCCTCCAGGAGAGAGTTGAATATTGCCTTCGTTTGTAGTAAGGAGAAGTGCTTTGCCAGAAAGCGTAAAATTGCCTCCAGTTGCCTGGAAAGTGTGGCTTGATGTGCCTCCTATAGTCAAATTTCCACTGGAATCAAGGGCAAGAAGGACATTTTGTGCAAGAGTAGGAGAGTCAGTTATTGGTTTTAAGCCTTCAACAGCCTTGGAGTTAGTAGATAGTTCAGTTGTTGGAATTTGTTGTCGTGGGCTCAATTCTTGATTGTCTCCAACACTAATTCCTACATACAGGCTTGGATTGTCAGCAAAAATACTTTGATTAAGCCTGGATAGCATTCCAAGGGTTGCTGTAAATGATCCATCTTGATTCGGTTTGATCACTTGTTTCTCTTGCCAAAGCAATGCAGCGCCTGTTGCAGTGGGGCTATTATAGAGAGCAAACCGCAGAGGGGTCTCTGCGGTGATCGGTACATTATTATTATCTAATAGCCTTCCTTGGAAGGAAAGCGTCCTGGGCGGCGCTGTGTCCTGGGCGGAGAGCACAGCTTGGCTTGCTTTAGTATCCGGACCGTACCATGTTTGATAAAGTGTTGACCCGCATATGACCATGACTAGTATCAGTATTGCAAGATGGAGATAATGGGTGAAAGGAAGTGTGTGATATCTCCTATACCAATCAGGACGACTGTATTGTAAGTGGTGAATTAGTCTTTGCTTCCAATCCATATGTGAGGTAGATATCCGAAGGGGTGCGTACATCTCTTTACCAAAGTTACGCACGGAGTCAGGGCTTGGTATGCCTTTATATGTTTTAATTCTATCAATGGCCGAAGCTAAATTGGCAGAATGAGGTGGTATTATGCTAGAAGCTTTAGGTATAATCGTTTTGACTGAAATACCTTTTGGAACATATGATGAAGTTTCGAGGATTGTTGAAACAGGTGCAAAGATTGCGTTGCCACCTTTCTTCCACAGATAATAATGAATAGCCTCGGCAGCATGAGCTATAGGATTAAAAAGTAGCAGATCGATGCCTAGATTGATAAGTTTTGATGTTCGCTGTGCGAGTCTAAGTGGCCCAAAATGAGAATATTCCTTATGCTTTTCAGCCTGCTTTTCTTCATCAAGATCTCGCAGGGCCGTTAAAGGAGGCTCAGGAACGATAGATTCAAGTATAGGTTCTTCTATTGAAGAAGAGATTTCCTTTACTTGTGGTTCTTGTATTGAGATTGTTGATGTAATAACTCCACGTTCGCTTAGCCATCGTACATATCTTCGAAGTGATGAAAGTTTTCTATTGATAGAGACAGGTGAGAGCTTTGCCTCATTCAATAGCCGTAATTTATATTGCTCCAAAGCTAAGTTGTCAATCGACATGAATAGACTGCTAGCATTTTCATTATCACCTATAACATGTTCGAGCCAATCTATAAATTGCTTTATGTCTGCCATATAGTTTTTTATCGTTACTTTGCTTGCATGTTCTGTGAAAAGGAAATTTTTAAATTCTTTGAAGAAGAAAGGGTCAGGGCTCACATGAATAGTTTCAGCCTGAATGAAAGGATTTGTCTTGATGGCTCCAGATTCGTGTAGGAAGCCTGTGAATTTTCTCAGTGAGGACAGATATCGTTTTGCTGATCTTGCTGCAGGTAAGGAGTTGTTTGTACGTGATTGAATATCAGATTGATATCTCTTAATAACCTCTGTAGATAATTGTTCTGGTGTGAAGTATGTGCTGTATGTCTGAGTGAACCACGTAAGAAATTTTCTAACGTCTGAAAGGTAGTTCTTGATAGTTAGAGAACTGGGGGGATGTTTTTGTAGTTGTAGGTGGTTTTTAAAACTGTTTACTATATCCATATCACTCCTTTGTGAAAACTATTTTTTGAAAAACTGTAAAAAATAGGTTTTAGCTTTGAGATTATACCGATTATACAAGTTATCGTCAGTGAAAAATCCTATTAACTTTAGGATATAAAAGTGGAGTATTTGTTGTCAAGACAGTAAAAACAAAAATGATACATTGCGATATGAATTGAGATATAGCATTTTGTATTTTTCATCATTTTTGTGGTGTGAAAATGCGTGAAAAGAGTTTTAGATGGCGTGAAATTGTCTATTTGTCTATATTTTTCGATAATATAAGATATCTTTGAGGCTAAATTTTATTATGAAAAAATAACTTCTTTTTTATTGACTATGAAAAAAATGCTTTTTTTCTCTTTCCTCTAATATGGGGTGTAGAAGATTTTTGATAAAAAATAGTATTTTTATACCTATAATTTTGCTCTTTCCAACACTTATTCTTAAAAGAGCTACATCAAGTGGAAAATAGCACTCATACCCTCCTAATGCTATGTATTTAAACTCTTATTTCGGATTGATATTATGGCCTAAACGCAAGTTTCGCATAGAGCATGTCTTACTAGTCGTATAACTATTAACCAGATCTTCTTTATTATGAATAACAGGTGAAAAAGATGATAGTGGATTATAATATATTCACTATTTCATATGATAACAATACTATTATATAGATAGCCTTGTGACGTGGTCTTTCTTTTGTGGCTGATCTTCAGTAGAAATGTTGAGATACAGCATCTTAGCCTTGGTTTATAACGTCACAGAATGCAAAATAAGGGCTTTGTTTATGCGTAAATGAGTAATAAGGGTTCTACAAGAGATAAATAGAGGTGGTATTTATAGTAATTTCCTTATAGTTTTGATTACCGATACCTATTAGGTAAATTATTTATATCTTATATTTAATTACCGAAAGAATTAATAAGTATAAATTATACTATTTTTGTCTATAGTTATATCCTTTGATGCAGTTACTTATCAGAGGAGATTGTCTATTGCTACGTTCTTCTTGAAGAAAGGATGCGAAAGTAAAATAAGTATGAGTTAAGCTTTAACGAAAGCTATAGTAATGGGTTTTGTACCTAAATCTCTATATATTGGTTGATTTAGCCTGAAACAACAATCTAAAAATATTTGATTAACGTAATGAATCGTACTAATGCTGTAAATAGTAATCTGTATTTAGAAAACAGTTTTTGTAGAGAATTTTTAACTTTAAAAGAGTGGTAAGTAGGCAAGTGAAGATTTTTTTGACCTCAATTGTTATAGTAAATACCAATAGCTAGCGGTATAAAAGAGTAAGTGATAAATGTGATTTAGATTGAATTGTCAATCTAAACAGCTATTTTATTCAATTTTTTTATAAAGGACCTTACTTATTCTCTTCAATAGCTCTAATTGTTGTTCTGTTTACAGTAGAAATATGGCTTCAAATGATTTTTAACGATATCTTTTGATAGAGGATGATTTTAGGAAATCTTTCTTTTCACTCTTAAGTAAAAAAGTATAGCAATAAGGACTAGTCCTAAAATATAGAAAAGATAATGTATCGGAAAAGCAAAAAAATTGATGGTTCTTGTATAGATAGGTCCTTGATCAGAAACGGCAAGAGTAAGCGTTGCGGTATATAATCCGAGTATAAATTTTTCAGGCCAAATGAGCAGCGGCTTTGAAGATGAGCCAGCAGAAGTAATAATGGCTTTGCTAGTTAACGTTCGGCCTGTCCCGTCAAGGATAACGGTTGATGGAATATCTATTTTGCCAACAGTTTGTCCGAACATGTTTTTTATCAAAATTTGGCCAGAGGGAGAAATAAAATGAGGCCCATCATTAAAGACGGTGAGCTCGAATGGAACCGGTCCACTATCTTTAAAGAAGGAAGTTGTAAATGAATCGATATTGGCAATCGGAGCCTCTTTTTCTCCAACAGCTAGAAGTATATTCATACCAATGCCTGTTTGAAGGGTAGAAACGGTATTTTTTCTATTGTCGATATCTTTTGATATGTTTTGATTTATTGCAGATGGCGATTGCAAGAAAATAAGCGAGAAGTAATAGTCACTACTGGGTTCATTGGCTGAAAGTACAAGATGTAAGCGAAGAGTTGTTGACTGCTTGGGTCCAATAACTATCGTGCTGAAAGAATTGTTTTTGGCATCAACAACTTGTATATGCTGAAAAATTTTTTTGTCCTGTCCTTGAATAGGAGAACCATTTTTAAGAAAAACTACATTTCCATTTTGAGATGCTTGAGGATCGAAAGGTTTATAGCCGATGGTAAAAGTGGTTGGTTGATCACTTCGGTTGACAACTGTAAATGGTGCCCAAACATCTGCCGGAGGTTTTGCTTGAATTTTGAGAACAGAGGGAGAGATTTCAAAAGATGAGCCATCGGCAAAAACATCCTTTGGTAAAAGAAGGAAAAGGGAGCAGACCCAAAAGAGGATGACAAAAATTCGTACAGTTTGATATCTTTTATTCATAATATGTCAAAAACTTGGAATTGCAAGATACGTTATGTTGTTCTCGTATCCGGTTGCTTTTTGAGTTCCAGAAATATTGACTTTATTGGTGATTGTCGCTTTTAGGTTTGAGCCAATACCGTAGTGTACTAAAAGTTGAGATGGTTGTTGGTTGATTGATATCTCTGGATATTGTTTGAAGTAATTTGATGTATTAAATTGGTCGTCACAAAGATTGGCATTGTAATCGTCACAGCGGTATCCAAAACCATAAGTTAGTGTATTACTCCATGCTGCTGCAATTAGCGAAGTACATGACCCGTTATCACAAGAGGTATTTTGGATAGTATCATTTTTTGAAGAAAGGAGAGGATGATCTTCATATGTCAAAATTTCAGCGCCAAGTCCTAAATCAGAAAAAGAAATTGTTGAAGTACGGATTACTGGATTGGTTGATGAAAGAATTCCATAGTCAACAATATTTTGGGAGATTGTTACTGAGAAAGAGTCGTTGGAAGAATCGACTGTATAATTTGGACCAGTTGTAAATTCTGGTTTGGGTGATTGTGTTCCCAAAACTTGGGGTTGAGATTTTGGGATATGAGTCGGTTGGGGATTGGTGTCAATGTTGCCGACATCAACTGAATAGTTTCCATTTGTTTCGGTGTCGGCATTTGCAATTTGTATCAGATGAAAAGGTACAGTTAAAAACTGAAATGTCAGTAAAAGGCTGAGAGAGGAAACTCCAATTTTACCAAATGAGTTTGGTGTTCTACGATGGATGTTGTTTGGAAAATATGGGGTTTGCATTGCTTATTCATGGTAGTAGATTTTAAAGGAAAAGACAACGCTATAAATTACTAGCAAGTGCTAAAAACACATGTTCATAAAGAGTAAAAAGAGACCTTTATCTAGACTGTCTTTATTTAGCATTCTTACTCCAGGACTATTCTATTATTTAAAATATCCTTATGTACTTTTCATAAGTTTTGAAATGATTTTTCACGCCTTAAATAACTATATTTTATTGTATCATTGTCTACGATTCTTGATCATGCTCATATCTACAGGATGTTCTGTCGTGGTATCTCCACCAAGATAAGCTCTTTAGAGATCTTCTTTTTGCATAGTAAAAAGTATGCTATACTTCTAAGAATGAGCACGAATAAGGCCAAAGAAACATCACAAACCAAGAAAATTTATAACCCATCATCGATTGAATTGAAATGGCAAGCTAAATGGGAGAAGGAAGGGGTCTATCAGCCTGATTTTGATTCTGCTAAGCCTCAAATAGCCTCAAAAGAATCAAAGGCTGAGGCTAAAAAGAAAGGTAAACAAACACGAATTCCTTACTACAATCTCATGATGTTTCCATATCCGTCAGCCGAGGGTCTTCATGTCGGAAGTATGTATGCTTTTGGTGGAGTAGATGTAAATGGACGCTATAAAAGGATGAGAGGATATGAAGTCTTCGAACCGATGGGTCTTGATGGGTTCGGAATTCATTCTGAGAACCATGCAATTAAAACAAATGATCATCCTGTAGATCATGCAAAGAGGACACAGGAAAATTTCTATCGACAATTGCATGCAATTGGAAATTCTTATGCTTGGGAAAATAAATTAGAAACATATGATCCTGATTATTACCGCTGGACGCAATGGATCTTTGTTCAACTTTTTAAATCAGGATTAGCTTATAAGAAAAACTCTCCGGTCAATTTTTGTCCTTCTTGTAAGACCGTTTTATCAGACGAACAAGTCATTGATGGACAATGTGAGCGTTGTGGAACAGTCGTTGAGAAGAGAGATCTGGAACAATGGTTCTTCAAAATCACGAAATATGCAGAGTCTCTCCTAAATAACATTAAAGATTTGAATTGGAGTGAAAAAGTTCGAGTTGCTCAAAGAAATTGGATAGGGAAGAAGTCCGGTATTAATATAACCTACCAAATTCCAAATTTTCATGAGACTGTTACAATTTTTACTACACGACCTGACACTAACTATGGTGCGACATTTATCGCTCTTGCTCCTGAGCACGAACTTGTAGAGAAAATACTAAATGGGACGATACAAGTAGATCCTCAAATAGTTAAGAAAATCAAAGTATATGTTGATAAAACAAAGAACAAGTCAGAAATCGATCGCCTCGCTGAAGGTAAAGAAAAGACTGGTGTCTTTACTGGATTGTATGCGACCAATCCTTTAACTGATTATCAGATGCCAATTTGGGTTTCAGATTTTGTTCTTGGTGGATTTGGGACAGGTGCTTTGGTTGGAGTCCCTGGACATGATAAAAGAGATTTTGAATTTGCAACGAAGTTTGGTCTGGAGATTATAAGAGTTGTTGTCGGCAAAGATGGTGATGATAGTCCCATCACAACAATTGAGCAAGTCCAGGAAGAAGAGGGAACGATGATCAATTCTGGTTTTCTCAATGGCATGGATATTCATAAGGCAACAGAAACGATCATGGATCATATCGAGAAAGAAGGTTACGGTAAAAGAGAAGTAACATATCATCTGCGTGATTGGCTTATTTCCAGGCAGCGATATTGGGGACCACCGATCCCGATGATCTATTGTGAAGCATGTGCAAAAAAAGGTGAATCTTGGTTTACAACCAAAGAAGGAAAGAAAAACAAAAGTAATGTTTCCAATGAATCAGTTGGTTGGTATCCAGAAGAACATCTTCCAGTGGAACTTCCGTATATCGAGAACTTCAAACCACTCGGTACAGGCAAAGCACCACTTGCAAATCATCCTGAATTTTATGAAACGACTTGTCCTCATTGTGGTGGAAAAGCAATACGAGAGACAGATGTCTCTGATACCTTTTTGGATTCAGCATGGTATTTCTTGCGCTATCTTGCAACTGACTTAAAACACATACCATTCCCAATGCCAAAAGACAAGGCTCAAGAATTTACAGATGCTACAAAGAGTGAGATTGAGAGTGCTGAAAAAAGGCGTGTTTGGTTGCCTGTGACTTCATATATCGGTGGAGCAGAGCATTCAGTGCTGCATTTGTTGTATTCACGATTCTTGATGATGGCCTTTAAAGACATGGGATATGTCGATTTTGAAGAGCCGTTCTCACGATTCTATGCGCATGGGCTGATCATCAAAGATGGTGCGAAGATGAGTAAGAGCAAAGGCAATATCATCAATCCTGATGATTATATCCACAAATATGGTGCAGATACGCTTCGGACATATCTATTGTTCTTAGGACCATTCAATCAAGGTGGAGATTTCAGAGATAGTGGAATTGATGGAATGAGTAGATTCCTCAAGAGAGTGTGGAAGTTGTTGCAAGATTCTAAAATTGGAAATTTTGAGATGTCTGATGAACGACTTCGAATGATGCACGAGACGATCAAAGGCGCAACTGAGGATATGGAGAATTTACGATTTAATACCACCATTGCCAAACTTATGACATACTACAATTTCCTCTCAAAGCAGGAGAATTTGTCACGAGATGAAGCTGAAACATTTGTAAAAATTCTTGCACCATTTGCTCCTCATATGACTGAGGAGATCTGGGCTGATATGGGAAATGAATTTTCAATTCATCTCAGTGATTGGCCGACATACGATGAGAAATATTTGAAGAAAGAAAATGTGACGATTGCTGTTCAGGTAAATGGAAAATTGCGAGCGACATTGGATGTCTCAGTTAAAGAGGGAAGTGATAAAGAACTTCTTGAAAAGATGGCGCGAAAAGATGAGCATGTCCTGAAGTTCTTAGATAGAGAAGTCAGAAAAGTCATCTTGGTACCTGGTAAAATCCTCAATTTTGTAGTTGCTTGACGCTGATACGGTCTTATAGTATAATGATTCTATGGTTAAAGTAGAATCAGAATCACCTGCGACTAAAACTGAACAAGCTCACGTAGATCGTCTCACAGACAAAGAACTCATTTTTTTTCAATTGGAAGAGCATATTCATGGCATCTTAAAAGACAAAGATCCGGAATCTCCTCAAAGGCATGCTGTTGATGATTGGATTGCTGCTCTTACTCTTCAGGCAGATCATGATGTCGTAAAAGCAAATCTTGCAAGTGCAAAAGAACAGAACGCTCCACAAGAACAGACAGATCTTTTACAAGGTGAAGTTGAGAGGCGTGCCCACAATTTAGAAATATTAGGAAAATCTGTTCAAGAAAAGATCACTCGTTTTGCTCCACAAGAAGGTCAGACAAATCCATATAGCGCTACAATGAATTCGCTTCATAGTGAATGGTATCCCAAAGTGCATGCTGCATATCAAGCATTACCTATGGTTACAGCAATTGAGTCAGAAGTTGCTCGTGATGCGACTATTATGACTCAGGTTGCAAGTGAAATGAGATTTAGACTTGGTATGAGACCTGTTAGTCTGAAGACCAAACAACAACATACAACAGCCGCTTAATATCCTCTTTACAGATGAGCTTAGGTTTTGTATGCTTGAGCTATGGAGCTCAAAGAAAATCTTTTGCCCTTTATCAAGGAACACGCAATTGCTCTTGTTTTTGGAATTATTGGAGTAATTTGTCTTGGATATGGCTTCTTAAATCTCTCCCATCCACAAGCAAGTGATGATCCGCAGTTTCAAAATTTGAGCCCTTCTTCTGACTCCGTTGCTCAAGTCACAATTGCACCCAAACACATCACAATTGATGTTGAAGGAGCGGTAGAAAAGCCAGGCGTGTACAAGATCTCAACTGATGCAAGAATTCAAGATGCACTCATTGCAGCAGGTGGTCTTGCTCAGGATGCGGATCGTCACCAAATCTCGCAGAATCTCAATATGGCATCTCCACTTACTGATGGCGCAAAATTTTATATTCCTGCAGTTGGAGAACAAATGGTGACATCAGGAAGTACTTCCAGTAATTCGTCTGGAAGTGTTCAAGGAGCATCAACGGGACCTGTGAATATCAATCAGGCAAGTGAGGAACAACTCGATGCATTGCCGGGTATTGGGCCGGTGACAGCACAGAAAATTATCAGCAATAGGCCATATGCAATTACGCAAGATCTGCTTAATAAGAAAGTAGTTGGAGCGGGTGAATTTGCGAAGATTAAGGATCAGGTGACGGTGTATTAGTATTTCAATTTCCAATTTTTAATTTTTAATCAATAACCAATGACTCAAAAACCAAACAAATATGATCTTGAAGAAAGAACAGCAAAATTTGGGGAATCCATAATTAGATTCTGCAAAACATTAAAAATTGATCCCATCCTCTCTCCATTAGTTAATCAATTAGTACGATCCGCAACATCGATTGGAGCTAATTATATGGAAGCTAATGGAGTAAGTTCACGAAGAGATTTTAAAAACAAAATTTTTATATGCAAAAAAGAATCACAAGAAACAAAACATTGGCTTCGCATGATAGCTGTTCATAGTGAAGAGAGAAAAGAAGAGATTAGACGTTTCTGGAAAGAAGCTCAAGAGCTAACACTTATTTTTCAAAAAATAACTATTTCCTTAAAAATAATTGGAAATTAATGCATTGAAAATTCAATGAAAATTGTAAATTGTCTCGAAGGGATCCCTTTGGGAAAAATTAAAAATTGTTTCTATGTCTAAGGTAGCGTTGGTTATTATTAGTATTTTTTTGCTTGGAGGATTGTTATTTCGCTTTTTTCAGTTCTATCATTCCAATCCAACCTATCATGATGGGGAAGAAGTTAGTTTGGTAACAACACTCCAAGCAGAACCTCTGGCATCGAGTGGGGGACAGAAATTTTCTTTCCGGACACCTGTAGGACAACTCATTTCTGTTACAGCTGATGCGGATCCACAGCTTCATTATGGACAGATTGTTACGATCTCAGGCCGACTGCAATCTCATTCGTTTGAAGATGGCACGAGTATTTTGAGTTTGTATCATCCGATGATTGTTGTGAAAAAAGCATCAACTGATCCACTATCAGCATTTGCACATGTGATCAAATCCCGGACAGAAACTCTCTATAACAAAGCCTTGCCGCAGATCCCAGCAAGTCTTCTTATGGGAATAGTTTTCGGTTCCAAAGAGCAATTTCCAGCCAATTTCTGGGGTGATCTTCAAGCGACTGGCGTCCTTCATGTTATTGCTGCATCGGGGATGAACGTGACATTTGTTTCTGCTGCGATGTTATATACGCTCGGATTTTTCTTCCGCCGACAAACAGCTCTTATCATCGGAAGTCTTGGAATTATTTTTTATATTTTTCTGGTTGGTTTTCAAGCATCGATTCTTCGGGCAAGTATCATGGGACTTCTTGCGTTTGGTGCAGGACTTCTGGGCCGCCAACACATGGCAGCAATTGCGCTTGTCATAAGCGGTTATGTTCTTTTGTTGTGGCAGCCAAGCTTTTTGTTTGATGTCGGTTTTGAGTTGTCATTTATGGCGACACTAGGAATTCTTTTTCTTAAACCCCTCATCCCACTTCCAGATAATTTCATCACCGAGTCATTTACGACAACGCTTGCTGCCCAACTTGGGACGCTGCCGATTCTTCTCGGGGTATTTGGGCAGATTGGACTCTTATCAGTTCTTGTAAATGCGCTTGTTCTGTGGACAGTGCCTCTTCTTATGATCTTTGGAAGTGTTGCCGCACTTGTGGGGCTTGCAGTTCCTGTTGTGGGGGAATTGTTGGTATATCCAGTTTTGCCATTTCTCGTCTATTTTCAATCAGTCGTCTCATATTTCGGGCAGAGTGATTGGGTCTTTCATGTAACTGATGTTTCACCAATTGTATGGATTGGGTACTACTCTTTGCTTATTGCTTGGGTATTTCTGAAGAAGAAAAAAATAGTTCTCAGATCAGACCCGCTGTCTCCCAAATCAGTCCTTTGAGATATCCTAGAATTGTAGTATAAAAGTAGATAGTATTAACAATATGCACCGGAAGACTAACGTCATTCCGGCGTCCCCAATTTGTATTTGGAATAATCAAGGAGGGGAGAAAGCGAGGTGAGATATATGGTAGATGAAGGACAAGTAGACATAGCTCCAACAGCTCCTGCACCAGCAGCAGAAACTCCTGAGGCAACTCAAGCAACTTCTCCAGCAGAAGGTGCACCAGTACAACGTCCTGAAAATGTAGGACAGACTGCAGGTGAAAAGGCTGCTGATGCGGCAGATGAACAACGTCGAGTAGATGCTGTTAATCATGCTGATGAAGTTGCAGCGGCAACACTAAGAGCTGAAGAAGATCTTAAAGAAAAAGGAGCACCAGTCGAGCTAGTAACAGAAGCTCATGATGCAGGTCAACAAGCTGCAGAGCAAATTAGAGGAGGCGCAGATAATGTAACTGCTCTCCATCCAGTTGAAGAAGCACAAGATAAGGCAGCACAAGTAGATGCTGCAAATGCAGCCGAAGCTCGAGAAGATGATGAATTAAAAGCTGCATAAAGGTAAAAGAAGCGTAACGTCTCTGTTACGCTTCAACCTTTAACAATTCCACGACAGAAAAATACATTTATAGTTCAGAAGGTTAATCAGTTCACTAGTCTCTGTGGTTTATTTGCAGGAGTAAGTGCAGGGTGTTGCTCATCTGTTGCCGGAGTTTTGGCAGCGCCATCAATTGGTAAAGTGAAGGTAATTGTTGTTCCTCGTCCTTCTTCAGAATCAAGGCTCACTGTTCCACCATGTGCTTCAACAACTCCTTTGACGATGTAGAGTCCAAGTCCAGTTCCAACACTTCCATGTGCTGCTCCACTCAACTGAGTAAATTTAGTGAAGAGGAGATGTTGCTTCTCTTTTGGAATACCAGCACCAGTATCAGAGACAGATACGATAACACTTCCAATTGCTGGTTTGGCGCTGATCTTAATTGTGCCACCAGATGAAGTGAATTTGAGAGCATTGGAGATTAAGTTGTTAACGACCTGACCGACATGAATGGTATCAAAGTTAAACATAGGAATTGATGGATCGAGTTCAACGACGAGCTTGATAAATTTCTCATGGGCAGCTGCTTCAAAGATCTGAACACGTTCAGTAATAAGTTGTTTAAGATCTCCTGGGATCTTCTGGATGGTGAAGAGTCCTGCTTCCAATTTGGCAGCATCAAGAATAAGAGAAACTTCATCAAGCATCTTGCGAGCTTGTTGTGAGATAAGTCCGATAATTTTGTTCTTCTCATCTTCTGCGAGTGGACCAGGAGGATTGAGGATAAGCTCTGAACTTGCTTTGATCGCAGTCAATGGGCTTCGAAGTTCATGAACCATGATGTTGGTGAAGTCTTCTTTCATCTTAGCAACGGATTTCTCAAGGGTGATGTCGTGCAGAAGGACAGAGACACCGATAACTTTTTTCTCGGTTGTGATACTGACATCAAATACAGGGGTGATAAAAATTTGGAAAATCTTCTGATCAACTGCAACTTCTTTTTCTTCGATGACACGTTTGTGATTGATGGCTCGTTGGATCTTGCTTGAGAAATCATAACTGTTGGGAAGTGCACTCATAAGATCAATTGTTGATGGGTCGTCTTTGGCAATTCCTAGGAAATCTTTGGCGGCATCATTGATGACAGTTAATTGTCCGTTGACATCAAGCATAAAGATACCATCGACGAGACTTCCGATCATCGCCATGAGTTTGCCTTTTTCAACTGTCAAAATATTCTCAAGTTGGGAGAGTGCTTCTGATGCTTGAGCAGCAATTTTGTAAAGCGTTGTCATCTCAGCTTCGGTGAAATTATCAGCTTTTCCAGATGAGACATTTAAGATACTAACAACTTTGTTGTTCACGATAATTGGAATGTGGAAGTAGGAGGCAGGTTGGGAGTGATTGAGATCATCAAGTGCAGCCCCCACAATACTTACATCTTCACGGATTTCAATACTGTTTGCTTCAATTGCTGTGTATGATTGTTGCATTGAGGCTTTAACTGTTTCGATGTATTGTTTACTGACTGGCTCTTTGACATGAGCAGTAAATTTCAGTTTGTTTTCCTCAAGAACAAGCGATGAAACGACTGAGTACTTAAATAATGCATCAAGACTTCCGACAATGACATCGACAACTTCGTTGATTTCAAGTGAATAGCCAATTCTATCTTGGATCTCTTTCATCATGGTGATCTCAAAGAGACGCTGCTTTTGTTTGAGTTCATTTTCAACAAGCATTTTAATCGCACGCTCTTCACGAACAGAGTAGATAATAGCGATGACGCCAAAGACGATTGTTGCTGCTATTGCGATGATTGAGATGATAATTAGTAACATAGACGTTAATTTTTTTCGACACTAGCTGGCTCATCAGATTTTGATTCGGTTTTATTTTCTGGTTGCGTTTGAGTTGTCAGAGTAGCTGGTTGACCAGTTTGAGGAGCTGCTGGCTGAGCAGTTGCTTCAGTAAGTGATGGACCAATTGCACTTAGAAGAGGTTGCATTGTCTTTTTGACAAGAGGTGAGGAGAGCTCTCTAAATTCTTCTAAGAATTGTCTAACTACCGTTTCAGGATTGTTTCCAAGTGTTCCGACAGATCCGTCATCGGTTACGGTAAGTCCTTGAATATTTTTAACTTTCATAAGCGTGATCTGACGACCAAGAATAGTCATCTGCTTACGAATTGCGTCGTTAAGAAGCTTTTGATAAAGGGCAGTGTCTGACATGGAAACAAACTACGCGGAACCGGTGGGGTTGTTGTCACCGGGCGTGTCTGTGGACGCAGCAGGTGTGCCTGGAGTAGGATCAGCTGATGCTGCTGGTGTTGTTCCTGCGTCAGATGCTGGTGCTGTACTATCAGTTGTGGCTGGAGTAGCGGCCGGAGCTGCTTGAGTATCAGGTTGAGTTCCTCCCAATTGACTGAGAAGGGTTTTGACTTTGTCGACGAGATCTTTGGTCTCGATCTGGTATTTAAGGATATAGTCAACAGCTCCTTGTGAGATAGCATCTTTCATCATTTGATTCTCGTTGTAGTTGGAGATAAGCATAACTGGGATATTGGAAGTTGATGGATCCTGCTTAAGAGTAGAGAGTACTTCATTTCCAAGCATGTCCGGCATAATCTGATCAAGAAGGATAAGATTTGGCGTTTGGGATTTTGCTTGGTTGATACCATCTTGTCCGTTGGTGGCGTTGACTACTTCAAAGCCAGCGTTCTTGAGTCCCATGGACCACGTGGTAGAGGTAAGTTGATCGTCATCTATTATTAAAATCTTCATAGATATCCTTAACGTATCAGGATTTCTAGAGAATTGCAATAGTTGAATAACTTTTGGTAAGAAGACAGGATATTATCGTCGGACTCTGTTCTCAGGAAGTAGTGATGCAAGGCTATCTATAGCGACATGTCCTGGTTCTTTTGTATGTTCTCCAGCAGGTCGAACAGCTGCGACTTGCTTTAGAATCTGTCTTCGCCTTGTTGTCCGTATTCTTCCTTCATCCCGTTGAGGTATTTCACCTGCAGCTAGCCGTTCCTTTAATTCTGAAACAAATCCTGATTGTCTTATTGCGGCTTGTTGATCCAGGTCTACAGGTTGTGATGCTTCTGGTATAGGTTCTGCTGGGAGCTGTTCTAGTTGCGTAGTTCTTCTTGGATCTTCTCTAATTCCATATTTTATTTCAAGATGCTCTGCAACTTTTTCTGGCTTGCTCAAAGGTTCAGTTCTTTCAGGCCTTTCTCCTGTTACTAATGTTCCTCTTATAACTAGATTATCTTTTTCCATAAAGTTATCATACTGATAGCCTTGCTATATGTCAAGCAAAGCTGTATGTGCTTACTTTGCATTGGGGCTGTGATGTATAATAGATTGACAAGTATGACGCTAAAAGAGCAAATAAAAAATCAACTGACAACTGTTGTAAATAATTTGGGCATCAAAGACGTAACTGTTTTGGTAGATTATCCAGCGGATGCAACTCATGGAGATTATTCAACCAACGTCGCACTTATCGCCGCCAAAAAAGCAGGCAAGAATCCAATGGAACTTGCTGAAAAAATTGTTGAAGAGCTGACGAAGAAGAATACAGAGTCTAAGATGTTCAATGAAATCCATGTCGCCAAACCAGGATTTATCAATTTTTGGTTGAGCAGTGAAGCGTTGGTTAAGAGTTTATCTATATCAACGGAGCCTAAATCTGAAGCAGATAATAAAAAAATAATGGTTGAGTTCGCTCATCCCAATACTCATAAAGCGTTTCATATTGGGCATCTAAGAAATATTACAACTGGAGAATCACTTATTCGTCTTTTAGAAGCAGTAGGGGCGAAAGTAATTCGGGCAAATTATCAAGGTGATGTGGGTATGCATATAGCAAAAGCAATGTTTGGATTAACTATGCTCATAGGAGAAGATAAGATAGATCTCAAAGGTTTAGAGTTTGAAAATTCTTCTAATGTACCGGAACGAATACTAAATATTGTTAAAGCATTGGGAAAGAGAGACATTCAGAAAAGGATTTCATTACTTGGTGAAGCATATGCTTATGGAAGTAAACTTTTTGAGGAAAATGGAAAAGAAACAGCTGCCATAAAAGAAATTAATAAATCAATTTATAATCACGAATGGGGTATCTATAAACCTTATGAAGAAGTATATACAATTACACGGCAATGGAGCCTAGATTATTTTAATGAAATTTATAAAAGAGTTTATTCTCATTTTGATCGATTGTATTTTGAAAGCGAAACATTTCAGCCTGGGAAAGAAAATGTACTGAAAGGGTTGGAAAAGGGAATCTTTGAAAAAAGCGATGGAGCAATTATCTTCCCGGGTTCAATATATGGTTTGCATGATCGTGTATTCATCTCCAGCGAAGGAAATCCTACATATGAAGGAAAAGATATGGGGCTAGCTCCTTTGCAACATAAGGAATATCATCCTGATCTCATTATTCATGTATTAGGTCCTGAGCAATACGGATATACGAGGGTAATTTTTAAGGCATTAGATCTCCTTTTCCCTGAAGATGCTGGTAAGCAGCTACATCTAGTATATGGGTGGGTGAAGCTTAAACATGGCAAAATGAGTAGCCGAACGGGAAATGTTATTTTAGGCGAATGGCTCTTAGATGAAGCGAAGAAAAAAATTTTAGAATCCTATGATATTAAAGACGAAGTAGCAGAGCAGGTTGCTATTGGGGCAGTTAAGTATTCTTTTTTGAAAGTTGGACTGAATCAAGAAATTGCATTTGATTTAGAAGAATCAATTTCTCTGCAAGGCAACTCAGGTCCATATCTTCAATACACCTACGCGAGAACGCAAAGTGTTCTTGCAAAATCTCAAATCGCAGAACTCAAATCACAGAAGTTTGCTGAAAGTGTCGTTCTGAAAGTAGAAGAGCGCAATATCTTGCGTTTGCTCTCACGATTTCCAGAAATTGTCGAGGAAGCAGCCGTGAGATATTCACCCAATATCCTCTGCACGTATCTTTTTGAGCTTGCTCAGGCATTTAATCTGTTTTACCAGAAATTTCCAATCCTCAAAGCAGAAGAGAACGAAAAAAAGTTCCGCTTGATGCTTACCGACAGAACAGGTGAGACCCTTAAAAAAGGTTTAGATCTTCTTGGTATTCAGGCTCCAGAAAAAATGTAGCTTCTTGACAAACTCAACGCGTATCTGATCTACTAATACTAGCTGCCTTCTTATGAGTCAGCACTCTTGCTATGAAATTTTTTCATATTCATCGACTCTCCAAAGCGTCACAATTATCTGTTCTTGCGATAGTTATTTTGGTGGGAGCAGTATTTTTTACCGTCAATACAGCACTTCAACAACAAAATGATGCAAGTCATGCATCAGGGTCAGTGATCTATCAGTCCGGTGGCTATTACTGTTATTATTCAGGGTTATTGCTTAAGTGTATTAGTCCAACGCCGTATAAAGCGTCTCCAACTCCGACCATAACACCAGGCGGCACAAACTGTATTATTCGTCCATCATGTTATCCAGGACACGCTTGTCCTGACTACACAGTTATCAATTGTCCTGCAACACCAGCTCCGACAAGTAAACCCAGCCCAACTCCTACCAAAGCACCTATTATCCCAACCGCGACTAAAGCGCCTTTTGCTCCAACTGCAACAAAAACACCCGTTGTGCCTACAGCAACCAAAGCACCTGTTGCTACATCAACACCAAAACCAACAGTTGCTCCAACTGCAGTGCCTCAACCAACAGCAACACCAGTTCCAGGTGACACAACACTTGATCTTGTTGTCGGACTTCATGGTATTGGTACAGCAGGAGATAGTGCCAATCCAAATTCTGATGGTAACATGACTCTTGTACATCCTGATCGCGAAGTAACGGTATCTGTATTTAATTCTCAAAACCAGCAAGTTGCACAGAAACAAGGAACAATTATCTACAACAGCCCGACAGGATTATTTGAAGGAAGAATTGATTTAGGTTCACAATTTGATTCAGGGACATATACAGTTAAGGTTCAGACTCCTCAGTTCTTAAGAGGTTTGATCCCAGGAATCCAAACTATCTCTTCGGGTCAGGTGACAACACTTCCCAAGGTCACACTTATCGCAGGAGATATCAATGGAGATAATCAGGTCAACATCCTTGATTACAATGTTTTGATGGGCTGCTACAGTGATCTTCTGCCAGCTACTGATTGCACACCAGATAACAATATCTTGTCAGATCTGACAGATGATGGAGCAGTCAACCAATTTGATTACAATTTATTCCTCAGAGAGCTCTCAAATGTAGGGGGGAATTAGCTTTTAAGCAAATCTCTAAGAGGTCGTTGGAGACGGCGTTCCCCTGTAAGACTGGCAAAAGCAACTTCAGCAAGGCTAGTATTTCCAGTAGTAAATGCTTCTACAAGAGCATCATGTCCTCGTTCTATACGGCTTATAGATCCTCTAGCAACGTCTCTTACTATTCCTCTACCTGAAACTTCGAGTGTTTTTTGTCCAACATCTCCCCATATCGGGGTTTTGTCTTTTGCTGTTTCTCTTAGTTCTTGTGCGGCAGATACTAAGACGCCTGCTACACGAGGACTTTGATCTCCTGACATCATAGTAGCAAGGCTTTGTTCAACAAGCACTTCAGGTCTTCTCAATTGAGGATTAATTGTTATATGTCCTTTATCTATAAGCCTATCAATTCCTGTCTGAATTGTGGCTTCTGGAATAATTCTTTCTGGGACCATCTAGTTATTATAGGATATTTTTAAATAATTTGCAAGGGTATGAAAGAAGTAAAGCGCTTGGAGAATTATCTTAAAAGTGTTAGAATATGATTCTGTTATGAATTTCGCTCGCAATGTTTTACCCAATGGTCTCCGTGTTATAACCATCCCAATGCCCTCATTTGAAAGCGCAACTGTTCTTGTTATGGCAGGTGCAGGAAGCCGCTATGAGAATAAAAAGAATAGTGGTATCTCTCACTTTCTTGAGCATATGGCATTTAAAGGGACAGACAGACGTCCAACATCAATGGATATTTCAAGTCTCATTGATGGCATGGGTGGAGAGTTCAACGCTTTCACCGGCAAAGAAACAACCGGTTATTACATCAAGTCAGCCAAAGACAAAATTGAGTCCTCAATTGATGTTCTCTCAGATATGCTCATGAACTCTAAATTTGATCCTGTTGAAATTGAAAAAGAAAAGGGAGTCATCATTGAAGAGATCAACCTTTATGAGGATATGCCAGCACGCAAAATTGGTGACATCTATGAACAACTTCTTTATGGCGATACACCAATGGGATGGGACATAGCAGGGGATAAAGATATTATACGAAGCATTACACGTGAAGATTTTATGTCATATCTCTCAGACCTCTACAGTGCATCCAATCTCACAGTTGTTGTTGCTGGAGGAATTGATGAAGAAAAGACTCGTGAGCTTATCGAGAAGTATTTTGGTTCGATGAAGCAGTTTGAGACCAAGACATTTGAGAAATTGACTGAATCCCAGACCAAGCCAGCACTTCTTCTTAAGCAAAAACAAACAGAGCAGATCCATATCGCACTTGGAGTGAGAACAATTCCTATCAGCTCACCAAAGAGATATCCACTCTCAGTTCTTTCAGCAATTCTTGGGGGAGGCATGTCATCACGACTGTTCCATGAAGTTCGTGAGAAGAGGGGACTTGCGTATTATGTCCGCACAAGTTCTGATGAATATGCAGATGCAGGAACACTGGTCACAACAGCAGGAATTGATCCCAAACGCGTCGTCGAAGCAGTTGAAGTCGTTGTCGCTGAATACAGCAAAGTCGCGCGGGGCGAGATGGCACTTACTGATGAAGAGATCACCAAAGCCAAGGAATTTCTTAAAGGACACTTAGTCTTGGATCTTGAAGATAGTAGGTCTGTTTCGGGATTCTATGCCCATCAGGAGCTACTTGAAGAGAAGATTGAAACTCCAGAAGAAGTGCTTACACAAATTGACAACGTAACCAAAGAAGATCTTGAGTCAGTTGGAAAAGAATTCTTCAAGCAAGAGACTCTCAATCTAGCACTTATTGGCAACTTTACTGATAGACAGAAATTGGAGAGTTTGTTAAAATTATAATCATGGAACAGACAGTCGTATTAGTCAAACCAGATGGAGTACAACGTGGATTGATCGGTGAGATCATTTCTCGTTTCGAGCACAAAGGCCTTAAGCTTGCTTCTATCAAGATGATCTCACTTACTGATGCAATTCTTGATGAATGGTATGCTCACCATAAAGACAAACCATTCTTTCCAGGCCTCAAAAGCTACATGAAATCATATCCAATTGTTGCAATGCTTTGGGAAGGAATTGAAGTTGTCTCAACTGTACGCACCATGATTGGCATAACCAAAGCTCGAGAGGCAAGCCCTGGAACAGTACGTGGAGATTTTGCGATGAGTCAGCAATACAATTTGATCCATGCATCAGAGAACACAGAAGCTGCAGAACGAGAGCGCAAAATTATCTTTACCTCTGAAGAAGTCTTCGACTGGCAAAAAGTCGATGAGATCCACGTTTACCTCGAAGAAGAGAGAAAGAAATAACTCTAAACATTGATCCACTTTGACTCTTTAGTTTACTTTTTGATAGTAGCAGCTGTTGGAACAATTGGTGGTTTGACCGGAGCTTGAGAAATAAGATCTATATAACAGAAGATCGCGTTATCTTTGACCTTGATAATGCCATTGTTAAATGGAATCTCTTGTTTTTTCCCATCGAGTTTGCCGATGATCAAGGGAGATGAGATAAGAGAAATGAAGTTTGCATGCTCAGGCAAGATATCAAAAAGGCCTGTATCATTGCGTGAAGTTACTGATTTCACATCGTCATTGAAGATAATCTGCGTCCTGTTACGGATCCTCAAATGAATTTTCTCATCAGCAATTGCAGGGTCTGGACTCTGCGGTGGAGCAGCCTGAGGAAGAGGAGCATGAGTTGGTAGTGGTTGATCATTTGTCATAGTAGAGTAGGTGCTAGGTGCTGGTAACTAGATCATCTTTCATTTTTCTAGTACCTATTACCTAAGTCCTAGTACCTTATTATTGTGTTGCTTCTTTTGCTTCACCAATAAACATAAATTTATCTTCAGTCAATTTATCATAAACGCCATTCATGATGTCTGCCGTATCTTTAACTGTGGTCTCAAGAGGCACAAATTTTCCTGGACGGCCTGTTTGTTTCTCAACTGTGAAGAAACTCTGTGTAAAGTATGCGCGAAGCATCTTCGAGCGTCTATAGACTGTTTGGTCTTCGGTATTTAATTCTCCTTCACCAATAAGTGAGACGATTCTCTCAAGTGAGACAGCTTTTTTCAGCATACTTTGCGCGCGAAGAGCTGTTTTGTAATGCTCAATTTTTACAAATTCTGGAGCAAGGGTCGAGGATGTTGATGCGATAAAATCAATAGCTGGCAAGCGTCCTTCTTGATAAATGTTACGTGACAGAACAATTGTCGAATCAAGATAGGGAAGAATTGATTGCACTCCTTGGTCAAGGATATCGTCATTGGGGATGTAGATTGCTTCGATACTGGTAATCGTATTGGTATTGGTTGATGCGAGACGTTCATGGAAGGAAGCCATTTCTGAACTAAGCGTTGCCTGATAACTATCTTCTGACGGGATCGAATTCATAAGAAGTGAGAGCTCATTTCCGGCCTGCGCCAAACGGAAAACATTATCAGCAAAGAACAGCACATCTTCTTTCATAACATCACGGAAGTATTCTGCAAGTGTGATTGCTGTTGCACCACTTAAGAAACGAAGCGCAGGGTTTTCTCCCATGTGTCCAAAGACAAGACTTGCATAGGGAAGAACCCCTCCTGCAGCAAGGGACTCGACTAGCTCTTGTCCTTCACGGGTGCGCTCACCAATACCGGCAAAGACAGACAATGTCTTTTGTGTAGCGCCATGTGGCGACATCTGGATAATGTTATGAATAATCTCAGTCAAAAGAATTGTTTTTCCCACACCAGCTCCACCAAAGAGTCCAATCTTTCCGCCTTTGAGGATTGGACAGAAAAGATCAATGCCTTTAATTCCAGTTACCAAAATTTCTTTAGGAATAGTAATATCAGAGTAGGTAGGAGCATCTCGATAAATTGGCCAGTAATCTTTGGTTTGAATTTGGCCTCCTTTATCTCGAGGATTTCCAAACAAATCAATAACTCGTCCCAAGACTTCATGCCCGACAGGAATGGTAACAGGCTTTAATGTATTGATAACTCCGGTTCCACGAGTGATTGTTGAGCCTTCAGTTAATAAAAGACAATAGTAACTATCAGGGCCAGAGGACGTATAGACTTCCATTTTGATCAGCGGATTATTCTCAAGAATGAGAACATCATGAACAGAAGGTTTATCTCCTGAGAAGGAGACTTCCACGACTTGTCCTTTAACTGCTAATACTTTTCCTGTAACAAGACTCATAGATTAGGTGCTAGGTTTTAGGTGATAGGTAATAAGCAAGAAAAAATAGTTTTCTCCGACCTAATACCTAGTACCTATCACCTAAGTTATCTTCCACAACGATATTCCTGTGATTGCTTCGGTTTGTTTTTTGTTCATCATTCGGTGTACGGCAAATCGCTTCTCAAGGTTTGCGATTTTCAGTTGCTGGTTGATATTCTCACGAGCCATATCAAGGGTGGTGATACGAGATGCATACCGCGCAAGCTCTGACTCAGTGACTGTTTGTTGGATAATGCCTGCGAAGATCTCTGATTCAAAAAAAGCGATAATTTTTTCAAGCGATGGCTCGAAAAGATAATGCGCGGTTTGTACATCTACAACGTCTTTTTTCCCTTGACCTGAAACATCAAGTACAGTTGTTGTTTGGTGAGCCATACTTTCAAATCTTGCATAATAAATAATGACATTGGAGTACTGAGCCAAATCTTCAGTTACTTTTTTAAGTGAATCTTCAATTCCTTTTCCTTCAGCAAGTGGATAGAAGGTAAATTGGCGATTGGGATAATTGTTGGTAAACAATTTTTTCCCAAATTCTCCAATGATAACAGGCACCGCATCCGGGTGTTGATCAAGGTAAGCGATAAATTCACGATACGTCTTTTCAAGAATTTTACTAAAAAGTCCTGAGTTCGCAGATAAGTAAACACAGGCGAATTTCCCATTTCCTGTCTTGAGAGACAGAGTTTCTGCTTCTCCTTTGGTCAATTTGTTGTGTGCTTTTTTTTCTTGTAGCAAGAGAAGAATTTGGTTCTTGTATGATATTGAAACTTCACGATAGATCTCAGTCAATTCGTCATTAACATCACGACTGAGAAGTACTTTGTTTCTAATACTTCGCATCTTCATACTAGCGATTTCCTCAGATGCACCAACGATATCTTTGATACCTCCCAAATCTTCCATCTGTGCAACAATTGCTTTTAAATAATTCATAGATTAGGTACTAGGTTTTAGGTGCTAGGTACTAGACAAGAGAAAATAGTTTTCCCTAACCTAACACCTAGTACCTATCACCTAAATATTTGTAACAGTCACTACTTGCAATCCAAACGTATTCAGAAGCTTATCCTGTTGCTTCCTAACTTGTAACAGAAGCTCATTGAGTGACTGGACGCTTCCCGTTAAGTCCTTGACCAGAGATTGTGCTGCAATACTGTTCTTATATGTATTATTAATGATCTCGATATCTTTTTCCATCTTTTCCATGTCTTGCCAATAATCAGTCCAGAGAAGACAGAAGATAACAATCTGGAGATCAAGATTTTTAACTTCACTTGAGCCTTGGGTAAAGAAGGTAAAAATTCGCTCGGCAACCGCAAGTGTGCGTTTGATATCAGCTCCGGCTTCGGCTGAGAAATGACTGAAGCTTTCAAGTTTGCGGTGCAATGTCAAAAAACTAATAAGTTCACGATTGAGCGTCAATCGAAGAGGGGATTGTGTCTGTCTTCCAACACGACTAACGGATACAAATGGATTGATGGCAGGTCTGTTACCTTTGGAGAACATATCTACATCAAAGTAGATATGTCCATCAGTCATTGACATAAGGTTGGTTTGGATAAATCCTGCGATATCTCCTTCAACTGATTCAACAACTGGGAGGCAGGTGATTGCGTGTGTTGAACCATTTGGAAGCAGGAAATTCCCAGCTCTCTCGAGAAGCCTGGCATGAGTATAAAAGATATCCGCTGGGTAGGCATTGCGTCCAGGAAATCTTCTGCCAATAAGCATAATTTCACGGTAGAATTTGGCATGAGTAAATAAATCATCCATAACAACAAGAACGTCATGTCCTTCATCTCTAAAGTATTCTGCAAGCGTCATTGCAGCATAGGGAGTAAGATAAATGATGCCTGCTGGGTCTTCAGAACTGGTTGCGAGGATAACTGTATTGTCTTCGATTCCTGTTGCGTGGAAAAACGCTTCTACTTTTTTGATATCTGTTTTCTTTTTGCCGATGCCAGCATAGATACAGATTGTTCCTAAAGATGCCTGTTTAAGGATAGTTTGATAGAGAAAACTTGTCTTTCCCGTCTTTCTATCTCCGATGACAAGCTCTCGTTGACCTTTGCCCAGAGGCACAAGCATATCAACAAGTGTGACTCCTGTTTCAAATGACTGGTCGATACGTGCGCGCGTATTAATACCAGTTGGTGCGATGTCGATAGGGCGGGAAATCTTGGGAGTTTCAATGGTGAGACTTTTGTTAAGTGGACGCCCAAACGGATCAATTGCTTTTCCGAGGAGTTCAAACCCAACAGGCATTTCTTGTTTGATGCCAGTTCGGACAACTTTCATTCCGTCTTTGACTGAGTATTTAGAAAAGAGGAGGATCTCGACTTGATCTCGTGACATTGAAAGGATAACTCCAAGCTCGCCACTTTCAAAGACCACAATCTCCTGAAGGGTCGCGTTGGGAAGACCGCTTGCATATACTATAGACTGATTACAAGCTTCGACAAATCCGATTTCTTCAATGGTACTAAGATAATGTTGAAAGTCTTTCATATGTTAGGTATTAGGTAGATAGGTGCTAGGTAATAGGTAGAGTGAAAATATTTCCATTAGTACCTAACACCTAGTACCTATTCCAATAGTTTTAAAATCTCATCTCGTTGAATTTGAAATCTATTGATAAGATTTTTTTTCACCGAATAATCTTTGTATTTTCCACCGGAGATAATTTGTGCGCCTCCTACAATTGATCGATCAAATTGAAGATCAAGGAGAATATCTGGATTGACGTTCTTTTTAATCCAGTCAGAGTAAAGCGCAATTGTTGCATCATCGGGCTGGAAAGCAATTGTTAGTTTGATACTTTTGCAGCGTCGGAGTTTGTCCAGAAGTTCATTAACTTCGCGTTTGATTGTGATTTTACTTTCTGGAGTTGGCGCGGCACTGGCAAGTTTGGCAATCAATATATCTGCGATTT
>DATIIS010000005.1:0-28018 GCA_035479415.1 Saccharimonadales bacterium (SeqCode)
CCAGCTGAAGGTAGCCCCGTAAGAGTTTCTTCTTCATCTGCACTAAATACCACCGTACCTTTTCCAGTCTCTGTCATTGCTACAAATAGTGCTGCTGCTGAACCTTTGCAATCTGTTGCCCCGACTCCATATATTCTTTCATTAGAAATAGTGCCATCAATTGGTCCAAATTGACTTTTTTTTGGATCCCATGGTTGAACAGTATCTATATGAGCTTCTCCAAAAACAGGAGACATGACATCTGGAGTGGCTGAGACAATAAGGTTTGGGTGTGCTCTGCGATTTCTTCCTCTTGCATCAAGTGTCGGTACTTGTAGTGCATGCAATCCTTGTTCTTTTGCTAATTGTGCCAAGTATGAAACTACATCTTTGGTACCTTTATTAGAAGGTATTCTTACCAATTCTTGTGTTAATCCTACGACATCGAGTCTTCTTCTTGCAGGAGCTCCAGGATACGAAATAATTATGTCGTTTTCTCTCACAGAGATGAGAATTATAGGACTTTTATTGTGCAAAGTCAACAATTGTAGTATTATTTGTCATTCATTTTTTCTTACCTTATTTTTACCATTCCTTTACAAACTTCCCTTAATCTATATGTAAAAGTAGAAGTAATGTCATCCCAGACTGAGGAATCAGGAGAATAGGAGCTCTAGCGAAACAGAATCCAAAGTGGCGGGTGGCATTTTTTTACCTTTTTTTTACGCTTCTATGTTTGCACTCGGCTTATTTCCAGGATGAGGCTTTACATCTTTAAGAAAAATAGTAGTTATGCCGCCGGCTATCACAAAAAATGCTGCCCAATAGAACACTGAACCATATGCCATAATTGTCGCTTTTACTTCTATCAGTCCAGCTATAATTTGTAATTGTTGAGGATTGGTTGTATTAATTACTGAACTATTTTGTACATTAATAAGACTTGAAGTTAGGCTATTTGAGAGAATTGTTGCAAAAATTGCTGTACCAAAAGCCCCCGCCAAATTTCTGGAGAGTGCTAGCACTGATGAAGCGACACCAACTTCTTCGATAGGAACAGTCCCGACGGCTGCTTGAGTGAGTGGCCCAAATCCAACTCCAATTCCAAATGCGAAGAGTGCAAGTCTAAGCCCTATATCCCAGAATCCCCATTTAACATCAATTCCTGAAAATGAAAACATAATAAGTGAAGCTGCGAGCATCCCTACAGAGACAAAGTATCGAGGAGATAGCTTTTGTGATAATCTTACTCCAACTTGTGCGCCTGTCATGATCCCTATTGCCATCGGAATAAAAAGATATCCTGATTTGGTCACACTGTAGCCAAGGATATTCTGAGCAAAGATAGGGATAAGAAAGATTCCACCAAAAAGTCCCATCATTGAGATAAAAGAAGCGGCATTGGCGATAGTAAATGTAGGTATTTTGAAGAAATTAAGGTCTACAACAGGCTCTTTCTCTCTTTGTTCGACAAAGATAAATGCAGCAAGCGAACCTGCAGAAATGATATAACTGACAATGCTTTTAACACTTGTCCAGCCCCATGTCTGTCCACGATCAAGGACCAACACCATCGCAGCAAGACTAATCCCCAAAATAATTGAGCCTAACCAATCAAAATGTTTGAGACCTTTAATTTGTGCAACAGGCTCTTTAATATATCGTAACGCCATAAAGGTACCAATTGCACCAAGTGGGATGTTTACATAGAATACAGATCTCCAACCAAAAATATCAGTGAGTGGTCCTCCAAGAAGCGGTCCAAATACAATTGCTGCGGCAAAAATACTCGACCAAATACCTTGTGCTTGCAATCTCTGCCTCCGATCAGTGAATTCAAATGCAATGATAGAAAGAGCTATGGGATAATCGATACTTACGGTAATAGCCTGAAGCACACGAAAAACAAGCATTGATGAAAGATTCCATGAAAGCCCAGCAAGTGCTGAAGCGATAACAAAACCAATAATTCCAAACAGATACAATGGCTTTCTTCCGATAAGATCTCCCAATTTACCAAAAACAGGCACAAAAACAGCATTTCCGAGAACATACGCTGTTGTAATATAACTTGCCTCTGTGACAGTAATTCCAAAATCTGTGATAATTTTGGGAGTTGCAAGACTGACGATTGAGCCATCAAGTCTTCCCAAAAATGAAGAGATCATAAGCGTGCCAAGAACAGCCCATTGTTCACCTGTGAATCCTTTTTTGGGTTTTTCTTCTTCAACTGGAGCTTCTGGTGCTACTGTTGCTGGAGGAATCTTTTTATTCTTTGCCTGTGCGATGTTACGTTTTTTAGCCATAATAGATATGTGAAGTCAGATCCAAATGACTAAGGCGTTTTCGTATACACAGTCATTTTTGCAGACATCCCGTTTTTGATTTCAGGATATTTTGCAGAATCAAATTTCACATAGACAACAAATTGCTGGGTTGGTCTCTCGCTTGAAATTGAAAATGATAATTGTGATGTCTTTGCTGTAGGTGCAATCTCATCGACATATCCCCAATATTTTTTCCCTGGGAATGCATCAACTGTGAAAGATGCAACCTGTCCAACTTTGATGTCACTCAGTCCTTTATTTTCATCAAGTGTTCCGGCAATTCTCATGTCCACAGGATTTATCATCTGAATAAGTTGTGTTGCTGGCGTAACCGATGACCCAGTGATATTTGGCGCTGTCACAATAAGTCCATCAGTATCTGCATGAATTGTCTGGGAGCCGATAATTGCAAGCGTGTCACCTTTTTGAACACGTTGTCCTTCTGTCACATCCAGTTCTTGAACTTGACCACTACTTGATGGAGATATGGTAATAATAGGTGCTTGGACGAGTGAATCATCAATAAATATTCTCCCTTGAAAATTTTCGTATACAATGATTGCTCCTATAACAAGAAGAATAAGTACGACGATTCCAAATCGTTTTAGAAATTGTCTATCTTTAAATTTTGCTACTGCTTTTTTCATAATATTGGATAATTTTTGGCAGGAATTGCTTTCGGATCAGTAATAACTCGATCATTTTTTGAAAGACCACTTGTCACTTCAATATCGCTTCCATGAGTACTACCTACTTTAATTGTTTTCAACTCTGGAGTGCCATTGTTGTCTACCCAAACATACTTGCCTGAAAGTACTGTCCAAGCCGGAATGAGAATGACATTTTGTGCGTTAGTCATAATGATTACAGACCCAGCTTGATCTAATTTGCCATCGCTTTTAATATCATCACTTGCGATATCTACTTGATAGACACTTTCTCCATTGGTAAGGGTTACTTTGGATGGATAAATATTGGTGATCGTTCCACTTATCTTTTTTTGTATACCATCAAGCATGACATTGGCATTCATTCCAACTGCGATGTAATCGATATCACTTGCTGGGACATTGGCTCGGAAGACTTTGGTTGTGGGATCTGCCACTGAAAATGTCGTTGTAGGACCTACATTTTGTCCAGCAACTTTGACATCTTCATGAGTGATGACTCCATTGATTGGGGATGTAATAGTTGCAAGTTGAAAAGCGTAATTTGCAATTTGTACAGCAATAACAGAATTATTTAAATTAGCCTGATTTTGATCTACGATTCTTTTAACTGCGTCATTAATTGCATTATCGGCATTTGTTGGGCTAGCCAACAGTGTTCGTTGTTGATTTTGTAATGCATTATCCTGCGAATTTGCTTGTGCTTGATCAAATGTATCTCTTGTAGATTGATATGTATTGAGTGCTTGTTGCAATTGTTGTTGAATAATGTATGTATCAAGTTGAGCGATAGTCTGTCCTTGAGTTACCGTATCTCCTTCTTTAAATGGGAGTGATACAAGTTTGCCTCCTGTTTGGAAATGAAGATCAGCTGTATCTTGAGCTGTCACAGTACCATCAGCAATGATAGTTGAATCAATGGATTTAACTGCAGCACTTGAGTAATTAGGTTGTGGGCTATGTGATTTAGGTTGAGTTTGCATGGTAAAAAATACCGCTGCATCAACGAATAAAATAACAACAATAGCAATACCGATAATTTTTTTAATATTCATATTTAATTATTTTCTTCTATACGATCATTTAATTTTTCGACCAATCTCAATAATTCACGCTGCTCCTCTTCTGTCAAATAAGAAAGCATATGTTCAAGATGTTCTAATTTTACGTCCATTGATTTTTTGAGAAGATCATCGCCTGCTTTGGTCAGTGTAACTTTGACGAGTCTTCGATCTTTGGCGTCTTGTTGTCTCTCAACTAATTGTAGTGAAACTAATTTGTTGAGTAAACTTGTTGCTGATGGGAGTTCGATGTGGAAATAGTCTGCTATCTCTCTCATTTGGACACTTCCATTCCGTTTCAATAAGCTTAGTGTCTGTACCTGTAGCATACTCAATTGAGTAAGTTCAGAAGAATAATTCACTCTATCTCGTAAGAGACGAGAGTTTTTAAACATTACCTCAAAAAATTTTGTAGCTACTGGGCTAGCCATATTTATTTAGATGATCTAATAATTAGATACCCTAATTATACCATAAATAAAATCAATGTCAAGAAGAGTTTTCACAGAAAATGTTTCACAGGCTCTGGCTCAACAATTCTTATGTTTTTTTTACACTTCCGAGGTAAAATAGAACTATGTTTCCATTATCAGATAGCGCAAAAGCAGGCAAGTTCCCGTTCATGACGTGGATTCTAATTCTCGCGAACATTGCTGCATTTATTTATGAAATAACCAATTCCAATCCTGACGCATTTATTAATCAGTACGCCCTTGTTCCCTCGCATGTTAACTGGGGTAATTATATTACGCTTATTCCTTTTGTAACTGCGATTTTTTTGCATGGTGGATTTCTTCATATCTTATCCAATATGTGGTTTCTTTTTATCTTTGGAGACAATGTTGAAGAAGTGCTCTCTCCACTTGGATTTTTGTTACTTTTTTTGATTTCAGGAATTTTGGGAAATGTACTGCAGTACTCAATTATGCCTCACTCAACAATTCCGATACTTGGTGCGTCAGGCGCAATTGCAGGAGTACTTGGGTGTTATTATAAATTTTTTCCATATTCTAAGGTCAAGACACTCTTATTTGTCTTTTTCTTTGTTACAATTGTTGATATTAACGCACCTTTAATTCTTGGATATTGGTTTATCCTTCAACTTATCTCAGGAGTTGGCTCCCTCTCTCAATCAAGTTCTGACGGAGGTGTCGCATTTTTTGCACACGTCGCAGGATTTCTCGTTGGGATTGCTGTCGCGAAATTATTGCAACGCCGAGTATCTGTTGAATACCTATCCTAGTCTCTTTCGACCGCAATTGTGCATTCTGTCACAAGTGCAGCAAGAGCTCCAACAGCTGCAAGAGCAGGTGCGATCACTACTCCCACAACACCAATAGTCAATGGAAGAACGATCAGATCCTTACCACTTTTGTCTCGAATGGTAATTCTTCTGACGTTTCCTTCTTTAACAAGTTCCTTTACTTTTTTAAGAAGGTTCTCTCCATTGATTGTAAATGTCTCTTCTTTTTTTTGAGTTGCCATATGTTCACCTCCTTTATTAGCTATAGTATACCAAAAAAAGAGATTTGTGCCTAATTTTCATGTTGCAAAAGTTTTTAAGCAGGATTATAGTTAAGCTGAAGGCGCCGCGAACCTAAAGACATCGCGGCATCCTCAATCTACGATTTAAAAGTAATTGAGGAGGGGAGGAAGGAGGTGATCGTATGAAATCATTTTGGACTGTAGTAATCGTTATTATTGTAGTTGCAGTTCTTGGATTTGGTGGATGGAAAGTCTACCATCACATGACTAAACAAGCTGCTCCAGCACAAACAGTAATGGCACATCCTACAATGAAGCCTCAACCGACAATGGTTAAGAATAGTGTCTATATGATGATGCCTGCTGCTAAATTGGGCAATGTTATGACTGATTCTAAAAGTATGACACTTTATACCTTTAAAAAAGATACAAGTGGAGTCAGTAATTGTAGTGGTGCATGTCTTAAATTATGGCCTGCTTATGTAGCACCATCACAGACAGGGACATTTCCTGCAAATGTAAGTGTTATCAAACGAACTGATGGCACATTACAATATGCATGGAAAGGTATGCCACTTTACTATTTTAGTAAAGATACAAAAGCCGGTGACGTAAATGGAGAAGGTTTTGGAGGCCTTTGGGATGTAGTTAAAATGTAAAACGGAGTTTCTAAAACTGCTGGTAGTATATACTGGCAGTTTTTTTTTGTTAATTTTTAAGTTGTAACTCCTGGAGATCTTCCAATATCTCTGCTGTATGTTTGTCGGGATTTACTTTTTCATATACTTTTGCAATTTTTCCTTTGGGGTCAATTATGTATGTTTTTCTTAAAATTCCCATAAAACTTTTACCCAAGAACTTCTTTTCACCCCAGGCATCATACTTTTTGACTACGTCTCCTGATTCATCAGAAAGAAGAGTGAAGTTAAGTTTGTATTTATCGCCGAATTTCTGATGAGATCCCACTGAATCTTTAGATATACCTATCACAACGACATTTTTGGAAGCCAGAGTTTGGATATTGTCTCGAAAGCTACATGCTTCTTTTGTGCAACCAGGCGTGTCATCTTTGGGATAAAAATATACTACAACCCATTTGCCAAGGTAGTCAGAAAGTTTGTGGGTATCACCATATTGATCAGGAAGTGAAAAACCATGTGCTTGCATAGAGATAAGTATAACAAACGCTTTTGAAATAACAAAACTAGATTAGAATTTATTGAAGTGCAGCTGCAGCTTCGCGTTGTAATTGTGAAGCCTGTTGTTCATAATATTCCATGTCTCTTTGGGCTTGTTGTTCTTCGCTTTCATATTGTGTGGCTTGGGATCTATACTGGTCAGCCTGTTGTCTGTAAGATTCTGCTTGAGTTTCATATTGTTGGGCTTGGCTTATATACGATTCTTTGTATTGTCTAGCTTGATCTCTTTTTGAGCGGTAACTCTCTATATATGATTTAAGCGTTGTCGGGTCCATATATGTATCCTCCTTACATGCCCATTCTCTCTTTTTTATTTATTATTTGCGTCAAGTTGCAGTAATAACAACGTAAGAAATATATTTTATTACGAAATTTTAAGATAAATGCGCTACAATAGCTGATATGTCACAGATTTTTTATTACTTAGGACATGAGCAATTTCAACCTGAAGTTCTCGTCCGACACGCACAACTTGCTGAGGAAGCAGGATTTGATGGAATTTTTATCTCCGAACATTTCAATCCTTGGGTAGCTGATAAAGGAGCTGCTGGTTTTGCTTTTTCAACACTTGGTGCAATCGCACAGGCTACCAAAAAAGTAAAACTTATGACTGGAGTTGTTGCCCCTCTCTATCGCTATCATCCCGCTGTTGTTGCACAAGCAGCTGCCACGATTGATAGATTGTCCAATGGACGTTTTATGCTTGGAGTTGGGACTGGTGAAGCAATCAATGAAGTACCTCTTGGCTATGAATTCCCTAACTATAAGGAGCGTTCAGATCGTATGATAGAAGCATTAACTATTATGTCTCGACTATTCAAAGGAGAAAAGCTTACGTTTGACGGAAAATATTATAAAACCACCAATGCAAAACTATATAGTCCCCCACTTCATTACATCCCTTCTCTTCTTGCAGCAGGAGGACCCAAATCAGCTGCACTTGCGCGTGAGCACGCAGATGGATTGATAGTGAGCGTAAAGGATCCAAACGAATCTCTCAAGACAATTAATCCCACAGAAGAAAAAGTTTTAGATAAGCCCTTTATTATTACGGCAAGTCGGTGGACAGTCTATGCACAAAATAATGATGAAGCATGGGAAGCTCTTCTTCCCTGGCGAGGACTTCGAGCACCAAGCAGAAATACTGCAACTGATCCTGAAGAATTGCAAAAAGAAGCAGATACAATGCCAAAAGAAGAAATTCTCTCGCGCTATACTATTGTTAAGACTCCTCAAGACTATATAGAAACATACAAACCTTTGATTGACGAATTGCACGCAGATATCGTGTGTATCCAGACAACAAGTACCAATCAAGAAGAGCTCATCAATCTACTTGGGAAAGAAGTATTGCCTGAATTACATAGCCACTGATGCAAGACGAAATTAGAATTATTCCCATACAGCATATTCCCGAAGTAAAACAAGGTGACGATCTTGTAAATTTGATTTCAAAAGCATTAGATCATCAGCAAATTCACCTCGAAGATCATGACATCCTTGTAGTTACGCAAAAAATTGTTTCCAAATCAGAAGGACAAGTCATTGATCTTGATACAATAACACCTTCTCAAGTGGCCTTAGAAATAGCAGAAGAAAATGGTAAAGATCCACGATACATAGAACTAGTGCTTCAAGAAACCAAGAGAGTTGTCAGAATGGAGCATGGAATTATTATTAGTGAGACGCATCATGGCTTTATCTGCGCCAATGCCGGAGTTGATGCATCCAATGTCGGACGCAAAAGCGCTGCTGCACTTCTTCCCAAAGATCCTGATACTTCAGCAAAACAACTGAGAGAAACGTTAGAAAAAAAAATTGGAATTAAGCTCGGCATTATTATTTCTGACACCTGGGGAAGACCTTGGCGTGAGGGACAAGTAAATTTTGCAATTGGCACTAGTGGACTTGACGTACTTGTTGATTACAAAGGTGAAAAAGATTCTCAAGGATTCACGCTCAAAGCAAGTCTCATCGCGATTGCCGATGAAATTGCATCTGCTGCAGAGCTCGCAATGAATAAAATTGATAATATACCTGTTGCACTTGTGAGAGGATACAAATTTAACTATTCACATAACGGATCAAAGCAATTATTGAGAGATGCCAAGAAGGATATGTTTCGATAGTTATTTAGAAGCTTTGAAATGCGAAATGTGAAATTTTCGATCTTGAAATTTTGATATACTGATTTCTTGAATTCAAGAAATCAAATTTTCAAAATATCTTAATCAAGAAGATCACATTTCTCACATCAAAATTTCACAATATAATATATGACTAACAAAATAGTGGTTCTATCGGGTGGAGTTGGTGGTGCACGATTTCTTGAGGGATTAATCCAAGTCGTTCCACAAAATGAAATAGTTGTTATCGGCAACACAGGTGATGATGAATTATTTTATGGACTTCATGTCTCTCCTGATCTTGATATTGTCATGTATACACTTTCCGGAGTTGTCAATGTGGACCAAGGATGGGGTTTGACGGATGAAAGCTATACAGTCATGGAAGAATTGACTGCACTCGGAAATGAAAGTTGGTTTATGTTAGGTGACAAGGACCTCGCAACACATATTCATAGGACACAACTTCTCAACCAAGGAAAAACCTTAACTGAGGTTACAAAAAACATTGCTGAACATTTAGGTCTTGCTCTCACAATTCTTCCCATGAGCAATGACAGAGTTCCAACAATTATTCGTACTCCTCATGGCAATATCCCATTTCAAGAATATTTTGTCAAAAATCGTTGGAAGGATGAAGTTCTTGATATTATCTACTCAAAATCGAAAAAAGCTCAACCAAGTCCTGGAATTTTGGAAGCAATTCGCGACGCACAGGCAATTATCGTAACTCCAAGCAATCCTCTTGTCAGTATTGATACAATTCTTTCAATTCCTGGCATAAAAGATGCGCTAAAGAAAACTAAAGCAAACATTGCAGCTATCAGTCCAATTATCTCAGGAGCTACAATTAAAGGACCAGCTGATAAAATGATGAAAGCAATGGGGATAGAAGTATCAGCAGTAGGAGTTGCCAAACATTATCGTGATTTTCTTGACGTCATGATAGTTGATAATAAAGATAAAAAGTTGATTAAAGAGATTAATAGTTGGGGAATAAAAGCAATTGCGACAGATACTATTATGAAAAATAAAAAAATAAAAAAAGAGCTTGCATCAACCGTTCTTCATACTCTACAATCGTAGATCAGTATGGAACTTCATGCACTTATCCCAGTTAAATCGTTAACAAACGCCAGAAGTCGTTTGGCAAAATATCTGACACAAGAACAACGAAATACACTAGTTCTTACAATGCTTGATCATGTTCTAGAAGTACTTACTTCATGTTCTCAAATAACAAAAATAATAATTGTTACCCCTGATGAGAAAATAAAAAAATATGTTCTCGATAAAGGTTTGTCTGTCGAAGTTGAGACACAGCACGGACATAATAAATCGTTAACCCAAGCTGCAAAAAAAGAAACAAGTGACACAAAGTTACTGACGCTTTCTGCAGATCTGCCTTTGCTAAGTAAAAAAGATATTGAACAAATGATACAACTTTCTCAAGATTGTGATGTGGTTATAGCTCCATCCAAAGATAATGGCACCAATGCAATCCTTGAAAAAAGTCCTCTGATACTTCCCTATTTGTTTGGGATAAATAGTTTTGAGAACTATAAAAATGAATCTAAAAAGCGGAAGTTATCATTCAAAATCTACAAAAGTAAAACAATATCTTTTGATGTCGATACAATTGAAGACATGGAAAGTTTAGAAAGTAAATAGTTCTCTTACTAAATTATTACGTCTTTTAAAGAAAAATAGTATACACTCATATTGTACATATGAATATTGGATTACAAATAAATCGATTTACCTGGAAAGGAGAGCCAGACACAATTCGAGATACTCTTGAGGAAATTGCCCGAACTGCAGATGATGCAGGATTTTATAGTATTTGGGTAATGGATCATTTTTTCCAAATTGGTTATATTGGCGAGCCTGAAGAACCAATGCTTGAAGCATATACAACACTTGGATTTCTTGCTGGAGTTACTAAAAAAGCTAAATTGGGTACGATGGTAACAGGAGTCATCTATCGCAATCCTGCTCTTCTTGTTAAAATCATTACAACACTTGATGTCCTAAGTCGTGGACGTGCCTATCTTGGAATTGGTGCTGCATGGAATGAAGAAGAATCACAGGCGCTTGGTTTTGATTTCCCACCTCTTAAGGATAGATTTGAACAGCTTGAAGAAGCACTCAAAATTGCTCAGCAAATGTGGAAA
Source organism: Saccharimonadales bacterium (SeqCode) (assembly GCA_035479415.1). Taxonomy (GTDB): domain Bacteria; phylum Patescibacteriota; class Microgenomatia; order Levybacterales; family UBA12049; genus JACDET01. Next base: position 11,020 of record DATIIS010000005.1, read on the forward strand.
GGCGATGAAAAGCCTTTTGATGGCAAACATTATCATCTTGATCGACCACTCAATAGCCCAAACCAGATCAGCAAGCCCCATCCTCCAATTCTTATCGGTGGAGGTGGTGAGAAAAAAACACTTCGTCTTGTTGCAAAATACGCCGATGCATGCAATCTTTTCTTACGACTAGGTGAAGAAGAAAACAAACGCAAACTAGATATTCTCAGACAACATTGTGAAGAAGTTGGACGCAATTATGATGAGATTGAAAAAACTGCACTATATCAAGTTGGAGAGGATATGAATCCAGAAAAAGTAATTGATGATCTGAAGAACGCCAAGGAATTAGGCTATACTCACGTCATTGTAGGCATCCGCAATGTTGAGGATATTACTCCTCTTAAAGTTCTTGGCGAAAAAGTCATCCCGCAGGTCTCAAAATTCTAGTTATCTTTGACCCAATGCCATCTCTGCAGCTCTTCTATGCATAAATGCCGAATAAGCTTCAGGTCCCTGATTCATTGCAGCAATTCTAGCTGCTTCGGCAGCTTCTGCTGCTGCGTTTTCAGCCTTATCTTTTAATTTAAGTGTTTCTGGTTTACTCCCTTCAGGTTTAGGATAAACTTGTTGCTGGCCTTTCCCAGTGATAGGATTTCGTACCCCATCAACTTGATCACCCAATCCTTCTAGCATTCCAGTCATAACTTGTACGAGAGAATGACTTAAATGAGTATTGACTCCAAAATTAACTGTGTTTTCACCATTTGAACTAAGTTTGAATGCTTGTATAGTTGCCTCTTCAGCATCTACAGGATCATGTGGTACATCTGCTCTAACTCTCCAAATGGTCCCATCTGGTTCTGCTTGATCCACTGTTACACGTGTACCATTTTCGCGGGTGGTTGCTTGTCCGTTAACTACAGCCGTACGGCCTTGGGTATCCAGCGTATACACTCCTTCGCCGTTATTTGTAGAAATTTCTCCTCGTGTCCATGAGATGCCTTGACTTGATCCAGGAACATGCCTATTACGGTGCTTAAGCTGTCCTGTCGCGGCAGTTAATAAGTCATCAGCAGCTCTCCAAAGTGAAGTTTCAGGAGCCCTCCTAGAACTAGCAGGGTGTGACGGCATTAGTTGTTTTAATGTGCCCTTCATTGATGCTCTGCCTCTTTCAGCTTCTAATATACTCATATATTTAGTGTTATCTTAACAATAATCTTTTTTGTCAGGTATATGTAAGGAAATTGTATGAATATTGTCTCACTTTTTTCTTACTTGTCAAGTTTAACAACTTTTTGAGTATGGAAAATGGGTCAAGCGGAAGAGGAAACACGTGTCTTTATACGTATTTTTATTCTAGTGGATATCCGCCTGAGGGAATTTCTTCTGACCCTTGAATTGCTTCATAGATCATATCTTCTTCGGTTCCTTCATCGTATTCAGTCAATGTCGCATCTTTCTGGTCTTCACCATACTCATGCTCATGATTTTTGAGTCCTTCGAAGAGTTTTTTGGCTGCGTCTTCGCGACTATCATCAAAGACATAAAATACTTTAGAGCAGGCTGGACAACTATATGAATAATACATACTTACAAACTAGCATACTTACTATGTGATGGCAAGTTGATTGCAATTTCACAGCTCATGTGAAATTATTATATATAATGGTACGTTCTGCAAAAATTTATTTTCATTTTGTTCTTTCGATAGGTATTTCAGCAATTGGATTTGGGTTTTGTCTTCTTTTTCTTCCTCCGACCTCGCCTCTTTATAGACCAATTCTTTTTGTTCTTATTATTATTTTGGTTCTTAATCTTATTATTCATCTTATTTTAAAGAGCCAGCCTGAAAAGGTTGAGACCAAAGACATAAAAGAAGAAATCGAGCGCGAAATGCTTGAACAAAAAATTCATAACGATCCTGCTCTACAACCTCATCCAACACCACCACCCCCTACTGCCCAACCAGTTGCTCCTCCGCCAACTGTCTCACCCGTAAGTGCACCAAAAGCTGAAGAATCTGTGAGTGAAGAAAAACAAGAAGCTCTTAAAGATGAGACAGTTCTTGCCAATATCGGTGAAGGTTTGGTGATTATTAACAAGCTTGGAAGAATTATTACTTTTAACAAAGCTGCTCAAGCACTTCTCGGTTGGTCGCAAGAAGAAGCTCTCGGCAAGAATTTTGCGGATATTGTCAGAATTGATTTTGATAATAGTCTTGACACAAAAAATCAAACACTTGGTCGTCAATCGTCACTTCATTTTATCCGTAAAGATGGCACAAAGTTCCCGGCCGCAATTACAACATCATCCTATGTACAAGGTGACAATATCTTAGGTACAATTACGCTTTTTAGAGATGTCACTGCTGAAAAAAATATCGACAAAATGAAAAATGAATTTATTTCTCTTGCATCACATCAACTGCGTACTCCACTTGCCGCTATTAAATGGTATTCCAAAATGCTTGTAAACGGCGATGCCGGCAAACTCCAGCCTGAACAATCAGAATATGCAGAAAGTATTTATACTTCAACAAATCGCATGATTGACCTTGTTAATGCACTTCTTAATATCACGCGTATAGAGTCAGGAAGAATAATTGTGGAGCCAGAACCCACAGATTTGAAAAAGATGATAACTGAGATTGTTCAGGAAGTAAAAATTCGCTATGTCGATAAAAGGCAGAGGGTTGAGTTTGTCTGTCATGATACGCTTCCACTTATCAATATTGATCCTAAATTGGTCAGACAAGTCTTTGTGAATCTTCTCACTAATGCTGCCAAATACACCCCTGAGAAAGGACAAATTATTGTTACTACGACCAAAACAGATACAGAAGTTATCACAGAAGTGAAAGATAATGGCTTTGGCATACCACAATCTGAACAGGAGAAAGTCTTCGGCAAATTTTATCGGGGCAAAAATACCATTGGTGGAGGAAGTGACGGTACAGGACTTGGATTATATCTGGTAAGATCTATTGTAGAACTTTCATTGGGAAGAATTTGGTTTAAGAGTGAAGAGAATAAAGGCACAAACTTTTGGGTGAGTTTGCCTCTTTCTGGGAGTCCTGCTAAAAAAGGAGTACTAACACTAGAGGTATAACAATTGACAAATCAAGCATTTTTTGACATCTTTATACTATATGGGATTATTTGATGATATACAGTCATTATTTGGCAAGAAAGACAAGCCTACCACACCTGATCAACCTGAAGGGGTAGTCGCGCCATCTCTTGGCTTACCTCCAAAGAAAATTCTTATAGTTGAGGATGAAAAATTGCTTGCTAATGCTCTTGAGTCCAAATTTAAACACGAAAATTTTATCGTTTATAAAGCTGAAAATGGCCAAATTGGACTTGATATGGCTATTGCTAACAAGCCTGATATCATCCTTCTTGATCTTATGATGCCCGTTATGGATGGAAAGACGATGCTTCACAAATTACGCGAGATGCAGGATTTCAAATTCTTGCCGGTTGTTGTACTTACCAATGCGGGTGAAGTTGATAATATGAGGGAGACCAAGACTTTTGATAATGCGAGCGCTTTTCTTATTAAATCAAATGTAAACCCAGATGATATCGTTCAAGTTGTCCACGATTCACTCTAATTTTCCATTTTCTAGATCTTCTTGCTTTTTCATTTGCGCAGATAAGTAATTGTCCACTTCAGCAAATATTTTTTCTGCTACCTTTACTCCAACAGGATCAACCATTTCTTCAACAAGAGTTTTATCTTCTGTGCCTATTGGAACAGATGTTATAGTTGCTACGCTTGTAACAAGGCCGTTTGAAGGCTTTAGTTCCGCTCTTACAGGAGGTATGCCACTATCCATTGCTAGATGCCACCTTGTAGGGAAGGTAGTTCTCATGAGGTCTAGTCTTTTCTCTACTAAAGCCTGTGCTTCAGGTAGCGCTGTTCTTATCCCAATCCCTAAGTTCATTGCTTCTATCCAGTGTCTGTAATATAATGACATATCTCCTTGTGCAAGAGCTGCCATAGCTAATTTCCCCGTCCCTACCATACCATCAAACATAGTTACAGGATGAACCAAAACTCGAGAATCAGGACTTTTTTGCGCCGCTGAATCTGCAGTTGGAATGGGTTGTCTTCTTCTTTCTGCCATGCAAATATTATCTCATAATAATATTTAATTTTCAATTATAGGATGACTATTGGTGATAATGTTGTTACTCAGAGGTTGGTTCAAGGAGTATCCAATTGTGTGCGACATGTGGCTCACTACAAAGATTGCGGTTAAAGCAGCATGGTCTTCTCATCCCTTTGTGAAGCTTGTCAAGCATAACCTCAAGATGCTTCTCACGAGTTTCTTGTGTTTTGACAGCACGCACCCAACGAAGCCAATCCCAACGCGCCATTGGTGTAATATCTTTCCATAGTGCCTCGGCTTTGGGTGATGAGGACAATGCTTTTTGCATGTCCGCTGGAATTTCAGGCTCTATCCATTCTTTGGTAGGTGCCAGAGAGATTTGTACAGTATTGCCTGCTGTGACATGTGCCTCCTCCAGCAACTTTCTGTCAGGACGGAACCAATGGGTTGATCGTTGTCCTGGAGCATATCTTCCGTTTGGCTCGAGGACTGTTTTGAAAGGAACACCATTGAAGGTGCCAGCTACCATTGTCATGCCTCGTGATGGTAATTTAGCGCTTGCCTCAGGAGGCACTATAAGAATAATCCATGAGTTAATTGTCACAAGTTTGGTTTCAAAAGTAATTGCTGACATATACTATTTATTATATCAAAGAATTCAAATGTAAGCTTCTTAACTATTTGAATTCTGCTTTTATAGATAAAACACTGGAAAGTAGTAAAATAAAAGAGTAAACTAACTACAAGTATGACTCCTATCAAACATGTTGTGATCATTTTTAAAGAGAATCATACATTTGATAATTATTTTGGTACATTTCCGGGTGCAAACGGTGTAAGTCTCCCTCATGCTTCAAATCCTCCAGCTTTTGATCCTCCACACGATCACGCTTCTTGGGTAAATAGAGCTGCAACTGCTGTAAAGCAACAATATAAAGAGTCGGATATTCCAGCATATTTTTCTTATGCTAGACAATACACCTTGTGTGATAAATTTTATAGCGATGTCGCAGGACCATCTGCACCAAATCATCTTATGCTTGTTACTGCTGATTCTCCGATTGTAAATAATATTAGTTTGTCAGATACTACCCAGCCACTGCCTCCGTACAAATTGCCTTCTCTTCCCAAGCAACTGGAGAAAAAACATCTTGATTGGCGCAATTATGGAGGTCTTGTGTTTTTTACGATCTCGGATCTTATCCTTAGTACCAAAAATAGATTGACGTCGCAATTTGTTACTGATGCAACTCGTGGTAAATTGCCTGAAGTCTCATGGGTATTCCCCAGAAGTGAAGATAGTGAGCATCCTCCTTCAGATATCAAACAAGGCATGCAGTGGACAGTCGACCAGATAAATGCAGTTGTTCAAGGTGGTCTATGGGATTCAACTGCAATATTTATCACTTGGGATGATTATGGTGGCTGGTATGATCATGTGACACCACCAAATGTCGAACAATGGAAGGATGGCACACAGTTCCGTTTCGGCTCACGCGTCGGCTGTATGGTGATGAGTCCGTACGCAAAGAAGGGATATATCTCAAAAGTTCAACACTCATTTGTGAGTATTGTGGCGTTTTGTGAAGAAATTTTCGGATTGCCATCTCTGAATGAAAGAACCCAAACGTCAGACAATATGCTTGATTGTTTTGATTTCAACCAAACTCCCCTGCCACCACCACAACTACCTTAGAAAATCTATTAGCATCTGTTGTATTTGACAATGAGATTAACTTCAGATTTAATGTACAAATGGGCAAATTAATATATTTGATAACTACATCTCTTGATGGTTTTGTAGCTGATAATGATGGTAATTTTGATTGGGCTATGCCGAGTGAAGAGGTACACACATTTGTAAATAAAACACTAAGTAATGTGGGGATGATTCTCATGGGACGCAACTTGTATGAAGTCATGAAGATATGGGATGAGATCCCGACAGAAGGCACAAGCGGACCAATGGATGGACCAAGTCAAGCGATGAACGATTATGCCAAATTGTGGCGAGCTTCTAAAAAAATAGTTTACTCTACTTCTCTTACTGATATCACAATAGCTAATGCAACAATTGAACGAGAGTTCAATCCCGGAACCATAAAAAAACTTATAGCTGAATCAGATAATGATGTTGATATTGGTGGCCCACATTTGGCAGCTGAGGCGATAAAAGCAGGAATTGTTGACGAGTATCATCAAATCATTGTTCCCCAGCTCATCGGCAGTGGCAATTATTGGCTACCGAAAGACGTCAAACTCAAATTAAAACTTACAGATTTGCGAAAATTTGAGAATGGATTTGTGCATCTACAGTATAGTAAGAGCTGAATTTTCTTAACACTACACTAGCTGGAGGATTTTTTGTACTTCGACGGAGCAAGCACGTTTCTTATATCCAATACCAAACTTCTCTTCTATATGTACTTAATTAATTCAAAATCTTCATCTTCTGTTGGTGGTTGAAACATTTTCAAGTAGTCGTAAAATTCCTGCTCTGTTATATAGAATGAATCTCCTGGTGGACTTTCGCTTCTTTTTACAGTCCTTACTTTCATTACATCAACAGGAGTATCTAGAAAATAAAATTTTGCTACTACCCCAATATCTTTTAATGTCTGACGCATTTCATCTCTTTGTTTTCTATACCAAAAACCATCATCAATAATGACACTAGTTCCAGTTTTTAGAAATCTGAGAGCTATTTCAGTAGCAAGCTTAGTCATCTTTCCATCATATTCATGAAATTTATCATATTCAAATTTATCCTTTGGAGGACTATTTCCAAATATTTTGACCATCCATTCATCTTTGGTAAATCTGACTACACCCATTTCTTTTTCTAGTTTTCTGGCAAAGGTAGTCTTTCCAGAGCCAATAAATCCAATAATAAGATGCGCTGTTGGTTTTTTATTTTCTTGCATAAAAATATTATAGCATGAGTTTCAATATTAATTAATAATTTTATAATTTAAACCTAAACAGAAAAAATTTTGAAGCTATTTTTTTGCTATAATAATTCTATGAAAATAAGAAATAGTGAACCAACAGAATTTAAAGAACTTAATAAAGTTCTTGCGAATCTTATAACAGATATCAGTAAAATACTTGGTGACAACTTAGCTGGAGTTTATTTAGTAGGTTCTTTTGCTCTTGGTGATGCTGATATATATAGTGATTGTGATTTCCTTGTTACAATCCATAACCCTCTTACATCCGAACAAGAGACAGGTCTTCGTGTACTACATAATAAAATCCCTACCCGTTCTGGGCGCTGGACAAAACATCTTGAAGGATCATATCTTGAAGAAACAGATCTTAAATCACTTGATAATCTCGGAAAGAAAAAGTGGCTTTTTATTGATCATGGACAAAGAAAAATGGAATGGTCAACTCATTGTAATAGTGAAGTACATCGATGGACTCTTTATGAAACTGGCATTCCTATTGCGGGACCAGATCCAAAAACCTTTGCAGTTAAAGTAGACTCTGAAATTATGAAAAATAAAATGCGTCATTTAGCACAAGTATTTCTACCTGAATTTTATACTTGGATGAGTTTTGATATTGCCTGGGGACAACGATATGCTGTGATAACACTTTGTAGAATTCTTTATACAATTGTTGCAGGAAAACCAACTTCTAAAAAAAAAGCACTTTTGTGGGGCATAGAAAATTTAGATAAGAAATGGTCTATGCTTATTAAACAAGCATTGGATGAGCGTGAACTTGGATTTGATATTAATGATAAACCTGATCCTGAACGAGTTAAAGAGACCATCGCTTTTGCCCAATATGCAAAACATTTATCCAAAAGAGCGCATAAAAATATCACCCCAATCAAGAGTGTAAATGATGTTTTGAATGATTTTGCCGGTAAGGCGAATGCGTTATTGGGGGATAACATTATCGGCATTTATTTATTTGGTTCATTGTCATACAATGATTTTAATTCCAAAAGAAGCGATATTGACCTATCTGTTGTTGTAAAAATTCCTTTATCACAAGAAGAAGGAGAAAAGATTAAAAATCTGCATCTTGAATTGGAAAAAAGACACCCCTTTTGGAAAGAGCGTATTGAGTGTTCCTATACACCTATAGATTTATTTAGCAGCATTCTGCCACCAAAACAGCCAAGACCATACTACGGAGCAGGAGTATTTTATTTTGAAGCACCATATGGAAACGAATGGCTAATCAACAATTATTTGCTCTACCATAAAAGTATTACTTTACAAGGTAAAGACTTTCGAGAGCTTGTTGTACCGATTGATGTACGAGATGTCCAAAAAGCAAGCATAAGGGATTTATTCAAGGAATGGGAACCCAAAATTAATGACTATGAATGGCTAAGCAACAGTCACTACCAATCATATCTTGTATTGAATTTGTGCCGTATTCTGTATACAGTCCTTCAAAATTCTGTAGGTTCAAAAACTGTTTCAGCAACATGGGTAAAAAATGAGTACCCCGAATGGAAAAACATAATAGAAGAAGCCGAAAAATGGGAATACGGTGTTGAAATGAAGCGACAAGAGGAAGTTATAGAATTTATTAAGTTTACGATTCAAAAAATAAAAGAAAAAGATATCATGTAGAAATTATGTGACTTTGAAGAACTATTTATTAGGAGAAAATTCAATGATCCACTCAATACCATATTTATCTCGAAACATACCCGCATATGAGCCCCATGGACTATCTCCGATAGGTCCTTCTATTTCTCCTCCCGCCGAGAGGCCATGAAATAACCTATCCGCCTCTTCGCGACTTTCTGCATTCACCAAAATTTTGCTTCCTGTCTCTTTTTTTATGTCCTCTGCTGTATCTTCAAGACTTTCTGCATCTCTTGAACAGATGATAATATGTGCTCCTTCTTTAGCCAGCGCTAAAGCTGATGCTCTTCCTAAACCTTTACTAGCTGACATTACAATTGCTGTTTTGCCTTTCAATCCTAAATTCATATTTCACTAAGATAATACCATGGAAGAAAAAGAAATTCTATCAAAGGTACGAAACTTGTCAGGGGTTTTGTCGTTTTGAGGCTACTATAAAGTAATCTTTGAGCTTAAATATTTTGGGGTAGCCTAATAAACGATGCTCGAACCTATTATCTTAATAATACCGCTGAAAAAGAATTCATTAAACATAACATATGGATATTAGAGTAACAAACTGTATTGAAATCAAATAAGAAAATCTAAAGTAATAAACTTCTTATTGATTATTTGAAAATGAGAAAGTACTTATAAGCGGGTTGAAATATTGATTTGGATTTTTAAGAAGATTCTCAGATATAATTTGCACAGCCAGAGTCTTATTTACAATATATACAGAAGGACCCCATGTCCCTTTTCCGGCATCAATATTATTGACTTCGACCGCATCTAGATTATTGAGTGGATACGTCGAATATGTCGGCACGCTTACAGGTTTCCAATTAGTAGCCATATCATTTTTCGCAAAAAGCATAGCATTTTCACCGGTTGGATTTTGTAACACATGGATAGCGTAACCTTCTCCGAATGGTTTTCCATCACCTATACCAAATAAAGCTATTTCATTTGGTCCTTTATTTGTTTCTTCTCTGAATTCCCATGAATTTGGATAGCAAATCTGAAAATATTGATTTTTGTATGGCTTACAAGCAACTTGGCTTGTTTGCGGTGTTATAGAAACCGTCGCTGTTGGTACTTGGCTAGAGATTATGGGAAATGTTGCCATGGTAGGAGTTGGCAAAACAGGAGATACATTTGTTTTTTGACTTAAAGAGTTTTTGGTTGGATTACTTTTATGTATATTTAAATAGTAAAATAAGCCGCCAATAAAACCAATAAACAAGATACTAATAACTAGTATTATCAATCTGTTTTTTTTTCTTGGTGGAGGAGAAATAACGTTAGGTTGTTCATCAGAAAGTGAAACGTTGTTATTTGGATTTGATATTTCTTCCACAGATATATTGAATCAAAAAAATTAAAACAATACAATGAATAAAAAATTTGGGGGGTGACTGACGGGGATTCCCACAAGGGGACTAACTTCTCTCCCAAAGGGACTATCCACTTCGTGGGGTCGCGAAGTGTCGCTTCTCACCCCGTCATCTATAGTTCATCAGCTTCACCTTGCAGTGAATCTGCCGAACTATGGGTCGCACTCCTGAGATTAAGATAACCCTAGACTTCACGGATATTATTAAGGCATTTCAGGATTTGAGTTATATTGGAGAATTAAGACAACGATGGGAAGAAATAAAAAAACTACATAATATCCAACCTCTGCAATATAGTAATTGATTGGAAATAAGATACATTGTTGCAATAACAACAATTCAATTTATGAAATACGTCGGAAACGAAGTCCGATCAATTCAAAACCGTTTTTGGTAGGACGTAATCTCTCCCCAGTCAGTCTTCCATGTCCTCCAAGTCTGATAATGCCACTTTGAGTAGACAAGGCATCATCAAATGTTGGATCCTGCCCATCCGGTGTAAAGTACAATTGCCCATTTCTTTGTGTGATATTAACAATTAAATCTGATGAAGTTGTATACTTTCCTACCAAAGAATTGAGATCATTAGAAGCTGTATCTATAGATGGCAATGATTGTTTTTTAGGAGTAGGCGTATGAAGCCGCAGAATTGAAAGGAGTGAACTTGCTGATTTAAGGAGATCTACTTCGAGCGGTGCAACAATGGCGACGCCAATCTTTTTTACCCGATCAAATGCTACAACGCTAGAAAATCCTTCTGTACGACCTGTATGCCAAGTAGTGAAACCGTCATCATCTCTTCGAATTGGCCAACAAAGACATTGTGCGTTACGCCAAATGAGGTCATTAATTGGGCCAACCGTATGAATTTCAGAGAGGGTGGACGGTGAAAGAACTCCTTTAGGTTCGATTCCTCCAATATTGAACATCACCCAGCGAGCAAGATCGCCCGCACTTGCCTTAAAGAGAAGACCCTCAAAACCAGCATTGGACATACCAAGTGGTTCAACGATTCGTTTCATCACATAGTCACTATGAGAGCGTCCGGAAACTTTGGTGACGATAAGCTCAAGTAACCGATATCCAAGATTAGAATACTTTAGAAGTGCACCAGGTTTAGCTACAATTTCAGCATCCTTTAACGATGCTGTAACCTCATTAAGATCAGGATATTGCTCGCTTTCATAATCACGGGATGGTACTTCCGTTTGGAGTCCTGAACGATGTTCAAGAAGTCGGAGAAGGGTAAGTTCTTTCTTTAAACCTGCAAATTCTATAATGTTATCTGCCTCTGGAATATATGAAGTAATACTGTCATCTAAACTTAAATGCCTCTCATCTCTAAGCTGCATTATTGCAGTACCGGTGAATTGCTTAAGGTTTGATGCTATAGGAAGCGCAGTTGAGATTTCCACGCCACCGCGTTCCGCTGACCATACTACATTATTAGTATCCACTGCAATAACAGATCCCCTCTGCAATGATATCTTTTCAAAGGTATCATCTAATGATTTGCGCATTAATGTTATATTCCTTATATTTTTAGTCATTACAAAATAGTATAAACTAATTTAGATAATTAACAAGAATCTGTGTGGTTCCCAACAATCTTTCCGCCTTCTTCTGCCAATACGCTTAGCTCGGGGTTCTTTTTTAGAAATAAAGCAAAATGTTCTTTACTATCCATTCTGCTCATGAAATAATTTTCATGCCAGAATAGAGAAAGACTTTCGTAGTCATTAAGGGAAATCGTTCTGATTGTCATTATACTAATATATCAGAGGTTCAAATTCGGTCTTGGAGTAGAATAGCTTGATGTATTTACCCGACGTTAAAAAACTTGGGGTGACTGACGGGGATCGAACCCGCGGCATCCAGCTCCACAAGCTAGCGCTCTACCACTGAGCTACAGCCACCATTTCCATCGGTTTTGGCCAAATGGACTACTTATTATAGCAACTTTTTATCAAATTTGAAAGTCATCTGCTATTTTTGAAGTAGAGATACATATTATAATACTACAGATTGCATTTATGTAAAATACTTGTAACAATAGAGTTAAGATGCTTAAAGCTGTGCTTATCGCTTTTATTTTGCTGTGGTTGCTTGGTTTTATCCATCTTAGTTTTTTTGCCTTGCCGATATTTGGCACATTTACCTTTCAGAGTCTTCTTTATCTTATTGTTATCCTCTTTCTTATCAGTCTCCTTCCAGGAATTTTTAGAACTATTGCTATCATTCTTCTTGTATTGTGGTTGTTCTCGACATTTGGATTTATTCTTGTCGGAGGACTTACCAATATCATCCTTCTCATTCTTATCCTTGTAGTCATCTTTTCTTTGGTGTAAAATAAACTTCTCTTATGAAAATACAGTCAGTTCACGCCAGACAAATTTTAGATTCTCGTGGTAATCCAACTGTTGAATGTGATGTTACACTCGTTGATGGGACCCTTGGTCGCGCAGCAGTTCCATCTGGCGCATCAACTGGATCACGTGAAGCTGTTGAACTTCGAGATGGTGACCAATCAAAATACCTTGGCAAAGGAGTCCTCAAAGCAGTCGCCAATGTAAATGATGTCATCGCTCCCAAAATAATTGAGATGGATTCAGAAAGCCAAAAAGAAATCGATGAACTCATGATCGCACTTGATGGAACTTCCAACAAAGGTAAATTAGGAGCAAATGCGATTCTTTCTGTTTCACTCGCAATTGCTAAAGCCTCAGCACAGAACAAAAAAGTTTCTTTATTTGCTTATCTTAATGATGTCGCCAATAGAGAAATCGCATCATTTGACTTAAAAAAACTTGATATGTCACTTCCTCTTCCAATGATGAACATTATCAATGGTGGACGTCACGCAAATTTCGCAACTGATATCCAAGAATTTATGATTCTTCCAATTGGTGCGACTTCGTTCTCTGAAGCACTTCGTATGGGTGTTGAAGTCTTCCATCATTTGGCAAAAGTTCTTAAAGAGCGAGGATATCCAACAACAGTTGGCGATGAAGGCGGATATGCGCCGCAAGTCAAAAAAGGTAATGCAGAAGCACTTGATATGATCATCCAAGCCATCATGAATGCTGGATATGATCCAGGCGAGGATATCGCACTTGGACTTGATGTCGCCGCATCAGAACTCTTTCATGATGACAAATATGTCCTCAAGGCTGAAAACGAGACATTTACTAATAGCCAAATGGTTGATTGGCTTGCAAAATTGGTTGAAGAATACCCAATTGTTTCAATTGAAGATGGGCTCGGAGAAAATGACCAAGATGGATGGAGATATATTACCAAGGCACTGGGCGACAAAATCCAACTTGTCGGAGATGACAATCTTGTCACCAACCAAAAACTTCTTGAGAAAGCAATTGAAGACAAAGCAGGAAATGCAATTCTTATTAAACTCAATCAAATTGGCAGTCTTACAGAGACAATCCAGACCATCCTCACAGCTAAAAAAGCAAATTGGAATACAGTTATTTCTCACAGATCTGGTGAGACAGAAGACACAACAATTGCTCATTTGGCAGTCGGAATTGATGCAGGACAAATCAAAACAGGGTCTCTCTCACGAACAGAACGAGTTGCAAAGTATAATGAACTTTTGAGAATTGAAGAGGAACTTGGAGATGAAGTTACCTTTGTAGAGAAATCCGCATTAATTAAAAAATAAGTTGAGTAAAGTTACCCCATACTCTTTCGAAGGAGTGCTGCACGAAGAATAGTATCTGTCAGTTTATTATCTTTCTCAAGTCCATCAACAATTCTGCTCGTCAGGAGCTCGTGTTCTTTTTCTTCAAGTGATTTTGGCTCGAGCGTTATTCCAAAAAATTCCTCAAGAATTTGAACATCTTCTTCAACAAGTTTGAATATTGGATATTTTTTACTTAATTTTTTAAGATTTTCTTTATTGAGATAATGTCCTGCATTGATAATATCTTTTTCAAAATTGATATATGTCTTTTTAAGAATTGCTATCTGATCTTTGTTAAGTTGTTTGAGTCCCCGACCTGTCCCGATAAGTTCTGGGGGTATACCAAGAGAATAAAGTGCAGCAGTAAATCCAATTGCTCGTGGCAATGTAACTTTGCCCATTCCTCGAGAGTATCCAAAGAGACCGATGTGCTGTACGCGTTCTCGACGTTTGGGCAGTTGTCCAGCAATTTTATTGATAAGAACAGCTATCTCTTCAATAACTTGGCGATAGGAATTTTCAAATGCTGGGATTGTTGATATCAATGTCTTTTCATCTGAAGGTGCGATCGATCGCGCAGAATACTTCGGAAGGAGTGTGTTCAATTGTTGAATTCCTTTTTTAACGACGTCTGTTGGAAAATCATATCTAAAACCACTTTGAATGAGGACTGTTTGCATGCCGCGATATTCATTGACAAAACTTTCAATATCGTCAGGTCTTAGTCCCCCACGGAAAGGAAGCATAGCAGTTCCGATAATTGGATACATCTTAATTCCTGTTGTTTTTTCAAATTTTTGATATCTCGACAATGCAATTTTGATTGCAAGAACTGTTGGGACCATTCCGGAGTTAAGTGCTGGATCAGATCGTGCTGTATAAGGTCTCAAATATTCAGGAACTTTTTTAAATTCTTTTTTGTACATTGAGATATACTTTTTGATAATTTCATCAGAGTTAATAATAGTATCGACTTGCTCAAAAAGTGGAATGATTTCAAGATTTTCGATTGTTGTCGCATCAAATCTGAGAAGTTCATTTTTGAGATCACTTATCTCTTTAAAAGCTGTCTGAATAGCAAGCATTTCTTCAGCTGTCTCGGTCATCGGCAAAATAACTTCAAAAAGTGGTGGTGAATGAAGTCCTACTTTCTTTGCAAGAGCTGCAGCACTTAACAAATTGATAAATGCACGAGCAAGTCTGAATTCTGTTTCGGCTTTGGGATTAGGCAAACGAAATGTGAGAAATTTCTCTTTGCCCAGTGGATTCTTTTTAAAATATTCATAGTAGTTGCTCAGAAGTCTTTCCATGACTGACTCATCAACCAATTTCCCTTCCCAATCCCATTTGTATTCATCAATTCCGAGATCTGAAAATGCAAGATATGTCTCCTCTGATTCATGTTGAACAGGAATAAAAGCATCACTATGCCAGTACGGAGTATTTGCGTGATCTGGATGTTGTGATGCCATTGTAGCTGGAATTTTACGTTTCATATTATTTTGACTCCTCAATAAATTTTTTTAATTTTACCACAGCATTTTTAAGATCTTCATCTGACGCAGCATAACTAATTCGAATATATCCTGGATATAAAAAAGCTTCTCCAGGAACAACTGCAACTTTTTCTTTTTCAAGGAATGCGCCGGCCCATGCCGCTGATGTTGGATATTTCTTCCCAAGTAATTTTTCAATTGAGACAAATAAATAGAAAGCACCTTCTGGCGCAAGGAAAGATATTTCTTTTATTTTAGAGAATTCTTTGATACAAAACTCACGTCTTCTTGTAAATGCTTTTATCATCTTTTCAATTGATTTTTGATCGCCAGTAAATGCTTCTACAGAGGCATATTGAGAAATAGATGATGTATGAGCAAGAAGTTGGCTTTGTAGTGCTTTCATTTTTGAAATAATTTCAGTTGGACCTGCCGCATATCCAACTCTCCAACCTGTCATCGCGTATGTTTTTGACATGCCGTTTGACATTATTGTAAGTTCTTTAATTTTGTTATTAAGAGATGCAATAGATACATGTGTGTTGGTATATGTCAATTTTTCATAAATTTCATCAGTGACAACAAATATTTTTTTAGCTACTGCTAGATCCGCAATTTTTTGTAGCTCTTCTTTATCAATCATCGCCCCAGTTGGATTTGAGGGAGTATTAAGAAGAATAATTTTTGTCTTTGGTGTGATAGCTTTTTTAATATCTGCTGCTGTTAATTTAAATGGAGGTTTCATTTTAACAAAAACAGGAGTAGCATCAGACAATTTAACTTGTTCGCCAAAGGTATTCCATGCAGGGATAGGAATAATAACTTCATCTCCCTTGTCACAAAGAACTTGAAATATACAATAAAGTAAGTTTTTGCTTCCTACACCAACAATAATTTGCGATGGATCATATGAGACATGATTATCTTTTTCTATCTTTTTCGAAATAGCCTCTCGCAGTTCAACAATTCCTTCAGGTGCTGTATAAAATGTATGTCCATCAGTAATTGCCTTAATTGCTGCCTTTTTTATATTGTCAGGAGTTTGGAAATCCGGCTCTCCGACGCTTAAATTAATAACAGGAATACCTTGACGTTTAAAAGCTTTAGCTTTTACGTCAACTGCCATTGTAGGCGATGGTGCAAGATTTTTTATCCGCTTTGAAAACATACTGATGAAGTATAATATATTGCCTCAAAAGACACAAGTGCAAGAGAGAATTACCAAAGTTATCCGTGTCTTTTTTTAAGAAGAAAGAGAAGAAATGCGCCGCAGAAACAAAGAATATTTGTCACATAAATAAATGGATCATGTTTCAAAAATCCATAGCTTGTCCAAAAAATTGCATTAAGCAATCCAACAAAAACAGATGTCCATGCAATCTGTTGTGTCTGTTTTGTTCGGTGAGATACCCATACTTGTGGTAAAAATAAACAGGCGGAAGTAAGAGAACCGCAAAGACCAATTGTAGATGAAATAACAGGCAGCATAATTTTTGAACGTTTTTCTATTAAAACTGATTTGGCGAAATTATGCAAGGGTTGATGTACTATTTTTTGATTTTACCCATTGTCATTTTATGTCTTTGGTTTTACAATAAGGTTGCCCAATCAAGATGAAATACAAATCGCTGCTAGTAGTATCATGTGTCTTTAGTCTCTTTTTTTCTTTTGGATTTTTTCAAAATGTTTTTGCAGAGACTTCTGCATCGGAT
>DATIIS010000006.1:0-15777 GCA_035479415.1 Saccharimonadales bacterium (SeqCode)
TCTCAAATTTCTTTTTGAGAATTTCTCCATCTGCTCTGCTATTCACTTTGACGTGTGGGCCATAAGGAAGATCAATAACGATATGATTGGAACCAAATGCGATCTTTTTGGCCATGATTGAGACGAGAATCTTATCAAAACTTTCAAACAGCAACGGCTCTTCAACTTTTATCAGTACATCATCAGCAGGAGCAATATCAACGCTTCCACCCCAAACAATACAAGCGTTGGTCTTTCTCACAATTGAATAAATTTGTTTTTTGTTAAACGTAACTGGTGCGAGAACTTCCATATCATCGCCTGTCCCACCTGGAGTTGTGATAGCACGAGATGAGCTTTTGGGGATGAGAAATCCTGCAGCAGCAACGATTGGAATGACAAGAAGTGTTGTACGCGTTCCAGGAACTCCTCCTATTGAATGTTTGTCAGCAACAATACCTTTAAAGGAAAGCTTCTCACCCGTCTCAATCATCGCTTTGGTAAGATAAAACATCTCATCATTACTAAAGCCTTTTGAGTATCCCGAGGCAGCAAAATAGGTTGTAAGGATAGGAGATAGTCTTTCATGGCCAATTGAATCCATGATGGCAAAAATTTCATGATATGAAAGCTTTTTACCTACGAGTTTTTTTCGAATTGCTTGCAGTGCGAGTGTCTCTTCTGTCATCAAACTCCTCTAATACTTTGAATTGCATCCCTTACAAAATTTTTGATCAAGTTAATTATGAAATACAGTGTCGTATTGATGACCCGATAGACATATGGCCAAATCTTCTTTAAGAAGACGATATATGGTGATTGTACTTGATTATCTTGCATACTATTATTGTATACTCCTTTAACTCAGGTTTGCAAATAGTGTATTATACCCGATTACTAGATTTTGCTTCAAACATTTTGCAAAAGCTAGGATGAGTGGTATAACCACATTCGCTATGATGTTTCAAGCTTGGATTTAATCCACAGGCGTTTCCAAGTTGTTCCAGGCGGTGTACAAGTAATAATACTGAGGTAACTTCCATCAGTATCTTGCTCAAGGTATGACGTATCATCTGCCGAGATAATATTCATTTTAATAATTTTGTATGTGTACTGTTTGCTTCCAACCGTTGCGATAATAGTATCTCCAACACTCAAATCCAGTGCCGTTGCAAAAATAGCATGAGGATTGTGTTGATCAAACCACTGTGGCAATGTTGAATGACCAAAAATAGCTGCATTGCCAGTATTTGGCGGCAGTGTCGTCCCAGGGAAATGAATGAGATGGAGATTTACATTGTTATCAGTGGTTGAGACATAGGCATCTTGAATCCCCAACTTAGGAATTGTGATGTAATAATTGGAAAGCTGCTCTGTCACGCCAACTTCTTTATATTGATCTGAATTTGTCTGAGGAAGCCAACTTGTATCATTGGGGTCTGCCAGATGTGTAATCTGACTTGCTGTATTTGCAAGAAGACTGGTAATTGAATCTTGAGTGATAATTGTTGTCTGTGGGATGGGGGAGGCAAATGCCTGACTTGCAAAAGCCGGCTGGATATAAATTTCATATGAGACAAGCGGATAAAATGTATATGCAGCAAGAATGAACCCAATAAGAAGAATCACAAAGCCTGTAAATCGGGCCACCATTCTTGAGGTGATCGTCCTTCCCTTTTTATAAACAAGTTTTTTCATGAAAGTATTATTGCGAATTAATAGTAACCGTTATGGTATGCGGCAGTGAGGGAAACAACAATGGCAACAATGGAATAGGGGGTGTGAAATGAATATCTGCACTTTCTACTTGTGGCAAATTGCCAAGTGTTGCTTTGGCATCGCCTACTGATTTCTTTTGGATTGTACTGATGACATCATCTTTATTAATATTTGGCAATAATCCTGCCTGGATTGAGACAGTTGCTGTCGCTGCCTCTTTTGTTCGTTGAGAGACATCATTGATCGTTTCTTTCACAGAATTATCAGCAATATTTGGATCTTGTGGGAATTTCTGCTTCATAATTGACTTTGCATAGTCATCAAGATCCTGATTGGAATATTCCATGCCCGAATAAACAACTGATGCATTGAGTGTCACTTGAGAGGCTTGATCACCGACATTTTTACTAAAGACTTGATTCTCAAGAATTGGATTTCCGACAAGTGGAAGGACAGTATTCCCTGAGTCTGCCTGTTGCTGTAATTTTTGTTGCGCGCTACTTTGAACGCTTTTAGGTAAGTTAGCGCGAAGCTTCGCAAGATCATTTGCTGAAACAACTGTCACTGTCTTTTTGGTCCCACCTGAAAATGCATTGTCATTTTTGGCGGCAACTGTGTTGTCATTGCCTATTTTGAATGTTGTCCCTGAAGGCTCATTTCCATCAGTTCCAAGATCTTTTGCTGTAACTGTTGCATCAGTTGTGCCTGGTTTGGTGCCTGAGAAGATATCACCTGATTGGGATGCAATTGTCACTGAATTATCCAAGAGGAAAACTTGTCCATTGCCAGCAGTCAATGTCGTACCACTATTGAGCGTCACTGGATCACTATTATTATTGTAAATAGTTACAGATCCTTTTGCTTTGTCCCCCACATCTTTACTTCCTGTTGCTTGGGTTGAAACTTGACCGGCAATTGAAGTTGAGACCTTCTTTGCTGCAATAAGATTGTTGCTAAAATCACTTGACTCTGCAGTTGAGAATGTCACAGACTCATCCTGACTCTTAGCATCAGGTTTCATTGTCAGGACTACATTAGCTTTCATGACATTGTAATAAAATGCCGACAACCCAACGATAAGAACAATAAGAATAACAACCGGAATTGCTATCTTAAGCCAGGGCTTATTGCCTTTAAACATACTTGTTAAATTACTCATTGAAGGTAGTTTAACATTTTTGGGGAGCTTGTCAGAGAACCCAGCGATCATGCTTCCTGCACCTTGTGCACTCTTCTTACGCCGCGAAGCAATACTCTCCGACTCCTCATCAACAGGCGCAAGGGAGCCATCAAAACGCATCTCCTCATCAGGTTCTTCCTGGTGAATTTGCGGTTTGCGATCTGCGATATCCTGATCCACAACAAAACCAAAATCATTGGCAGCATCTGCATCTGCGGCTTCATCTTCCATCTCTTGAGTCTGCTCAGGGGTCAAATCCCTATCTAACGGCTCGGCAGCAACCAATTCCTCATCTTGTGCCTCCTTCATTTCCTCTTTAATCTCAGCATTTGAAAGTTTGTGAAGCGCTTCTGATTTATTTTCTATGACTTTAAAACCCATTTGTGTAGCAGCACCATACATAACTGATCTCATGTCAAACATCTCAGGAAGAACAGTCACTTGAGGGACATGAAGGAAAGGTAGATGCTTGCTCCATTGATGTGACAAAAATGCATGATTGGTCCTCTCATTTGGCTTGCTCTGAAAAATAACGATTCGAGCAGGAAGAACTGGAACAGTGAAATGACCGAGTAATTTATCAACTGTTGCTGGGATTGATTCAAGATGAGGACTACTGATAGTCTCGATCATCTTGCCACCCCTTAGGAGATTAAGTGTGACGTAGCTTTTGCCTATCTCTGCGAAGACAGCTGATACAGGTGCACCTTCCTCTTCTTGCATAAGATGGGTTATCGCCTCAACTGTGACCATAAACCCAATTGGCGTCAAATCCAAAGCACTACAAACTTTTTTTAACTTCTCGAGAAATTCTTTCTTTATTTTTTTAGTCTCTGGATCAACCCAATTGTCTTTTACTCCAAAAATTGTTTGATGAGTCTGGATATCAGATGGCAAGATCTCCTCAGCACGACTTATGGCTTTATCAATCGTTGTGATGAGGTCGTCAAGCGAGACATCATCGAGAGATTCTGGAAGTGGAGCTTCGTGGGAATTAATTCGTTTTACATTTCCTTCTTCAGCTTTGAGGATGACAGCACCAACTTTTTCATCAGTAAGAATAAGCGAGAGATAATACTCCGACTCTTCCTTTTTGGATTTAAGAAAAGGGATAGGCAGCTTCATAACAATTTTCAATTACAAATTTCCAATTTTCAATCAAGCCACAATGTTTCAATATCTCAATGTCTGAAAATTATATCATTGAAAATTCAATGAAAATTGTAAATTGAAAATTAAAAAATTTAATTATCCTACAACAGCATAGATTCTTCGCATCTTATTGCCAAGATTCTCCTGCTTTATTATCTTAAACGATTTTACCTTTTCTGTAAATTCAACATGCGGTCCTCCACAAAATTCAATAGAATAGGCGTCCTTCGGATGTTTGGAATCGCCTCCAATAAAGTAAATCTTGGAGGTGTCAGCATATGTATCCTCAAACAATCCTATTGCACCCATAACTTTCGCTTCCTTTGTCGGGATCATCTCAAAATGAACCGGTAGATCCTCTTTAATTTTGCCATTGACGATTTTTTCCAACTTTGAAACTTCCTCATCAGTCAATTTGCGGTCGAAATTAAAATCAAAACGCAACCGTTCTGTTGTGATATTTGACCCTGATTGATGAAGCTGTTTGCCAAACATATCTCGAAGCGCCTGATGCAAAAGATGCGTTGCAGTATGTCCCATGACAGTTCGTTCCTGATGATCTGCGAGGCCACCACGGAATTTTTGTTCGCCACCTTTTTTGGATAATTTCTGATGTTCTTCCATTTTCTCTGCAAATTTTTGCCGATCGAAGACATATCCAAGGCTCTCAATTTGTGTTGGAGAAAGACCATGTGATGAATAAAGATAAAAGACATCATCTGGCGCGATCTCAGTCACACCCATGAGTTCATCACCAGTTTGTTTGTATTTCTTCATGATATATTGCTTTGCTTTATGAAGAGCAGAACTATATTTGGTGATTTCTTCAAGGATAGTATTCTTAATTTCTTCAAAGTTGTCGACTAATTCTGGATCTGTACCTTTATATTGTTCAATAACAGCCTCAATAATTGGAGAAATGTCCTTGCCTCCAAGTTTGGAAAAGTGATCATACCCACGTCTGATTAGTCTTCTAAGGATATATCCTTGATCTTTGTTTGAAGGACGAACTCCCGCTGAAGCAATAAAGCTTCCAGATACGAAGTGATCCGTAATGATTCTCATACTGAGTTCATTTCCTCTATATTTTTTCTTTGTTTCGTTCTCAATCGCTGCAATAATAGGCTTTAAAAGACTTGATTGGAATACATCCGGTTGATTCTCTATAGCGATTAAAAGACGTTCTAATCCTCCGCCGAAGTCGACGTTTGGCTTTGGCAATGGCTTGAGCGTTCCATCTTCTTGTTTCTTATATGCCATAAAGACACTATTTCCGATTTCGATATATCGTCCACAATCACAATTTGGATGACATTCTTCATCTTTCCATTGGCTTGTTTCATGCCTTTTTAAGGCTACACCAAAATCATAGAAGATTTCACTACTTGGTCCACCTGGTTCACCTGCCGGCATTTTTTCAGGAGGCCCGGAACGAGACCACCAGTTCTTGCCTGTACCATAATAGAAAATCTTTTTATCGGGGTCTTGTCCTGCTTTTTTCAAAAGCTTAGTCCAAATCGTAACTGCTTCCATATCTTTCTCAACGTTGTCATCGCCTTCAAAAACAGTGAAGTAAAGCTTATTAACATCAATGCCAAGCTCTTCCGTCAAAAAAGTATAAATCCAAGGGATTTGTTCATTCTTGAAATAATCTCCCAAGCTCCAATTCCCAAGCATGCGGAAAAATGTTGTGTGACGGTTATCTCCAATTTCTTCAATATCATTTGCTCTAAATGAATTTTGTGCATTAACCAAACGAGTCCCCAACGGATGCTTCTCACCCAGTAAATAGGGAACAAGCGGCTGCATTCCAGATGACGTAAACAGAGTTGTTGGATCATTTTGTGGAACGAGCGGAGAATTCGCAATGCGCTTGTGACCATGACTCTCAAAAAAAGTAATGTATTTATTGATAATATCAGAAGCTTTCATAGTAGCTCATTATAGCATTTTTAGGCTAAAATGCGAACATAACTATACTTCTTATGCTTTTAAAACTTTAGAATAATTATGTTAAACTTTTTATGCAGCCATTCCCCCAAGAGAAAGCATATGAAACGCAAAAGATATTATCTTTATAAGAAACCAATAATTTTCAGCTTACTTTTTTTCTTGTTAGCATGCAGTTACCTAGCAAATCATATGCTAAATAGTAGAATTCAGCAAAAAGCTTATGCTGCCAATTCAAATATTTATTTTAATGGCCAAGTCAACGCTAGCGTATACTCTGCAAACTACACTTCTACCACCTTTACAGCTACTCCTCAAAACTCTGTTCTTTTTACTCAATCATTTCCTAACATCGCATTTAATGGTTTTTCACCTGAAGTGCCGTGTTCCAATTTAGCGAATACAGACTCAGGTGATCGTCCTATGATAGATAGAATTCCGTTATCAAATGGTAGTTGCAATATTGTTACGCTACAAGCAAATGGATACCAAGCAGGTTTGGGAAGCCTTGTAGCATTTGATGTAGTTTTTACAGGCACTTTTTATGTTGATGCTCCCGGCAAAATTCCAATTAGCGTCAATCATGACGATGGATGGTTTTTGGGAATAGGCTCAGCTAATGGACAACAGCCAACTAACGCAGGTGGCAATATGACAAACACTCCCGCTAAAACTCCATTTAAAGGCTATCAGGTAGTTGCAGGATATAATGATGATAAAAATGGCGCACCAAACAATACGCAAGTAAATTTCCCAGCCGCAGGAATGTATCCCTTTGAATTGGATTACTTTGAAGTAAATCAAGGGACGCTCTATTTAATTCTCAATGCAAATAATAAACTGATACAACAAGCTCCTCCACCCACACCTACTCCTACCCAGACGCCTACTCCCAAACCAACGCCAACGCCTACACCCGCAGTCTATACAATTTCAGGAAATGTGTTTCTTGATAGCAATAAGAACGATATTCTTGACTCAAATGAGAGTAATTATGTCACAAAACCAATCGTCTCAGCAAATAAGGGGACAACAACTGATAATGTAAATGGTTCATATACAATAAGTAATGTTCCTGCAGGTACGCTTAATGTGAATTATACTTCTCTTCCTTCTGGATATTATATGACAACACCACTCAATGGTCCTCCGCCTTCGTATAACATAACCGTTGGCCCTTCTTGCAATACCTCAGGGATTGCAGGAGCTATATGTACAAATGGCAATATTACAAATCTTAATTTTGGCATTACCAACACTCACCCATGGTATCAGTCAAACTGCGGCAATATTAGAGATGATAACGGTATTGTAGACAGTTTGCCTGCCGGACAAGTAGCACTTTCCATAAGCTCTGCTTGTAAATCACCAGGTCTTCTTTATACAGGAGCAATTAATGCTGATCTTGGATTGGGGCAAGCCTCAGTTACTAATCAAATTGTTGGTGGGACAAAATATCCAGAGATGTATCCTGTAGGCACACAACTTCCCACTTCATACAATGTACTTCTTTCAAAAGCTCGCGATGCTAATATCAAACAGACTAATTTATCTACTGTATGTAATATTACTAATTGTACGCTCCCACCTACTCTTAATCATGGGATATATATTGCGAATGGGAATGTCTCCCTTAATGCATTTAAATTCCCTGCAAATCAAAATTATGTCTTTCTTATCAATGGCAATCTTACCATCAATGGTCCTATCAGTGTACCTATTGGATCCACCATGCTTTTCTCCTCCAAGGGAAATATCACTGTTGCTTCTACTGTCGGTGCGGCAACTCCTACTTCAACAACATCCAATCTTGATGGCTGGTATATCGCAGGACAGTCATTTATCCTCCCTACTGCTGGAAATTGTACTGACTTAAGACTCAACATCGCAGGCTCTGTCGTCGTCAATGCACTAGGCACAGGAGGCACACTCCAAAACAGTCGCGACCTCTGTGGAAATGACACTACTTATCCAACGATATCTTTCTTGCAGCGTCTTGATATGATTCTTAATGCACCTGAATTTTTGGGAGAACAAAAAATACTAACACGTGAAGCAAACCCTTAGCATATTCACCTGCTCTAAATATGTACAAAACCACAATGAGACATTCATTATTATACAAATTATGTCTTAATACTGTATACTTTAAATATATTACTAATGGTTAATACATTAGTTATTCATTTATGAAAACCGTTATATTTGTTGTCGCTGGCATGCTTACCTGTGTTGCTCTACTAGCAATGATTGTCATGCTAGTAACCCACCATACAGCGAAATTACCGTCAATCCCAAATAAGGGAATAGTAAACACAACGCTTCCTCAACCAACTGTAGATTGTACTAAATTCCCCTCTTCATCAGGATGCAAAGCTGACAACACTCCAATTAATATCTGTACCGAACAACATCCCAACTATCCTCTTCTTTCAAGTATTCTTACAACACCTGCAAATCGGAATTTAGGAGTCGTTAAAGGGAATATAACTAATCTAAATAATGACACGCATTCCATTACAGTCACGTCACAAACAAATGGCAAACCGTTTGTATTTCAAAACGACTCAGTAAAAGATGTGCTCTATGATATTCACCTCTCCAAAACAAACAACTTCACCAAACTAAAAACAGGAATGAAAGCTGTTATTTCATTTCCCTGTAAGCAAAAAACAGGCTCCTTTATTCTCAATCAGTTCCAGTTGGTCCAATAAAAACATGAGAAGAAAATCCGTACTATCGTACCTTAGTTTCTTTATCACTATACTATCAGCCTTTTTCATCTTTTTTATAGTTGTTCCTCAGTCCGCTTTTGCTGTTACCGGTCAAGTCCTTAATCAAAATGGACAGAATGTTACCGGTGCAACGATAACAATGGATTATAACGGCACTATAACGACTGCCACAACAAACGCCAGCGGGTATGCCTTTGGTGACCCTTGTCCTTTTGCACAAAATGGTCAACCTGGTTCTGCGCCATATACACTTACGCTCACTGTTCCAAATGGGTATTGGGCGACAACATCGACTACAGCAAATGCAACAAGCACACGAGGCGAATTCCAGCAAAATGGGACTGGCTGTGGTCAAATGATGGTGAACGGCGTATGGAAACATTATCCAACGAGCTCTACTCCTGATCCAATCAATTTTGGCGTTACCAGTGTTGCGCCAAACTGTACAACTACTCCAATTAATTGTTCAGCATGTACTGCTCCTGCCAACACCTGCAGCAATGGGAACGGAACACAAACATGTACTTTCTCCCAACCTGCAACCTGTACTCAAGTTTCTACATCACAATCATGTACCCTTAATAATTGTAACGCTGGCAGCTCCTGTGTTAGTCAAGTATGTCAAGTAAATACCTTTTCTATTTCAGGCAATGTCTCTGACGCAAACAATGCGAATGTTCCGAACGTGACTGTGAGCGCGGGTGGGAAGACCGCAACAACAGATACAAGTGGTAATTATACTATTGCAGGCCTCGTCCCAGCAAGTTATACGGTTACCATGACCGTTCCTGCAGGCTACATAGCAAACGGCGCCACATCTCAAGCCGTTACCCTCAATGCAAACAAAACGGGAGTTAATTTTAAGTTGGCTAGACCAAATTGCACAACCACTCCAATTAATTGTTCAGCATGTGCAGCTCCAGCTAATACATGTAGTAACGGTAATGGTACGCAAACATGTACTCTCTCCCAACCTGCAACCTGTAATTCTGTTGTTGTTTCACAATCTTGTACCCTTAATAATTGTAACGCTGGCAGCTCTTGTGTTAGTCAAGTATGTCAAGTAAATACCTTTTCTATCTCGGGAAATGTCTCGGATAGTAACAACGCAAATGTGGCAAATGTAACAGTGACTGCCGGTGGGAAGACCGCAACAACTGATACAAGTGGTAATTATACTATTGCAGGCCTCGTCCCAGCAAGTTATACGGTTACCATGACCGTTCCTGCAGGCTACATAGCAAATGGAGCAACATCTCAAGCTGTTACCCTCAATGCGGACAAAACGGGAGTTAATTTTAAGTTGGCTAGACCAAATTGCACAACCACTCCAATTAATTGTTCAGCATGTGCAGCTCCTGCCAACACATGTAGTAACGGTAATGGTACGCAAACCTGTACTCTCTCCCAACCTGCAACCTGTACTCAAGTTTCTACATCACAATCATGTACCCTTAATAATTGTAACGCTGGCAGCTCTTGTGTTAGTCAAGTATGTCAAGTAAATACCTTTTCTATTTCAGGAAATGTCTCTGACGAAACCGGTACGAATGCTCCGAACGTGACTGTGAGTGCGGGTGGGAAGAGTGATACAACCGATACAAGTGGTAATTATACTATTGCAGGCCTCGTCCCAGCAAATTATACGGTTACCATGACCGTTCCTGCAGGGTACATAGCAAATGGAGCCACATCTCAAGCCGTTACCCTCAATGCAAACAAAACGGGAGTTAATTTTAAGTTGACTAAGGTCTATCAGATTTCAGGTAATGTATTTAATGATAGTAATAAGAACGGCATACAAGATGGAACTGAGAGTATCTACGGGACAACACCAAGTATCACCTCCAATCAAGGTACAGTAACAACCAATGCCAACGGCACTTACGCTATTAGTAATATCCCTGCAGGGTCAGTAACAGTAGCATATACATCACTACCGGCAACTTACTATGTTACCTCACCACTCAACGGACCGCCACCCTCCTTTACCGTCACAATAGGCACAGCAGGATGTACAGTCAATGGTGCGCCTGGCGCAGTATGTACGGCCGGGAATATCACTGCTTTGAACTTTGGAATTACCAATACTCACCCGTGGACTCAATCTACATGTGGAGATATGAGAAATGATAATGGCATAAATGATAATTTACCTGCAGGACAATCTGCACTTATCTCTTCAAGCTCCTGCGCTGGTCCAGGCCTTGCATTTACTGGGAATACCAATGCAAATTTTGGCAGTGGACAAGCATCATCCACCAATCAAATAGTTGGTGGAGCATCCTATCCAGAACTCTATTCAGGCTCATCAAGCCAACTTGAGACGTCATATCCATCGCTTCTTGCCAAAGAACAAAACGCAGGTCTTACAGTAACAGATTTATCCACAGTATGTAATCTTACCAGTTGTACTCTCCCAGGGACATTGGCTCATGGCATTTATGTAGCATCTACCAATGTCACACTAAATGCATTCAATGTCCCTGCAAATCAAGATTATGTCTTTCTTATCAATGGCAATCTTACTATTCAAGGCGCAATCAGTGTCCCTGTCGGCTCAACTGCTCTCTTCTCTGCCAAAGGAAACATAACTGTTACTCCGACTGTCGGATCCGCAGCTACTGTCACAACCTCATCACTGGCAGGGTGGTTTGTCGCAGGACAATCATTTATTCTCCCCACTGCTGGAAATTGTACTGACCTGAGACTCAATATAGCAGGCTCTATCGTCGTCAACGCTCTAGGCACAGGAGGAACATTCCAAAACAGTCGTGACTTATGTGGAGGAGATACAGCCAACCCAACTGTATCTTTCTTGCAACGGCTTGATATGATTCTTAATGCTCCACAATTCTTGGAACAACAAAAAATACTAACAAGTGAAGCAAATCCTTAACATATGTAACGGCTTCATGCCTCAATAAGGGAATGATTGTCTTTAAATATTTTCGTATTTTTAATATGCTATAACTATGCGAATACTTTTTTCACTCATTATTTTATTAGGGACATTCCTTCTCTTATCCTTTACTCACCACACAGAAACCACCAAAAATCTTCTCGCAGGTGTTCTTCATCCAACCCGTGCCTATGCAGGTACAATTTCAGGACAAGTCTCAATTGCTGGAGGATATACTTCGTTTGGAGATCCAAATGTAACGGTAACACTAACAAACGAAAATACAGGGAACTCAACAAGTGCCAATACAGACTCAAATGGAAAATATTCTCTGAGTGGATCAGGAACATCTGATATATCAATTAGATACAATACTACTTCCTATTTCCCCACAACGTCAACCTTCTTGACAATCAATGCAGGCTCAAGTCAAACAGTAAATTTCAGTATCTCACCAATTTTTACATTGTCAGGAAAAGTGACAAATACTGCTACTGGCCAAGGCATTCCAAATGTCAGTGTGAAGACAGATGGACAGTATGTCGTAAGTTCTCAAACAGCAACTACAGATTCTACAGGAACATACGCAATTAAATTTTATCCTGTATGTTTTTCAAATGGGACACTTCTCTGTAATTATGGCACTGGTAACTTACAGCCTATCTGTCCTACACAAGTGACAATGACTGTTCCTTCTGGATGGAGTGCTGGAGGTGCAACGACACAAACAATAACATATGCTGTGGGTAAATGTTTAGGCGGAGCTACGGGACCAAATTTCAGCCTTACAGCTACTCCGACTCCTCCACCAACATTCTCCATTTCGGGAAATGTTTTTGCCGATGCTAACAAAAATGGATTAATAGATGGCGGTGAGAGTGATTATGCTGCAGCTCCTTCAATTTCTAGTAATCCAAATAGTGGAACAATTACAAAAAATGCAAATGGCACATATTCGGTAAGTGGCATTAGTGCTGGAACGTATACTATCTCTTACAGCGGTCCTCCATCAGGATATCTGATGACCTATCCACTAAGTAATCCCCCTCCATCATTTCAGGTAACTGTCGGCTCTTCTGGCTGTAGTGTTAATGGAGCATTA
The DNA here is from genome assembly GCA_035479415.1 of Saccharimonadales bacterium (SeqCode). GTDB lineage: Bacteria > Patescibacteriota > Microgenomatia > Levybacterales > UBA12049 > JACDET01. The sequence goes on from DATIIS010000006.1 coordinate 12,720, forward strand.
GGAGCAAGTTGTACTGCAGGGAATATCACTAATTTGAACTTTGGAATTACTAATCTACATCCCTGGTTCCAATCAAACTGTGGAGATATACGAGACGATAATGGAATTGTTGATACTATACCTTCTAGCCAATATCTTATCAAGACAGTCTCACCATGTACTTCGGCTGGAGTTGCGTTCACGGGCAATATCAATGTAAATCTTGATAGCGGACAGGTATCCTCCAGCAATCAAATCGTAGGAGGAGCAACATATCCAGAAGTATACCCTTCAAGTTATTCACCAGTATCAACGAGTTATCCAATACTTTTATTAAAAGCTAGCAATGCTAACCTCGCTCCTATTGATATCACTGGCAATCCAGTTAACTGCAATCTCGGTAATTGTACTCTTCCTTCCAATATCCCTCATGGTATCTATATCGCCAACAATTCTCTAACACTCAATGCCTGGACTGTACCCGCTAATCAAAATTATGTCTTTCTTATTAATGGCAACCTCACTCTCAATGGCCCAATCACTGTGCCTGTCGGATCCACTGTGCTTTTTTCCACCAAAGGAAATATCACTGTTGCTTCTACTGTGGGAACAGCTACACTTAGTTCTTCAACCCCAAATCTCTCTGGATGGTATATTGCAGGCGGATCTTTCGTTCTCCCAACTGCTGGAAATTGTACTGACCTGAGACTCAATATAGCAGGCTCTGTCGTCGTCAATGCACTAGGCACAGGAGGCACACTCCAAAACAGTCGTGACCTCTGTGGAAGTGATCCTTCTGATCCAACAATTACGTTCATCCAACGGCTTGATTTTCTCCTTCATGCGCCCGAATTTTTGGGACAACAAAAAGTATTAACACGCGAAACAAATCCCTAGCATAATGCTTGACACGGGTCTCTATCTATGCGATCCTAATAATACTTTTAGTTATGTCCCACAATACTTCATCTCATCACAAGCATGAACATGTAAATCATCAAGTAGCCAAGCCTCATTCACACAAAAAAGAAGCCATTTCGCTTATTATTACCAATATCGTCCTTATTATTTTACTTGCAGCAAGTATTTATTTTATTGTTCAGACAACTCATCAGCCCACACCAAGTACAACTACACATGCAGTAAAGAAAGGTGGTGATCGATAATGGCTTTAAGCAAAAATGACGAACAACTGCTCGACCTGTTACTCAAAGAACGTACTATGTCTGGAGGGAAAAGATCCAAGCCGTTATATATCAAGTTATTACAATTTAGTACAGTAATTCTTTCACTCGTGTTATTTATAACAGTAGGCGCTGGAGGTATCCTATTACTAACTAAACCTGGCTCAGCAACTGCTGCTAACACATATACTGAGACTTGGACTGCAAACAATGCTGTTTATTCAAGCTTAACCGGTGGTACTATTGCATTTCACAATGGTTTCCCAGCAGATGGCACAGCAGCAGGCGCAAGTTCCGGTGCAAATGGAACAATAACAGTGACTGGTTGGTCTGTTTCAGGAACAATTAATTAACAAATCTATATTTTGAAACTGTGAAACTCTTTGGTGAATCAAAGAGAATTTTTTGTATGGAAAATATATGGTAACTAAAATGTTTAATTTTATTACAGATCACTATATAACCATTATCCCAACAATAAGCATTGCTCTTGCAATTCTTCTATTTGGGTATGTAACTTTTGAACATACTCCTCTTGGCAAATACCTTTTTTATGAGAGAATTTCAAAGCAATTTGGCATCGGCTCAGTTCAACAAAAAAGATTTAGCAGTATCGCAAATGCGGTCCTTCACGGCCAGAAACATTATACATTTAAGACAGGACCACTAGGATTACTATAAATAAAAATAAATGAAAGAATTATTCAAATCACTTGTTTTCGCGGTCCTATCTCTTTTTGTAATTCTTTTTTTAACACAATCGGCTCATGCCCAAGTCCCACCTGCTGGACGAGTTGCTATGTTCTGTAACTTAGGAAAATTTACTGTCTGTATCCCAACAGCAACCTTAACTCCCACACCAACAAATACACCAACCCCAACTCTTGTTCCCACATTTACTATCTCAGGAAATGTTTTTAGTGACGAAAACAGAAATGGACTTAAGGATGGCTCTGATGCTAACTATACGGCTTCTCTCCCTCCTGTCACTTCAAGTGCAGGGACAATAACTCCCAATATAAATGGTACGTATACCATTACCAATATCCCGGCAGGAGCAGTCACTGTTTCGTACGGACCTCCTCCTGCTGGATATGTTATGACATCTCCTCTTACAGGCGCTCCAAATTCTTTTTCAGTAACTGTTGGTACAGCTGGATGTTCAGTCAATGGAGCACCAGGTGCTGTCTGTACTGCCGGAAATATTACTAATTTGAACTTCGGGATTACCAATACCCATCCATGGTTCCAATCAACATGTGGAGACTACCGTGATGACAATGGCATAAATGATATTCTGCCGGCTGGGCTATCAGCATTTATCTCATCAGCTTCATGTACTGGACCTGGACTTCCTTTCACAGGAAATATCAATGCCAATTTTGCTCCGGGACAGGCATCATCCACCAATCAAGTTGTCGGTGGAGCATCCTATCCCGAACTTTATTCAGGATTAGCAAGTCAACTTGAAACATCATATCCATCACTTCTTGCCAAAGAACAAAACGCTAGCATCCCAACAACCAATCTATCAACAGTATGTACTCTTTCAAACTGTACACTTTCTGGATCGCTTCCTCATGGTATTTATGTAGCGACTGCGGCAAATAGCAATGTAACTCTTAATGCATTTACAGCACCTGTAAATCAAGATTATGTCTTTCTTATCAATGGCAATCTTACTATCAATGGTCCTATCTCTGTCCCTGTCGGCTCTACCCTCATTTTCTCTGTCAATGGCAATATCACAGTAAGCTCTACTGTCGGTGCAGCAACTCCTACTTCAACAACACCCAATCTTGATGGCTGGTATATCGCAGGACAGTCATTTATCCTCCCTACTGCTGGAAATTGTAACGACCTGAGACTCAACATCGCAGGCTCTGTCGTCGTCA
>DATIIS010000007.1:0-28471 GCA_035479415.1 Saccharimonadales bacterium (SeqCode)
AGATGGATTTAAGAAGAACAACTGTTTGTCCTTGGGAGACTTCCTGGCTTGGTTTGATTGAGATAGCATCACCATAGTTGAGAGTAATTGTCTTTCCTTTGTCGGCGCCGTCAAGAATATAGAGTTGTACTTTTTGATAGGGATTTTTTTGTCCTTGAATTGTCTTGACCCCTTGAGCAAGGATGCGAGTGACATTGGCTGTTTCATAACTTTCAAATGGTGCAGGTGGAGCCTTGGGAAGAGGAGTAGGAGTTGTTTTGGCGGCAAAACTTACTTGTGCGCTTGCGATGAAGATAATAGCAAGAACAAGAGCAATAAGAGATTTTTTCATACGGGAAACGCCTGAGCAGTCTGACGTTGTCTCATTATATCACCAAAATTTTGTAGAAAGAAATTGAATTATGCAGCTACTTTGTCGGGGGCAGTTGCAGTAGGTACAGGGGATTCAGCAGCTGGAGCAGCTGGTTGGGTTTCTTGCAAAAGAGTAAGTGGCACGCCTGATTGTTCTGAGACTTGCTCAAGTGATTGTCGTTTACTTATCATTCTTAACGTAAGTACTGCTCCAACAAGTCTAAATATCTTTCTCAAATATTGCCCTCGTTCTCGTGCAGGAGTAGGTAGTTCTGCCTCTGGGCTTGCGCCTCCCGCAGATGCGCCTGCTTCTGTTTGGAGAGCTTGCGTTACTGATGCTGGTGTTGCTTCTTTTGCTCCTGGATCATCACTCATATCTGTATCATACTAATAATTTGTCTGTAAATGCAAGCTATTTTGATATATATAAGTGCACTTGCATTATTCTAACAGTTATATATACTAATTATATAACACTAAATATATGGTACGAGTTGCGATCAATGGATACGGAAGAATTGGAAGAATGGCTCATCGGGTTATCCTCCAATGGCACAATGAAGATGTAGAAGTCGTTGCAATTAATGCTGGACATTCAACAGATCTTAAAGGTTGGATGTATCTTCTTAAATACGATAGTGTCTATGGTTTGCTTCCTCAAGACGTCAGCGTCAAACCCAATCCCGACACTTCCAAACCAGAACTACTTGGTTTTCTTGTTCTGGGAGGGAAAGACATCCCAGTCTATTCACAAAAAGATCCAACGCTTCTTCCTTGGGGAACACTTGGAGTTGATGTGGTTATTGAATCGACAGGACACTTTACAGATGCTGAGAAATTAAAACAACACCTAACAGCCGGCGCAAAATCAGTCGTTCTTTCAGCTCCTGCAAAAGGATCAGATGTCCCAACATATGTTATCTCAGTCAACGACAGCAACTATGGTGGTGACAGTGTTATTAGTAACGCATCGTGTACAACCAATTGCATAACCCCTCCTGCAAAAGTCATCAGCGATCATTTCGGAATTCAGAAAGCCATGATGACAACAATTCATGGATATACATCCGATCAGAGATTGCATGATGGTGGACACAAGGATTATAGACGTGCTCGCGCAGCAGGACTCAACATCATTCCAACATCAACAGGTGCAACAATTGCAGCAGCACAAGCACTTCCTGCACTCAAAGATATTTTTTCTGGAGTATCCTTCCGAGTACCAGTCCCGGTTGGATCGCTTTCTGATTTTACTTTTCTTTTGAAAAAAGATGTAACGATTGATGAAGTCAATCAAGTCTTCCGACAAGAGGCAGAAAATCCTGCATACAAAGGGATTCTTGCAGTTACTGATGATCCACTCGTTTCAAGTGATATAATAGGTAATTCACACTCAAGTATTGTGGATTTATCTCTGACGCAAGTTGTAGGAGGAAATATGCTCAAAATTATCGCTTGGTATGACAATGAGTATGGTTATTCCAACCGATTAGTCGAAGAAACGATAATGGTAGGTCGCCGAACTGCTCCAACACCCGCTCCACAACCAAGTCAGTAGTGGAAAATTTTTGTTATGGATAAGCCTGTAGAAATTTCTGGTATTCGTATTATTACTGTATCTGGTCGCATTGCGTCCGGCTCAACCACTCTTGCCAAACATTTGGCTAAGCGTTTGGGTTGGAAGCATATGGAAGGCGGCGAGATTTTTTGGGAAGCCGTCCGTAGTAAGTTGGGACTCAATACCAAAGACACCAACCTCAGACCTGATGAAGAAGACCTCCTCTTTGAAGAAAAACAAAAAGAAATCCTCGCAAGCCACAAATATATCGTTCTCGAAAGCAAATTAGCAGGTTTCTGTGCACAAGGCATAGACGATGTATTTAAGATTGGCGTCTTATGTGAGGATGAAGAAGGCATTGATAAAGCAGATATTCGTATTGATCGACTAGTAAATAGAGAAGAATTATCAGTTGATGATGCTAAGACTGAAGTTATTGAAAGGGAAGACAATGATCTTACCAAATGGCGCAAATTATATGCTGGCAATGACGCAGATTGGGTCTATTGGGATAGAAAGTATTATGATCTTGTAGTGAATACGTTTACCCACAATCAAGAAGAGAGTTTGGAGTTAGTTTTGGAAAAATTAAAAATAAAGTAACTGTTTAGAATCTGTCTATAGTGTCTCAATTTACTTATGAATTATCGTCAAATTATCCTTACAACGGTTGCATTTTTTTTGGCCACTCAACTAACTCTCTCCATAGCCTACGCTCAAGCTGCTTCACAATCTTCCTCAGAAACAGTCTCTCCAACAACTGTTGATTATCAACTTCCATATCCTGGCATGCTTCCTGACAATCCTTTGTATTTTCTTAAAGCATTCAGAGACAATCTAACTACTCTCTTTTTAAGTAAGCCTTTAGATAAAGCACAATTTGATCTTATGCAATCCGATAAAAATGTAGAATCGAGTTATCTTCTCGTCACGCAGGAAGCAGGGAAAACAGATCTTGCAGTCAAAACATTTACCCAAGGACAGGAAGAATTTTCAGAAGCAATTGCTCAGGTTACTTCCGCTAAGAAACAAGGCTATAGTATTACCGATTTGAGTAAAAAGTTGGAGCTTTCCAATCAAAAACATATTCAAATTCTCAATCTCCTTGAACAGCACGACGGTCAAAATAACTCACAATGGTCTCAAAATCAGCATAATCAAGCAAATATATATACGAAAGAAATAAAGGCTTTGCGTCCTTAAAAGTGCAGATCTTTTCTTTGTTGAATCATTTCTTGCAACAATTTTCGCCCAGTGTAAGAAAATATACTGAGAAAAGTATTCAATCAAAGCTAGTGAATGATTTTGATCTAGTTGGTATTAGTTGACACTATAGATGTAGTGGCATATGATTTTTATGGCACTAGATCTGGAAACGAGATAATCCATATATACGACAAAGTATATAAGGAAGAGTAACAATTAGGCAGGTGAGCTCTGTAGATTATTTTTCTCCGGAAACATTGATACCTATGCATTGCCCGTACTGCGGAAGTAAAGAGTCAGAAGTTGTGGAAACACGCGAAAGTGCCGATATGGATACCATTCGAAGGCGCAGAGCGTGTCTTGGATGCGAAAAACGTTTTACAACGTACGAGCGAGTCGAGCATGTACAATTAATAGTTATTAAAAAAGACGGAAAAAGAGAACAATTTGCCAGAGAAAAACTTAAAACCGGAATTCTTAAAGCATGTGAGAAGACAGTGATACCGGCAGATGTCATTGAGAAAATGGTTCACGAGATTGCGAGAGAGCTTCGTACAATGGGCTCTTTGGAAGTGCAAAGTGTCTTGATAGGGGAAATGGTAGCAGCTCGTCTTAAAAAACTTGATAAAGTTGCGTATATCCGTTTCGCAAGCGTCTTTAAAAGATTTGTTGATGTAGAGGACTTTGAAAAAGAAGTAAAAATATTAACCAAGAGAAGGAAATCAGGGCTACCGGGAATTGTCTAATTATGAAATTACATACAGAAATAATTACGTTATGCGATTATGCACTTATTTCTCGAGAAGGGAAATTAAGTATTAGTGGTATCTTTGATGAATTGCGAGTTCAGAAATTTCCAGGAGGAATAGCACGAGCTTTTTTCGTCGCTACACTTCGAGGAGATTCGGACACATCATATAAATTGAAGATCAGTACCGAGAATGGAAGTCGCGTTATTAACTCTCTTGATCTTGAAGTACATACGAGTTTTAATGGAAAGAACAATATTATTTTGGAACTCGTGAATTTGGGATTTGAAAAAGAAGGAGAATACAAATTTGTTATTTATAACGGCAAAACTGAAGTTGGCTCAACAAGTGTCAAAGTGTTGAGTGCTGAACAGCCAGCACAGGAAGTGAAATATAAGTTACCGAATTAAAAATATGAGCGGGGGAACTATTACAGTGTTTGATCTAAATAAACATAAACAAAATCAGTCAATGGCAGGAACATTGACACCGACAGATTATAATAGTCAAACTGATAATATTTCTTCTATGAGCACTTACTCTGGTAGTATAGGTGCAGCTTGGGAACAAGGTAAAAGTAGTGGGAAAACTACTGCAGCTAATAATTATGTAAATCGTGTAGTAGATTTAGCAAAAACTACCGGGCGATTTGTCCGAAATAATCGAGAAACAATAGCTCTAATCGTAGAGATTGCAAGTAAATTTTATAAATAAACTTATGGAAAAATTTGATGGAGTAAGACAAAAAGTATTTTTAGACCGATATGCTCTCAAAGGCGCAGAAGGTGAACTCTTGGAGAACTCACCAGAAGAAATGTGGCGAAGAGTTGCTCATGGGATCGCTCAACAAGAGAAAAAAGCCAAACAAGCACAATGGGAAAAAGAATTTTACCGAGTTCTTGAAGACTTCAAATTCGTTCCTGGTGGACGTATCTTATCTGGTGCAGGGACAGGCTATCAAGTAACATATTTCAACTGTTTTGTTATCCCAAACCCCAAGGATTCACGTCATGGCATCCTTGAGTCACTTGGACAACTTATTGAGATCCAATCACGTTCAGGTGGCGTTGGTCTCAATCTTTCATCATTGAGACCTCGTGGTGCGCGTGTTAAGAAAGTAAATGGTACATCCTCTGGACCTGTTAACTGGGCAACACTTTTCTCAGTCGCGACACATGACATCGTCCAACAAGGTGGCTCCAGACGTGGTGCAACGATGCTTATGCTTCATGATTGGCATCCAGATGTTGAAGAATTTATCACTGTGAAGCAGGATTTGACCAAAATTAACGGCGCCAATTTATCAGTTTGTGTCTCAGATGGCTTTATGGAAGCAGTAAAGGCAGATCGCGATTGGGAATTGGTTTATCCAGAGCTTTCGGACCCACATTATGACAGTGAATGGGATGGAGATATTATCGGATGGCGTGAAAAAGGTTACAAAGTCAAAGTCTACAAGACTGTCAAAGCAAAAGAATTGTGGGATCTTATTTGCACTGCAGCCTGGAAATCCGCAGAACCAGGACTTCATTTCTTAGAGCGAAGTAACAAAAGAAGCAACACATGGTATTTCGAGAAGCTTCTTGCAACCAATCCATGCGGTGAGCAGCCACTTGGTGGATGGGCAGTTTGTAACTTAGGTGCGATGAATTTGGCAGCATATGTCAAAGATGACAATCTCAAAGAAGACAAAGGCGGTTGGTTTGACTATGATGCTTTTGGTAAAGATGTTCAGGTGGCGATGAGGTTCCTCGACAATGTCATTGATGACACTTATTACTTCTTCAAAGAAAATGAGCAAGTTGCAAAAGAAATAAGAAGAACTGGCCTTGGTATCATGGGAATTGCTGATACATTTATCAAGATGAAAGTCAGATACGGCTCTGAAGAATCAGAAAGAGTTTCAAAGAAGATTTTCAAAACCCTTCGAGATAACGCATACATCGCATCTGCTGATATCGCCAAAGAAAAAGGTGCATTCCCTAAATTCGACAAAGAAAAATATCTTAAAGGCTTCCATATCAAAGCACTTCCTAAGGAAATTCGTGAAAAAATTGCCGAGAACGGTATTCGAAATGCAGTTCTTCTCACAATTGCTCCAACGGGAACAACAAGTCTTCTTGCAGGGGTTTCAAGTGGAGTTGAGCCTGTCTATGAATTCGAATACTCACACAATGGCCGTCTTGGTAAGCAGATGGTCTATCATGGCCTCTACGGCGAATGGAAAGAATCACATCCTGATACGGACCGACCTGATTATTTTGTTGGCGCAAATGACTTGACTCCTGAGGATCACGTCAAGATCCAAGCTGTTGCACAAGAGTATATCGACTCAAGTATTTCAAAGACCGTGAATGCACCCAATTCCCACACAGTTGAGGATGTAAAGAAACTGTATATGTCAGCATACGACAATGGCCTCAAAGGAGTTACCTACTTCAGAGATGGCTCACGTATGGGAGTGTTGCAACGAGAAGAGAAGAAAGAGGAGAAAAAAGAAGAAATAGCAGTTGTTCCACAAATTCCTGTGACTCCTCGTGTCCCACGACCCATGGTCTTAACAGGTGTGACATACAAAGCAGAAAGTCCAACAGGCAAGCTTTATGTCACTATCAACAACGATGAAAAAGGCGATATGTTTGAGATCTTTATCAATCACGGAAAGAGCGGGTCAGATCTTATGGCTCTTGCGGACGCGCTCGGCCGGATGGTTTCTTTTGTCCTAAGAATCCATAGTCCGGTTCCTGCCCGGGAGCGGGTCCGCGAGATTGTGTCGGAGCTTGCTGGCATTGGAGGAAGCCGCAGTAGTGGATTTGGTGAAAACAGAGTCAGGTCACTCCCTGATGCTATCTCAAAAGTGCTTGCACGTCATTCAGAATTCCGAGTTAATGGCAAAGTAGAGGATAACGCATCATATCTGGCAAAAATGAGCAGTGGCCAAGGTCTGTCAAATGGACATGCTCAAGTAGCTGCTGATGCGGCTCACGATGCTCAATCAGAAGTTTCGGCAAGTCAGTTGGCACTTCCACAGACAGGTGTTGAAAGTATGCACAGTAGTTCATCAACGTCACTCTTTGATATCTGTCCTGAGTGTGGATCTGGAAGTTTTGCTTACGAAGAAGGTTGCAAGAAATGCTATTCCTGTGGATATAGTGAATGCTAATAATAGGCTGCCCCAACATATATGATTAATTGCACATTCGAAAATGGCAATAAAGCATCCCTTCGTCACGTCGTAGTTGATGTTTTGGTACTTCAAGAGAATAAATTGCTTTTGGTGAAACGCGCTGGGAAATTACTGGAAGGTGGGAAATGGGCGCTGGTTGGAGGCTATGCCGAGCGTGACGAGAATCTTTTTCAGACAGCTGAGAGAGAAATTCAGGAAGAGACAGGATATACAGTAAAGAATCTAACTCTTCTTTGTATGCGTCACAATCCTGATCGGCCTCATGAGGACAGACAGAATATTGCTTTTGTCTTTTTTTGTGATGCAGTTGCCCATACAGGCGAGTCAGATTGGGAAGTAACTGAGCAGAAATGGTATGAGTTTGACGCTCTACCTGATAAAGATACGATTGCTTTTGATCATATGAAAAATATTGAATTATACCAGCAGTATAAACAAAATAAGATAACGATTCCAGTAATGCAATCGTAACGAGTACAGGCAAGTGTTGTGTAAATCAACCACAGTGCCGCTACTGTAACTTCGCTTTGAGAGGTGAAGAAGTCAGAAAACTGTACAACATGTTCTAAACATGTATATCCCGAGCCCCGATGGTAGTTTCCATTCGGGATCCCGAAAACAATGATCATCGGGACAGGAGTTTTTATGAGAAAAAATTATTCATTCACTGACTTCAAAAAAAGGATCGCATTTCTTCAACAGATTCCGATGGAAGTTGCATCACATTTATCTGTAGATGAATTTTATTATCCCGATCCTCAAATTCAGTCAATAAGAAAAGATTTGGAAGCATTTTTTAATCACTATGTTATGTCATATAAGGCAGAGGTTTTTTTGAAGGAAGCTCCATTACATTCCCATCTGTGCGCAAATTATAAAGGTGCAATTTTGACCAAAGAGCAAGTTTCTTTACTTAATGAGTATGAATCCCGATTTCAAGAAAAAAACGTACGTTTTGTCGTTTATCAAAAGCCATTAACGAAAATATCGTCAGAAGAAAGTCCTTTTTTTATCTAATATGCCTATATATACACGAACAGGGGACAAAGGGAAAACATCACTTTTTGATGGCACTCGTGTTCTGAAATCACATAAGCGGGTAGAGACGTATGGAACAATCGATGAGCTCAATAGCATGATTGGGGTTGCCATAGCTCATTTGCATGCTCGTCATGCCAAAATAAAAAAAGAATTAGAGCAAATTCAACATGATCTTTTGGAGATTGGCTCAACTCTGGCAACTCCTCATCCTATGCCTGTTGAAGGACTTGAGAATCGCTCTAAAGAGTTTGAGAGTATCATCGATGATTTGACCCAAAAAATGCCAGAACTAAAAGAATTTATCTTGCCGGGAGGTGGGAAAGCAGGCTCACATCTTCATGTTTGCCGAACGATTATTCGGAGAGCCGAGAGGCAGCTTGTCGCTCTTATTCAAAAAGAAAAGATAGATTTGACAATTGTTACATACCTCAATCGTCTGTCTGACCTTTTTTTTACACTTGCGAGGTATGTTAATTATAGAGATAAGAAAAAAGAGATAAGATGGATTAAAAAGTAAATGTTTTGAAATGAGAAGTGGGAAATTTTTGATTAAGAAATGTTGATAATTTGATGTCTTGAATTCAAGAAATCAAGTTCAAAGTTATCGAAAATATCCCACATCAAAAAATCTAAATTGGGTGAAGCTTGTGAAATTCAAGTGCTGTGCCGCAACCGTCCCTGTAAGGGATCCATGAAACTAGTATCTAGTTGAAGTGGATAAAGCCGGATCCCCATGTTCTGTTTGACAGAACAAAAAATCTTCCGAGCAGAAGTCCTTTTTTTGTGGGCTCCTCGGCTGAACCATTTGGCAAATGTTCAAGGCAAGTGAGGAGTTTGTATGCGAGGCTTAGAAGCAGGACCAAGACCACAACCAAGACCGAGAATAGATCCAAATGGATTGGATGGATATTTCTCAACTATTGTTCAGCCTCAAAAACTCACTGTCTCTCAAAGTATAGTGGATGGTGTTCCACGAATTCTTGGCAATATTGATACCACACTTTCAGAGTTTGCTGGAAATCATAGCGTTACTCGTGAAAGATCTAATTTGCGTCTTGTCCATTCGGTTCCAAATGAAGAAGTATCAGAAGCTGAAAAAACAGCTCCTCTTTTGCGTCGGCCTAATAAAGAAACAGTTGGATCAGATGCGTTCAATCTTGAATATGATTCTCCACCTACGCAAGCTGAACTAAGAAGAGATATCGAAGCGTATCTTAAAGAATATCGACTGAAGGTTCAGAAGCATGACTATCGACTTTTATTCGGGCGCCAAGCTGATGGTATAGGGCCGATTACGCTTAGAGATGAAGATAGAGGAGAATCATTATCCCGAAGAGCAAAGCGTTCAGTTGCTTCCCGTCAATTAAAAGAACAGCCCATTCATCGTGAAGAAGCAGAAGATGAAGGGTTAACTCTCCTCAATGAACAATTAAGGTTTAGTCAAGATGGTGATACTGTTGTATGGGGAAGTCCTCCAGGCCCCAAAGAAGAGGGATACGGAGAATATGGGTTCCTTTATGTAGGGAAAGTTTCCAAAATGTCTAACAATGAGGCGTCTCTTGATATGAAGGCAATAAGAATTGACAAGCCTTCACTTGAGCAGTATAACGCTGCATTATCAGAAATTATTGGTGAGGACATAAAATATGAACATGAAGAAGAATTCTTAGCTCGCCCCAGAGTTGTTCATAAGAATTTTTCAACTCATGAAGTCGATGCCATATTGCAGAAAAATTTTGATTTTGTTCCTGACGATAAAGACAGAGAGATCGCCAACAGAGTGATTGGACAGATGGGTCCAATGTTTGAAGATTTTATTGAAGTCATGCAAGGAGGGACAAGAGAAGAACGAATTAAGGCCTTTTACGCACTTGAGAATTATGCACTTAAATTAAAAAAACAAGAAGTTGAGAACCAAGGTGAGAATGTTATTTATATGAATACCTCCAAGGGAGTACGCTTGAAAGATATTATAAATAACTTAGGCTTTATGCCACCAAGAGTTGCAGGAAGTTGTGGAAGTAGTGATGGATATGCATCTAGTAATAGTATTACAAGCATTAGTGGAAGTGAGAATTTAGCAAATAGTATTTTTGGAAAAGATGATTTAGGCGATAGAGCATTTCATTGTCCCGAATGTAATGAATTAAATATACGACCTTATAATGATACATTGCCGAAATGTCAGAAATGCGGGAGTGAAAAGGTTGCATGCTAATCTATGAAAAACGAACAAGATTGTGAAATTTGCTACAAAATTATCTGTAAAGGATGTGGCTGGATTGCAAGCGATGATGAAGTACGACAGATACAAAAAGGCATAATAACTGCATGTCCTGAGTGTGGATGGGCTCCTCATTGACAACCTATAGTTCTGTGATATAATACAGCTATTATGGCAAGCCCAGAAAAAGGTCCAGCAAATATAACCGAAAGTGTTCGTAGTGGATTGGAAAAAAGAAGACATGGAATTACTGGTTGGCTATTGTCACGAGGGTTCACCCTTGGGGCTGGTGGCGCGTTAGGTGCTGCCGCATATTTGGCCATTGCTGGTGGTACAGCAGCAGTTGCAATAACAGCACCATTAACTGTTGCGATTTTAGGTGGTGCTAGTGTCGTAGGAGCTTCACTTTTTGCAACTGGAGTAGTTAGAGGAATATTTAGAGGTGCATAAAAGATTGTATGAAAAAATCAGTTAATGATATCCTTATTGAGATTTTAACAATTGCTGGATACTCCGGTGATAAAGAAAAATTTGTTGCTGAATTTGAAGAATTGAATGTTTTCGAAGCAATAACACATATTTATGATACACTTCCTCATGAGCTTCAGGAGAACATAAAAACACATAGCAATAACCCTTATGAAATGCAAAAATATATTCCCCAGAGAGAACTTATCAATGAAGTAATAAAAGTTACAAGGGTTGCTTTACATAACTGTATAAAAGATATGCTACCAGCCTTGAATTCTTTCCAAAAGGAAAAAATTAATAATCTGGCTGTCACTTTATAAAATTGACAACCTATAATATTTATACTATAATATTCTCCTATGGCTGAAATAGTTAGATCAAGAATAAATTTAGGAACAAGAAATGAAGAGATCATTGCTAATGCTCATACAGATTCTTTGATAAAAGAATATGGTGACCGAAGAGGGGCATTGGGTAGTGCTAAATTGCAAAAAACTGCGGGATATCTAGGTTTGACTCTTGGAGTAACTGCATTGTTTGCAGCAGCAGTTTTAGCTCCATATGTTGTAGCTCCTACAGCATTGGGAATACTTGGTGCGTCAGGTGCAGCTACTGCTGAAGTTGGAGGAGGAACTATGGTTGTTGGTTGGTTTAGAGATATCCATAATAGAAGACAACTTAGAAGAATACCCGGACGTGGATAATAACAGTAGAAAAACCATAGTATCTCTATGAAACCCTCATATAATGATCTTTTTTTAGAAATTCTTTCAATTCTCAATTATGAAGACAAAGAAAATTTTGTCAAACGCTTCGAACAAATGAACCATCTTGAAGCAGTGACTAATTGTATTGAAAAGCTTCCTGAATCTATAAAAGCTGAAATCCTTGCTAGACCTGAAGACCCACAAACACTAATGAAATATCTTAGTAAAGATGAATACATCCAAGAAGTAACAACTGTGTCAACAAAAGCTCTAGGCGATTTTCTGCAACACGTAACTCCTGCTTTAACAGAAGAACAAAAAGAAAAGATTTCTGCTGCTTTCCTCAATTAAAAAAATTGTAAGTTTTTTTTCATTGCCTCGCTAGCCTTATCGTGATACTATAATAGTATGGATCCGAGTACACCGTCTGCCCAAGATGGAGCAAATGAGCAATCATCAAATCCGCCTGTAAACCAGGCTCAACAGCCTGCACCACCAGCTCAGACACCAAAGCAGACAATGACGATCTCTGTTGGTAATGAAGGAGAGCCGGCTGTAATTGCGGCGGAGAGTCCAGATGCTGACTCAGATGAAGAAGAGATTAAAGTTGCTCCTCAAGAAGCAAAAAATCAAGGGGTTCAACAAGGTGCAGGAGTAGAGCAGGAAGAATCAGTCGAGATACAACCTTCAGTTCCTGAAGTTTCAGTAAGTCCTGAAGTTGAACATGTCGTTGAGAAATCAGTTGACCAGGAAAAACCTGAATTGCCAAAAGTAGTTAAAAGCGCAGGCGTGACACATTCAGGACCAGGAGTTATTAAAGTAGATCAAAACAGTTTTGGTGTTAAAAAGTTACCTGTCACATATCAGCAAGCAGCAGCTGAAGAAAAAGTAACCCAACTTCATGATTCTAAGCATTGGCTTATGGGAATGATTATGTATATCTGGAGAAAATTGAATCCAAAAATTGGCACAAAAGATGCATCATCTGTGACAAGTAGTGCTTCAACTGTTATTCAACAGCCAATCCAGCTTGCTCAACAGCCAGCAACACCAGCACAGTCTGTACAACAGCTACAAGAAGAGAAAGGAGAGGAGGCCGTACTTACAGGTACGCAACAAATCTAGTATGCAATTTGGAACAGTAACAACAGCAAATGTATTAAGTATTATTTTAGCGATAGTGTTAATTGTCGTGGGGATTGCACTTCTTGCAGGGATATTGTGGGGACTTTTTTATATTTTTGTTTTGTGGCTGCGTTATCGTAATCGTGAATCAATTTCTCTCAATTCAGTTCTTCTTCAGGTAACAGTTCCTCGAGAAAATGAAACCAAAATTGATGCTGCTGAGCAATTGTTCGCAAGTTTGTATGCGCTCTACGGAACAACAAAGTTCGAATACTTCAAACCACAACCTCATGTATCTTTTGAAATTGTTGGACTTCCTGGAGATATACGGTTTTATGTAAATGTTCCCGCAAAATATCGTGATTTTATAGAAAAAGAAATAAATGGTGCCTATCCTGAGGCTGATATCTTGCCTGTAAATGATCCTGCAGCCAAACAGCGTGATGGCAGTGTCATTGGTACTGAATACAATATTTTTTCTGAGAATGGAAAAGTCGCATTTATGTGGATGAATTTGAAAGGAGCAGATTATTTGCCGCTTAAAGTTTATAAAGATTTGCCTGTTGATCCATTATCAACTATTACTTCAATCCTTGGAAAAATGCGTGAAGGAGAAGGTGCAGCTATTCAAATTCTCATTCAACCCGCAGATAATCATTGGAAAAAGGTAGGAAGAAGTTACATCGGAGGAATCAAAAAAGCAGAATCAAATCCTGATAAGGCAAGTTATAAAACTGATGCCAAAGAACTTGAAGCCGTCGAAAATAAGATAAGCAAACCTGGATTCAATACCACAATTAGAGTTGTTGTGTGTGCTCAGACGCAAGAAGAAGCAAATGCGCATATTAATAATATTAAAGGTGCATTCAGTCAATTTAATGGAATGAATTCATTTAAGAAACGCATGCAATTTTTTAGAGGGCTTTTTATGACTGATTTTATCTATCGCTATTTCCCAATGTTTCGAGGTACATCTGTTCTGACAAGTGAAGAGCTTGCGAGTATCTATCATTTCCCCAATAAAAGTATTATGACTCCAGGAATTCACTGGCTTCATGCCAAACGTTCGGCAGCACCTTCAAATATCCCAACGACTGGGCTTTATCTTGGAAGAAGTGTTTACCGTGGGTTGGCACAGCCTATCTTTATTGAGCGTGATGATAGGCGCAGACATTCATATATTATTGGTAAGACAGGTACTGGGAAGACTGAATTTCTTAAAAGTATGATCATACAGGATATCAATAATGGTGAAGGTGTTGCAGTTATTGATCCTCACGGAGATTTAGTAGAAGATGTCTTAAAATTGATTCCACCTAAAAGAGCAGAAGATGTCATTCTTTTTGATCCATCTGACTATGAGCGCCCCATGGGATTCAACATGCTTGAAGCAGATACAGAACAGCAAAAACATTTCGCAGCTAATTCAATTATTGGACTTATGTACAAATTGTTCGATCCAAACAAAACCGGTATTGTCGGTCCACGTTTTGAACATGCAGTACGTAATGCGATGCTTTCAGTTATGTATGAAAAAGGAAGTACACTTATTGAGGTTATGCGTATTTTGACTGATCAGGCGTATGTACAGGAAGTCTTACCAAAGATCGAAGATCCTATTATTCGAAGATACTGGACTGATCAGATTGCTCAGACATCTGATTTCCATAAGTCCGAGGTTCTTGATTATATTACTTCAAAATTTGGTCGTTTTGTTACCAACAAGATGATACGAAATATTATCGGACAATCAGATAGTGCATTCTCATTCCGTAAAGTGATGGATGAGCAAAAGATTCTTTTAATTAATCTTTCAAAAGGAACGATAGGTGAAGAGAATTCGAACTTCTTAGGACTTGTTTTGGTTCCTAAGATTCTTGTTGCGGCTATGTCTAGACAAGATATGCCAATGGCAGATCGCAAAGATTTTTTCTTGTATGTTGATGAGTTCCAGAATTTTGCAACGCCTGATTTCGCGCAAATTCTTTCTGAGGCTCGAAAATACCGTCTCAATTTGATTGTCGCCAATCAGTTCATCGGACAGATGGAAGAGGAGATAAAGAACGCTATTTTCGGAAACGTCGGTACGGTTTCATCATTCCGTGTGGGTGTCACAGATGCTAATTATTTGGCTCATGAATTCCAGCCAATTTTTAATGAACAGGATCTGATTAATGTCGATAAATATAATTGCTACATGAGAACGCTTGTTAATGGAGAACCAGTTAGACCATTCTCATTGGATACAACGAAAGATGTAGCCAAGGAAAAAGCACTGGAAAATCCTCGAGTTGCGGAACTGGTGAGAGAACTGTCACGTCTAAAGTACGGGAAATCAGTTCAGACAGTTGAAACAGAAATTGCCCAGCGGGCCCGCCTATAACAATTTCTATTTATCTATTACCCCCAAAATGTTACTTTAATAAGAACTACGATAAAAGCTAAGGTAAAGAAAAAGATACTCAAACCAATAGGCGAATCCCAACTATACCAGTGACTCATCCCCTGGAGTGATTTCATTTTTGCTAAATGTTCAAAATGCTTATCATCTATATCACTCATAATAATCACCTCCTTAGTTAGGTAATAGGTGCTAGGTATTAGGGTAATAGAGAAAAGTATTTTCTAGTACCTACATACCTATTACCTAGCACCTAAATTATATATCTAAGTACTCAACTGGATTTTCATATTTTTTTGATAAGTCTTCAAGAGTAGAGAAGAGTTTTTGCGGAAGTTTTTTCTCGATCGCCTTAAGAGATTCTCCGACAATAAGTTCTGTTTTTGATGTGTGATCAAGATACTCTTTTGCTTTCCAATCTGTAGGACTTATGAGAAGTGTTGCTTTGGAAACATGAGTAAGAAGAATTGCCCAATTACCTTTTTGAGTTTTATAGATCTTGGCACTCATCCACCATACTTTATCATCGGAAAAGCCTGACCACTTTCCAATTTCTTGCCCAACAAAGCGTTGTTCTCTCGCTGAATCATGTTGACCTACCTTAACAGTAATTTCCTTCATGCCTTTCCCTTTTTCTTCATTGCGCGTCACATATTCTCGAAGCGCGCGAGCAATAACAGAAGAAAGTGCCTCTCCTGCGATATCTTTGGCGCGGTTAAAAAGAACTTCATCTTTTTCACTCACATAAATTGTTTTATTTCCCATTATACGTATATTATATGTATATATACGTATATTGTCAAGTCCCATTTTAAGTATAAGGATTACTTAGAAATACTCGTTAGAAGAAAAAAGGTAATGAGGCAAGCTGTAATGATCGCATTTATGATGCTAACTCTCACTAATATCTTGATATACTCTGGTGCATGAAGACCAATTGCTTTGGTTACTCTGACAGTTCTGTTGTGGTATAACCAACTGAGA
The DNA here is from genome assembly GCA_035479415.1 of Saccharimonadales bacterium (SeqCode). Lineage (GTDB taxonomy): Bacteria > Patescibacteriota > Microgenomatia > Levybacterales > UBA12049 > JACDET01. The sequence continues at coordinate 16,005 of DATIIS010000007.1, forward strand.
AGTATCACAACAGCAACTGCTAATAAGTAGCACACAAGTATAAAATCTTTTACGTAATTCATTGAAAGTAATGGCATAGTATATAAAAATTTATACTTATTGAGTGCTACTGACGTGCTGCTTGAACCATATGGTTTGCGGAGAGATATCTAATTGTCTACCATCGAGCAATTGTTGTGTTAAGAAATTTGCAAGTTCGTGTGAGCCCTGTATGTCTTTGAGAATAAATTCTTCTTGGTGAGTTGGTCTATCAAACGTGATAGCGATATCACCCATATCCATAAGTTCGTTCATAAATCCGTTAGTTCTAAGATCGATCTCTGTGCAATTAACTCGATCAAGCATGACATCGTTTACTGTATAAGATGTGAGTGGTGTGTATCGAAGTTCAAGAATTTTTCTGCTGGTTAAGATATACATATGGAAATACCAATCAACGATTACTTTGGTAACAAGACTTATTGCGATACTAATTAATAGTAATGATGTGATAAAAAAGAGCGAAGGGGAGAAGATAAATGTATGGAAGACAACAAATGCGCAAGCTATAAAAAAGAGAGTTAGGCAACCAATAAAAAAGATTGGTGTTACTACAAGAAATGGGTGAGTTCGTTTTACAAGAAGTAAATTTTCACCTTTGAGGGTCAAAAAAATATTCCAGTTCCCACTTGTGATCATTCCATTTGAGTTTTGCATAAGCCTCCTAGTTGTACAGAATCACAAATTACTGATGATATATTGGGAGTTAGGGAGTACTAGCGAGTTCTTAATCATCATATGCGGTACAAGTAACGTTTATGTGATAACTTTATAAGAATTAGGTAAGAGCATATTAGAGATATTTTATGGTGACATTAGTAACATCTTTTTTAAAGATTGTTGCAAAGAGAACGATATTTTCTGCTGCTACTTGGATAATAGTTTTCTTTTGACATGCTTGAATAAGAGCATTTGCATCATCAATTGACGGTATAACTGCTGTATTGGTATACGGATACATGATAGAGCTTGGATTGTTATTGTGTCCCAAACCAAGGGCGTGTCCCATTTCGTGTGCTAATGTATGAATTAATTCTTGATTTGAATTTGTTATGTAGATATTTATTTTTTCATCGGCTCCATCTCTTGTATATTCACCTTCTTCAGGTGATGATGACAGAACAGTATTGAAGTTATCTACTTTTTGGTTAAGATTTCTAATTTGTTGATTGTATTGATCAGTTGATTGATTAAGTTGCGCAGCTTCTTGTTGAAGGTGACTTGCTTCAGCTTGTAGAGTTTGTTGTTCGGCAGTGAGTTTTTCATAGACATCTTGTGGTGCACCTCCTTTGCTGTTCCAATATTGGATTTGAGCATTTAAGTCTTCGCTTTGTTTTTTAAAAGCTTCGGATTTTTGTTCATAGTCTGAGATCTCCGGTTTGAGAGAATTTTTTTGCAGGGTGACTTGATTGTTCAGTGTATTTATTTGTGAATTAAGCGATTGGCGCTGGTCATAGATCATATTTATCGGCATTGTAGAATCCGGATCATATGTGAGAAGTGTCATGCCTTTGTTATTTCTCCAAGCTGATGCTGCAATCTCAGCATCATTTATGAGTTCTTCTTTGCTGATATCAAATCGTGAATCAATGGTGCCGATACGAAATGTTTTTGGTGTGTCGCATGGTGAAATATAAAAAATGTTATTTGCTTCCGCAATAAGAGGAGCTCTATAAATAAAGCCAATCATTAGGAGGACAATAATGATAAGGGGAGTAATAAACTTTTTCATCCTTCTATTTTAAATCAAGTCGTCTAAAGTCGCAAGAAAATGTGTGCTAAAACAATTTAATACTGAACATGTTATTATTATATTATAGTTCCTGTTGGAAGAGTTGAGGCTATTTTATGTATCTTTGCTACAAAAAATCCTTCCATTTCAACGCTTGGGAAAATGCGAGCTGAATTTCCCGTATATCGAAATTGCTTTTTCTTCCATGATGATAGACCTGATTGCAGTTGTACGTTTGGCAGTGTAATATGCTCAACTGTTAATGCATCAGGCGTTTTTTTCATAACCCATTCTATTACCTCTTCATTTTCTTCAGGAGCAAGTGTACAGGTAGAGTAGACAATTGTGCCACCAACTTTGGTAGACGCAATGGCAGAACGAAGAAGATATTTTTGAAGTTTGGATAGTTGCTTTATTTTTTTTGTAGACCAATCTTGGTATGTTTTTGGATTAGCCGTTCTTATCCGTCCTTCCATGGAGCAGGGAACATCAACAAGTGTTCTGTCAAAATATTCAGGTAAATTTTTCCAAAAAGACTCGCCTGGGAGATTAAGAATTTTTATATTTGTGACCCCAAGGTTTTTTACATTTTCTTTCAATTTAAATAATCTTTTGAAACTAAGATCATTGGCAGTTAACTCTCCAGTATTTTTCATCATCATTGCAATTTGTGTCGTCTTGCTGCCTGGCGCAGCTGCAATATCAAGAATTTTTTCATGAGGTTTGGGGTCAAGAACAAGAGCAGGGACCATACTTGAGAGGTTTTGGATATACAGCAAGCCATTTTTATATTCATTTGTTTCAGTTAGCTCTCGAATTGATTTATTTTCTAAAATAAATGCATCAGAATACCAAGAAAGCTTTTTTAAGGCGAATCCTTGTTTTGTTAATTCTTTTTCTAGTGTTTCGGAAGTTGTTTTTATCGTATTAGTCCGAAAAGATACAGTTTGTGTTTTTGATAATGTGTGCAATAAGTCTTTATATTCTTTTTCGGAATAAAGTTCTTTCCAACGATCAAGTAATTGTTGTGGGAGAGTAGTAGTCATACTCTCATTATACAATAATTAAATTATAATTTAAGAACCACTTGCATTAAGATCATTATACTAGTATAATAGTATGATGAGGAGGGCAACGATGTCAGACTTGATTAATTCTTTAATGCAAACACAGTCAAAGAAAGAGATGGAGGCATTTTTGCGCGCAATATTAACGCCCCAAGAATTGGAAGAATTACCTAAGCGTCTTGAAATTTTTAAGCAACTTAAGAAAGGGACAGCACAGCATCAAATAGCAGAAAAACTTGGTGTAGGTGTTGCAACCGTTACTCGTGGCTCCCTTGAATTGCAACGCGGATATATTCAAAAAACCACTTGGTGGCACAGTCAAGCTCCTTTGGGAGATTGATTGTTGTGTTTAAATCATAAACATTTCAATGAGCCTCTCAAAAAAGAGAGGTTTTATTTTTAATAAAACGTATGAAATTGCCAAAAATAGTAATTGGACAAAAACCAATCTATAAAAAAATTGCAGAAGATATTGATTTTCAAAAACTATTTAAAAAAATAGAAAAAGAATTTGAAAATTGTTTTCTTCTCGAATCATTAGGAGAAGAAGGGAAATTTGCGAGATACTCACTTTTGGGTTTTTCACCAAAACATATAATTTCAGCTCAAGAGAATAATCTCTTTATAGATGATAAGAAATTTGTTGTTGAAAATCCGTATTATTCACTTCGAGAAATAATGCCAGAACAAACAATTGCGAGGGATTATGCCGGAGGACTGGTTGGATATTTGGGATATGATGCAGTTAATTATCTTGAACCTTCAGTAAATGTAAAGACACACGAGAAATTTCCTCAATTTATGTTTGGAGTTTATACAGATGGAATTATTTTAGATAAATTAACAAATGAACTATATTATTTTTATTATTCTATTGATAGAAGTAATGTCGTTAAAAAAATAATAAAACAAACAGCCAAAAAGAATTCATTTACAGCAACATTTATAAAAGATGGACTCACAAAAAAAGAACATGCAGCTATTGTTAAAAGAGTTAAAGAACAAATCTTGGCAGGGAATACTTTTCAATGTGAAGTCGGGTTTAAAACAGAATATATCATTGAAGGAGATTCATTTGCGATCTATGAGAAATTGAGTAGTACAAATCCTTCTCCCTTTACCTATTACATAAAATTTGGTGATAAAAAAATAATAGGTGCAAGCCCAGAACTTCTTTTCTCGCTTCGTGATGGAGAAATGACAACGCGTCCGCTTGCAGGAACGATTAGGCGAGGAAAAACAGAAAAAGAGGATCAAATGCTAGCTCGTCAATTACTACATGATCCAAAAGAACAAGCAGAGCACAAAATGCTTGTCGATATGCATAGAAATGATATCGGACGAGTTGCAAATTTTGGAACCGTAAAAATACGAGAGCTGATGAATCTTAAAAAATTTAGTCATGTGCAACATATCTCAAGTGAAATCGTTGGACAGATACGATCTCATGAAGATATGTTTTCAGGACTTGCTAGTAATTTCCCTATGGGAACTGCATGCGGAACTCCAAAAGTTGAAACAATAAAAATCATCGATCAGAATGAGCTAGGCGGTCGTGGTCCATATGCAGGAGGAGTTGGGCATTTCGGTTTTAATGGTGATTGTACATTTGCACTAACGTTGAGATCATTATTTATCTCCGGAACTTCCGCATATGCTCAAACAAGTGGAGGAATAGTAGCAGATTCTGTCGCAGAAAAAGAACATGAAGAAATTCAAAATAAATTAGCTGCAATGAGAAAGGTACTGACACAATGAAAATCTTAATAATTGATAATTATGATTCGTTTACTTTTAATCTCTATCAATATTGTGGAGAAATTTTGATGAAGAAAGATAAAAATTTTCTTCTTGATGTTGTGCGAAACGACGAGATAACTCTTTCAGAAATTAAGAAAAGAAAGTATGATAAGATCCTTATTTCTCCTGGACCTGGTGATCCAAGAGATAAAACATATTTCGGTATTTGTGCAGACGTTATTACAGAGCTTGGTAAATCAACACCTATTCTTGGAATCTGTCTTGGTATGCAAGGAATTGCAGCATGTTTTGGTGGAAATGTAAAAAGAGCAAAAAAACCGATGCATGGAAAAGTAAGTATTCTCTCTCATGAGGGGAAAGGGATTTTTACACAGTTGCCACAGGATTTAGAAGTAATGAGATATCATTCATTAATTGTAGAGAAAGAAAGTCTACCTGATTGCTTAGTAATTTCAGCTAGTGCAGAAGACACAAAAGAAATTATGGGTTTGAGACATAAAAATTATCCAATTGAAGGAATACAATTTCATCCAGAATCTTTTGCAACAGAAGGCGGCAAACGAATGCTTGAGAATTTTTTATTTTCTTAAATTATGAAAAGTAAAGAAATACTAGAAAAATTATTTAATAAAGAAAATTTGCAGTCAGAAGAAATATCTTCTGTTCTTAATGATTTTATTAAAGGAGAATTAAATGATTCTCAAATGGCGGCTTTTCTTATAGCACTTAGAATGAAAGGGGAGACAGTAGACGAAATTGCCAGTCTCATACAGACAATGAGAGGACATATGATACCTTTCCCAGAAGTTTCAGATGCGTTTGATACATGCGGAACAGGAGGAGATGGGGCTGGTACATTTAATATCTCGACAACTGTTGCTTTTGTTATGGCAGGTGCTGGGGTTCCTATTATTAAGCATGGTAACAAAGCAGCAAGTAGTAGATGTGGGAGTGCTGATGTTCTAACTGAATTAGGAATTAAAATCATGCTAGATCCAGAACAAGCAAAAAAAATCTTTGATGCTGTTGGGATGATTTTTCTTTTTGCGCCTTTATATCATCCCGCAACCAAACGAATAGTACCTGTACGGCAAGCGCTTGGGACACGAACCGTTTTTAATTATCTTGGACCTTTTTTAAATCCTGCAAAAGTCACTAAACAAATCATTGGCGTACCAAACCAATCAATTGCTAAAATATTGGGAGAAGTTGCAGTACAATTTAATTACCGCCATCTGTTAATCGTTACTAGTGAAAGTGGAATGGATGAAATTGATATCATTGGTAAGACAAATATGTTTGAAATAAAAGAGGAGAATATCTCTGAAAAAATTATTAATCCACAAGAGTTAGGATTTCAAGAATATTTTAAAGAACAAGTTAGTGGGGGAGATGTGAAAGAAAATGCACAAATACTTATCGATATCCTCACCGGCAAGAAAGATGCGCGAAGAGATATCGTTGTTCTTAATAGCGCATATGCTCTACTTGCTGCAGATAAAGTCTCAAATGTAATTGATGGAATGAGGCTGGCAGAAGAATCAATTGATAATGGCAACGCCAAAAAAGTTTTGGAAAAGCTAAAAGAGGAGACTCAAAAATATGCATAACATACTTGTTTCAATAGTCGAAAAAAAGAAAAGAGATCTTGAACAACAAAAAGAAAAGAATATTCCATCTTTTCGAAATCTGTTCTCAGGCGAGAAAATTGGTCTTATTGCCGAAGTAAAATTTGCATCTCCCACACATGCCAATCTGGGATCACACGAAGAGTTATTAAAAAGAGTAAAAGCATATAAAGAGGCAGGTGCTTTTGCAATTTCACTTATTACCGAAAAATATTATTTCAAGGGCGATGGGACATTTGTTGAGCAAGTAAAAAACGAAGTATCACTTCCTGTTCTTCAAAAAGATTTTGTTATCGATATGGCGCAAATTCATGAAGCGAAGCAATTTGGATCAGATGCATTGCTGTTAATTGCACGTTTAGTAACAAAAGAGCAACTTAAGCAATTTGTTGATATATGTCTCTCAATTAGTATTGAACCAGTTGTCGAGATTAATAACGAAGAAGATTTACAAAAAGCACTTGAGACTAAGACAAAAATAATTGCTGTGAATGCAAGAGATTTAGAGACATTTTCAATAGATATTGATAGAGCCTGTCTGTTCATCAAAAGAATTCCAAGTCATTTTATCAAACTTGCTTTTTCAGGAATTAATTCATCAAGTGAAGTTTTAAAGTATAAAAGTGCAGGAGCAAACGGAGTACTTGTTGGGACAAGTCTTATGAAAGCGAAAAATATTGGTGAGTTTATAAAAAACTTAGAATTATGAATGTGAAAGTAAAGATTTGTGGGATGCAGACATATGAAGACGCAAAGCATGCAATTGATGCTGGTGCTGATTTTGTAGGTTTTATCTTTTATAAAAATTCGACAAGAGCAGTGGATGTCTCGACTGCAAAAGATATCATTAAAAAAATAAAGGGACAAGTTTCAATTGTTGGAGTATTTAAAAACAGTTCGCTTGATGAAGTAAATTCATTATGTGAAGAGTTGAATTTTGATCTGGTGCAATTACATGGACAAGAGAGTCAAGAGTTTTGTAATAACGTAAATCTTCCTGTTGTTAAAACGTTTGGATTGCTAGCAAATTTTTCAATAAATAATACAGTGCGACAAATGAAGCAATATGATGTAAAATATTATTTGATCGATCGTGAAAATCCAGGAGAAGGAGAATTATTACCACTTGATCGATCAACAGAGATTGCAAAGAATTTCCCAATCTTTTTTGCAGGTGGATTGACGCCTGAAAATGTTGGAGAAGCAGTCAGTATAGTCAGGCCATTTGCTGTTGATGTCATAACTGGTGTCAAAACCGATGGGAAATTTGATTTTGAAAAGATGAAGCAATTTGTTATAAACGCCAAAGGAGTAAAAGTATGAAAAGTTCCTTCGACGCACTACGTTCGCTGAGGATTGCCTTAGTTATTAGAAAGGGGAATCAATGAAAGGACATTTTGGGAAATACGGTGGAAGATATGTGCCAGAAATGCTAATGCCAGCACTTGAAGAACTGGAAAAAGCTTATGAATCGGCAAAAAAAGATCCTGAATTTCATAAAGAATTCGAAAATCTATTGAAGAATTTTTCAGGTCGTCCAACTCCTCTTGTTTTTGCAGAAAGCCTGACCAAAGAGCTAGGCGGTGCAAAAATTTATCTTAAGAATGAAGGACTCAATCACACCGGCGCGCATAAAATTACTCATTGTATTGGTCAAGGTTTGATCGCGAAGCGCTTAAAGAAAAAAAGATTGATTGCTGAAACAGGCGCTGGTCAACATGGAGTTGCAACAGCAACAGTTGCTGCCAAGTTAGGATTCTCGTGCACAGTCTATATGGGAGCAGTTGATGTGGCACGCCAGCGGCCAAATGTTTTTTTAATGGAACAATTGGGTGCAACGGTTGTACCAGTTGAGTTTGGCAGTCGAACCCTCAAAGATGCTGTAAATGCAGCAATAAAAGATTGGATAGAAAATGTCGAGGATACTCATTATGTTCTTGGTTCAGTTGTAGGGCCACATCCTTTCCCAACAATGAATCGAGATTTCCAATCTGTTGTCAGTCGAGAAATCCGTTCACAACTTACTGAGCGAGAAAATGTTTTACCTGATTATGTTATTGCATGTGTCGGTGGAGGAAGTAATGCGATGGGAGCATTTACAGATTTTATCCCCGATGAGGATGTGCGATTGATTGGTGTTGAAGCAGGTGGACGAGGAAAAAAACTTGGTGATAATGCAGTCCGTTTCCCAACTGGAAAAGTGGGTGTCGTTGAAGGCTATAAATCATATTTTTTACAAGATGATGATGGCCAATTACAGCAAACACATAGTATCTCAGCCGGACTTGATTATCCAGGAGTTGGACCTGAGTTGAGTTATCTTCATGATAGTAAGAGAGTGGAGTTTGTCAGTGCAACGGATGACGAGACTCTTTCAGCAGTCAAAAGGATGGCAACAACTGAAGGCATAATTCCTGCACTTGAGTCTTCTCATGCAATTGCTTATGCCATCAAGCTTGCTCCAACCCTTCCAAAGGACAACATTATCGTAGTAAATGTTTCAGGTCGTGGAGATAAAGATCTCTTTATTCTTACCAAAGCGTTTAAAGACAAAAAGTTTTATGAATTTATGAAAGATGAGGTAGAGCAAGGATATGAATAAGATTGATACAAAATTGCAAGAAATTAAAGAGCGAGGCCGAATTGGTCTTATGACTCATGTTGTTGTTGGATATCCAAGTCTTCCAGAGACGATCAGTATTGTTAAAGCAATGGCAGAAAGTGGTGTCGATTTTGTAGAACTTCAAATACCTTTTTCTGATCCATTGGCTGATGGGACGACAATTATGAAAGCATGTGAAGAATCACTAACTCATGGGACAAAAGTAAAAGATGCATTCACTGCAATGGAAACTCTTTCATCAGAAGTTCAAATTCCACTTTTATTTATGGCTTATTATAATACGGTTTTTCGTTACGGAGTTGAGAAATTTTGCAGTGATGCAAAAGAGGCAGGAGCATCTGGTTTGATAATCCCTGATATGCCAATTGATGAAGAAGAGCAAGAAGGTTTTTATAAATATGCCAAACAATACGATCTTCACACAATTCAAGTTTTATCTCCTGCATCAACTGAAGAGCGTCTTTTGAAAAATGCGGAAATTGCTAACGGATTTGTTTACTGTACGGCAAGACAAGGGACGACCGGCACTAAGACAGAGCTTGATCCAACACTTGTTGAATATCTCAATAGAGTTAAAAAAGTTATCTCAATACCTCTCGCGGTTGGGTTTGGTATTTCAAAGAAAGAACATATTCAATCATTGAACGGAACTGCAGATATTGCGGTTATGGGAAGCGCACTTATCGAAGTTGTCAAAAATGCAGATCAATCATCTCGGATTGATGCAGTCAAAGAATTTCTTCAAGGTTTGAAAGTTGAATAACTGCCTACAATAGAATACAATACAACAGTATGCTCACACTTCGGTGAGATAAATATATGCAAAAAAAGAGGGTTTTATCAGGGATTAGAGCAACAGGACGCCTTCATTTAGGCAATTATTTAGGTGCCATAAAAGGAATGCTTGCTCTTCAGAATGATCCGGATTATGAAACATTCTATATGGTTGCTGACTTGCATACCATCACAACACCATATAATGTAGAAGAGCTTAAAAAAAACCGACGTGAAATAATTATTGATTATCTTGCAGCAGGACTAGATCCTGAAAAAAGTATACTTTTTCAACAATCTGCAAACCCTCATCATGCAGAATTTTCTTTTTATCTCTCAAGTGTTGTGACAATTGCAAAAATGCAACATTTGCCAACATTTAAAGATAAAGTCAAACAGCATCCAGAACATTCGACAATGGCGCTTCTTAATTATCCAATTCTTATGTCAGCAGATATTCTTCTTTATAAATCATCGGCCGTTCCGGTTGGAGTTGATCAGGAGCCACATCTTGAAGTTTCTCGTGAGATTGCCCGACGAATGAATCAGGATTTTGGTACTGACTTTCCAGAACCGCAAACATTTAAAACAACAGGGGAGTATGTCCCATCACTCACAGGAGAGGGTAAAATGAGTAAATCAGTTGAGGGTAGTTTTATTAATTTAACTGATGATCTAGAAACGATAAAAGCTAAATTAGCAAAAGCACCAACTGATTCTGGGAATGGAAAGATCTTCTCTATGCCATCAGGAGTTCTTGCACTTATGAAATTTGTTGAATTATTCCAAGGAGAAGAGAAACGAAAAAATTATGAAGATGCATACGAAGGAAACGGAATTCGATATGGTGATCTGAAGAAGGAACTTGCTGAAGCAATTTTTGATGATCTTCGTCCAATTCAAGAAAAACGAAAAGAGCTTGAATCAAATTCAGAAAAAGTAGATAAAATTATTGAAGAAGGAAATGCAAAAGCAACCGTTATTGCAAAAGAAACTGTCAGGGAAGTCCGCGAAAAAATGGGATTACTTTAATATAGATTTTAAATCTCTATCTCCACACTTAATCCAAAATGATCCGAAAGTCCTTCATCAATTACTGAAAAGTTTTCTGTTTTTATGTCTCGACTTGTGAAAATATAATCAACGGCAAGGCCTTTGGGGAATAGATGTTTTGCTCGATGATTTGTCGGGTTAAGGGTATTTGTTATGTGATTCTCTGCAGTTAAGTTTCGTGCGAAAGTGTCAAGTTTTTTAATAAGCGGTTGGTCAGGGGTAAGATTAAAATCTCCACTAAGAACAAAAGGAGGTTTTACAGCTGTTAGATACTCTATAAGAATTTCTCCTTGTTCTGTTTGAAAGGGTTTTTCTATATGATCTCTTCCCCAAGCAAAATGAGTGTTGAGAAAAGAGATGGATTGGTCTCCAATTTGCAACGTAAGATGTTGTAATGTTCTTCCTACTTTTTCATAATCAGTCGAAACGGACGGGAAAAATGTATTAAATGAAGAAAGTCTATATTCTTTTTTTTCGATGAGAGGAAGAGATTTTTTGTAAAAGATACCGTTTGCCATATATGATTCGGGGCCAGAGCTAAAGCGTTGCTCTATGGATAGTTCGCTATTATATTTATCTTTTAGTATTTCTTTTAATTCAATAAATGTATCTATTTTAGAATGTATATTCCCGACGATGGTATCTTTGCCTGTTAATTCTTGGAAATGCATGACATCAAAAGTGTGTGTTGTCAAAAATGGAATAAGTGTATCCCAATAGTTGTCAGCATTGATATTAAGTTGAAACAATGAAAGTTTCATAGAGATCAATTATACCATTCTTACCTGATCTTGCAAAAATACTTGAGGGATATATACTTGCTATAATGATCACATGCAAATTTCTCAAGATAAGATAACAAAATTCCAAAAAGAAATTTTGACATGGTATTCTCACAACAAGCGTGATCTTCCTTGGCGACATACCCATGATCCGTATCGAATTCTTATCTCAGAAGTTATGTCTCAACAAACACAAATTAGTCGAGTTATCACAAAGTACAACGAATGGCTTGAAAGATTCCCAACAGTTTTAGAGCTTGCAAATGCCTCTGTTTCTGAAGTTCTCACGTATTGGCATGGACTTGGATATAATAGACGAGTTCTTAATCTCAAACGAACTGCGGAAAAAGTTGTAAAAGAGTATAATGGCAAATTTCCTGAAAACGAAAATGAGCTGCTCGGTCTACCAGGAATAGGGACATATACAGCACGTGCAATTTTGTGTTTTGCATTTGGCAGACAAATTGCAGTTGTTGATACAAATGTGAGAAAGGTGATAGTGACACAAATTATCCCAACATCTAAAGCGCTACATCTTAGTGATTCTTCAGAGAAGCATAGGCTATCGGAAAAAGACTTTGAGAGTATTGCACAACAACTTTTGCCGCAAGAAAGAGCGTATGAGTGGAATCAAGCACTTATGGATTATAGTTCAGCAGTTCTCAAAAAAGAAAAAATATCAGTTCCAAAACAATCAAAATACCTTGGATCACATAGATATTATAGAAGTAAAGTGTTAAAAGTTTTGATTGATAAAAAACAAGTAAAGGTTGATCAAATAGGGGAGCTTTTAAAAAATGACTATACAATCAAAGAAAAAGAATGGCTTGATAGGCTACTCACAGAACTTGAAAAAGAAGGATTTATCATAATTGAGAAAGAGATGCTACGACTGGTCTAATCTTTTTTGTATTCGTCTTTTACTTCCTCTTTGAACTTTTCCATCAACTTTTTAACTTTAGGATCGATGACAAACATACAATATGGCGCTGAACGATGTGAATCATA
>DATIIS010000008.1:0-50863 GCA_035479415.1 Saccharimonadales bacterium (SeqCode)
CCTCCCGGGATGCTTTTCACCTTTCCCTCACGGTACTAGTTCACTATCGGTAGATTTTGATATTTAGGCTTGGATCGTGGTCGACCCAGATTCCCACAAAGTTTATCGTGCTTCATGGTACTTAGGTACAGTCTATCGGTATCGGCAATTTCGCATACGAGTCTTTCACTCTCTTTGGAAGACCATTCCGGATCTTTCTGCTATCACAAATACATCGAATATCGTCTGCCCTGCAACCCCACTTACGTGGTTTAGCCTGTTCCGCTTTCGCTCACCGCTACTGACGGAATCTCATATGATTTATATTCCTGGCGTTACTAAGATGTTTCAGTTCACGCCGTACCCAACCATATGCTAATATAACTCCTTGCGGAATTAACTTCACACATGGTTCTCCAGTAAAACTGGAGGGGTTTCCCCATTCGGAAACCGCTGGATCAAAGGTTGATGGCACCTCCCCAACGAGTATCGTCGCCGTCTACGTCCTTCTTCGGTCAAAATCTCCTAGGCATCCATTGTTGGCATTAGTAGTAAATTTTTATTTATACTCCGACGTTAGGTCGGAGTTTAGACGTTTTTATCCCGTATAATGCCATGGATTAGTCCCCGGCAGGGACCTAACATTACGCGGGATATTCTCTTCACTTTTTAAAGAGCTATTAGCTCAACTGAATTTGTTGTATCCTTTGGACCAACAGAAAGTTCAGCCGTAACTTCATCAATTCTCTAAGGTAAACCCTCTCTTACTAGAGGGTTTGCCCCAGAGAATGATAGTTATAAACGTCCCACTTCGCCAAAGGCTTCGTTAGGGACACTCTTCTCTTCAAATTTTAAACTTCTTCCGCTCTTAATATGTGGCTTGCCACTCCGTAGTTCTTTACTGCAAGTAAAGAACGAAGGGTGGACCGGAAGAGATTCGAACTCTCGACCTCGTCTGTGCAAAAGACGCGCTCTACCAACTAAGCTACCGGCCCGATTATAATATTCATTTGTCAAATATCTGGCCGTTTTCAGAGAAAGACGCGCTCGTCCTCCCCTGTCTCGCTGTGCTCGCAGGCGGACTCACTTTGCTCCGTCCCAACTAAGCTACCGGCCCAATTATTGGGTACAGCCATCAGCTTTTAGCTTGGCACGTTCATGTAAATTGACCGTGTCTTGCACACTGCTTAAAGTCTAACGACTGATAGCCTGAGCTAGTTGGCATGTCACCTATTTACTAAAATACAAAGAGCGAAAATTTGGGACAGAAACAGAAGAAATTGATGAGTTATGAAGACGCGTTACTCCAGACAGTTTGTATAAAAAAGGACAACTTTATTTATCATCATAAACGAAATTTCTTCAGTTCGTAACAGTTATCTTAACATAGAGCTCTGAGGCTGTCAATAGTCATGATAGAAAATGCTACAGGATTATTCTCTCGTTTCTAACCAACGCTCTGCTTCAAGAGCTGAAGCGCAACCAAATCCGGCTGCAGTAACTGCTTGCATGTATTGCTTGTCATGGATGTCTCCCGCCACAAAAACTCCTTCTTTATTGGTCTTTGTATGTTCGTGGACAATAATAAATCCTTTTTCATCAACATCAATCCCTTGGAAGACTTTACTATTTGGGATGTGACCAATTGCGACAAATACTCCATCTGTTTTCAGTTCGCTCTCTTCCCCTGTTGCATTGTTCTTTACTTTTATTCCTTCTACTTTGAAATCGCCAAGAATTTCGGTGATTTGTGAATTTAAAATGAATTTAATTTTGGGATTTGCTTTTGCTTTATCGATCATTATCTGTGATGCTTTAAGTTCGTCTCTTCGATGAATAATCGTGACACTCTTCGCAAATCTTGTTAAAACGCACGCTTCTTCCATTGCACTATCGCCTCCACCTGCGACAATAACGTCTTTTTCTTTAAAGAAAGGCGCATCACAAGGTGCGCATGAGGAAACACCTCGTCCAATTTTTTCTTTCTCTCCTGGAATTCCAAGCCATTTGGTATCAGCTCCTGTTGCGATAATGATTGCTTTGCCTTCATAGGAATTTTCTCCAGCTTGAACTTTAAAGGGAGATTGGGAGAAATCACCGCTTGAGAAGTTGACATCAACAATTTCTGCACCGTGATGCTCAGCTTGTTTTCGCATGTTGGTCATAAGATCCGGCCCTTGAATGCCTTCTGGAAAGCCAGGAAAATTTTCAACTTCAGTTGTGAGCATAAGCTGCCCTCCCCATTTTTCACCTGCGATGACTAATGTTTTGAGGCTTGCACGAGTGGTATAAATAGCGGCTGTTAAGCCTGCTGGTCCGGAGCCAAGAATGATAACGTCGTACATAAAGAATTAATTTGCGAGGGCTTTTTCGATTTCTGCTTTGTATGTCTGTTTGCCTTGTGCTCCAACTAATGATTGGACTGGCTTACCACCTTTGAAGAACATAACTGTTGGGATACTCATAACACCATACTTCTCTGCTGGGATTTGGTTCTCATCGACATTCATTTTGCCGACAACAACTTTGTCTTTGTATTCTTCTGCGAGTTCTTCAATAATTGGAGAAACCATTTTGCAAGGACCACACCAAGGTGCCCAGAAGTCAACGACAACGAGTTTGTCATTTTCGAGGACATCTTTCTGAAAATCTTTGTCTGTGAAAGTTTGATCTGCCATAAGGGTTTATCTATACTAGCAAGTCGATCCTTGCCTGTCAAGAGAACTTTCCGAAAAGAAAGTACTACTCCAACTCTTCTGTCTTCCCATGAAGGAAGTAGAACCATTGATCAAAGAAGGCAAAAAGATATTTAAAAGGCGCCTCGATAAAGAAGTCAAAAAGCATAAGGAAGATATTGACCCTGGCAATTCCTTGAGTTAATTTGCGTCCTACTCTGATCACTGGCATGAAAAGGAAATCCACAAGGAGCGTCCCAAAACCCTGCTTTTCCCCTACTCGATAGACATGAGCAATAAGCGCAATACGATATGAAAGGAATGACACAATTGCTAAGAAGAAAACAAAAATAATCTGGCTGATGATATTGAAGTGTAATTGGATGAGAACATAAATAATTGCTCCAAACGAAATACCAAAGGCAACTAACCACAAAATATTAAATGCAGTCACAAATCCTTTGTCTGTTGTTTGCTTAGCGATGAGTAATTTGTTACCAAGGACTGGATCATCATCATAGAGCAGCCTTGTTATGTACTTAAAGATCAATTCTGAATTCTCTTGCCCTGGAGTTCTTATGAACAAACTAACAATAATCATAAGAAGTGGTGGGATACTTGTGTTAATAATAATTGATTCCCAAATAATGTGCCCATAAAAGACTCTTTCATATGTTCCTTCAACGAAAAATGCAAAAGCGACTTTGGTCAACAAAATGAAGATAACTGATCTGATAATAGCAGTACGGACACGCGCACTAATGCTTTTGTAGCGCTTCTCGCACGATTCAAACACGATTTCTCTTAATGCTTCCTCATTCTCAAGAATTGTTTTGAGATTTTCTTTGTGGGACTCAAGAACATCGCTGAAGATAAAGAATGCTGCTGTTCTCCTCTTCACATACGTATAAACTTTCTCACGTCCGACATAGTTCATCTGCCTGAGAATCTCGTTATAGCCTTTTATGAAGTGATCAACAGTGTAATCAAGTGTTTTGGGAGTAAGTCTACCGAAGTATTGGCAGAACAAATGATACCTCAAAAACGCCAAATCATCTCTCGCAAATGCTTTTCTGTCGGCGATAAAGACTTGCGCATTTTTAGTCTCAGCTGATGCTTCTTCTATCACAACATCATCCTTTAAGACATGAAACATGAAATTGGAGATAAGTTCTTTTGGCCTTTTGGGATTGAGGACGTATTGAATATCTGCTGACATGAGGTCGTATGTCCATTCATTGATGATGCCTTCTGGGAAGCGATGCTTAGAAAGGATACGAAGCCGTAATGATAAATGGAGATCAATAATCTCCTCTACCTTATTCGCAATTGACTCACCAATTTCATTGTCAGGTAGATATCGTGCCCAGAGAAGTTCTTTAACGAGTGGTTTAGCTGTTGTTTTACCATTGCCGCCTAAAAGCAAACGGCGTTTTAAAATTCTCTCAATAGTTGCACGAAGAATTACTTCGTCTTCGCGAAACTCCATGGAGTTTCGAAGGCGCTCATACCAAGACGCAAATTTAGAAACAATTGGATTAACAGTAATACGTCTTTCTTCCGACGATGAAGGCTGTCTTGCTTCAATGGAATCAACCAAATACCGTGCCAAAGATGAAAGCGGGCGAAATGAAACCATAATACTATTGTAATTATACCATTTTCAAAAAAACAGTGAGAAAAATTCACTTGCATTACTATTTCAAAGTAGTATACAATAACAGTATAATGAAGAAAGCTCCACTCAAGAAATCTCTTTCTAACATCTTCAAACCAACTACATCAAAAGACTCGTTTACAATAAGAGTTCCTCGTTTTAAGAGTGGATCACTCAATGCTTATATGGTCTTTGTTATTGTTATCTTTGCATTTCTGCTAGGAGTGCTGACCAACAAAGTTGTGGATCTGCAAGGGAAAGTCAATGATATGAGTAAAGCAAATACCGCACCCACAAGCGCTACAGCTCTCCCATCAGCAGACCCTACTCCTGCTGGACCTGTTAATGTTTCAGTCGGAAATTTCCCAGTACGTGGAGATACTAATGCCAAAGTTACTGTTATTGAATTTGCAGATTTTCGTTGTCCTTTCTGTGAGCAGTGGTTCCAAAATGTTGAACCGAACCTCATAAGTGATTATGTAAACACCGGTAAAGTGAAATATTATTTCCGTAACTACGCATTCTTAGGACCTGCATCGACACTCGCAGCAGAAGCCGGCGAATGTGCCAATGACCAAGGGCAATTCTGGGCATTCCATGACTACATGTACAAAAATCAACCCGACGAATCCGATACATCAATGTATACTAACGACAATCTCTCGCAAATTGCAGGGAACTTAGGCATGGATCAATCTCAATTTGCATCCTGTTTGTCTTCAAAAGACGCAAGCGATAAAGCTGCAAAAGACTTGAGTGATGGTCAAAAAGCTGGAGTAAGTGGCACACCAACGACATTTGTAAATGGAGTTGCAATCGTAGGAGCTGTTCCTTACAGTCAAATCAAAGCTGCAATTGATAATGCATTGAAGAACTAGTGGATTTCAAATGTTTCAAATTCGGTAGGCTCTTCCCAATCAAAACCCACATGCTTAACTTCTGCAAGCATCGGACCTTTACGACAAATTTCTAAAAGCCTTTCAATTTCTTCTTTGTCACCTTGAAACACCGCTTCTACTCCGCCGTCTTCTGTGTTTTGCACCCAGCCGCCTACTCCAAGTTGTTTGGCGTTGGTCTTGATAAATTGCCTATACCCTACTCCTTGAACCTGACCTGAAATAAAAACATGTGCTTGATGCATATTATTTCTTTGTGTTTTTTCTAATTTCTTTTAACTTCCACATGAAGAGTGCTCCTTTATTATTGGCATTGCTATCAATGGCAAAAGTAAGCGCTTGTTCAAGAATTGAGCGATGAACTGTCTTTGCCAATTTGATATAAAGACTTCTATGCTTATAGTCGTTGAGTGATTCAGCCAGATGCAAACCAAATGTCTGAAACTCACGAGAGACATATTTGTCTGTAGTAGGATTGAATTTTGTGAGGACGCTTTTGATCGATTGCATACGTTACTTTGTATTAAATCTATTCATTGCTGTTTCAATCCCTTTAAGAAGTGCAACGTGGAGTGCTTCTGTCCCTTTTTTTATCAGTTCTCGCGCTTTTCCTGCTTCGCCTGAATGAAATTGGTCAAGAACATAATCTTTGGCATCATGAACTTCTTGTCTCCCAACGGCATGAGTCTTATCATGTGACGTGCCAATCCCCAACCTAAATCTCCAAAATTTATCTGTACCGACTGATTCCATAACTGACTCTACTCCATGATGTCCAGCAGCTGCACCGCCAATTCTGATCTTAATACTTCCAAGAGGCAAATCCAATTCATCATATACTACCCAAATATCTTCTGGCTCAATTTTGTAAAAGTCCATAAGCAAACGTACAGCCTGTCCAGAACTGTTCATGAAGGTTTGGGGTTTGGCAAGAAGTACTTTTTCCTCGCCGTCTTTTGCTTGGAGAGTGAACTGGAAAATCTCACTTTTGAGCTTGGTGGATTTTTCCCAATCAATTTTGCTCGGGCCTAATTCTTTAAGAAGATGATCCAGAACCAAAAAGCCAAGATTGTGCCTTGTATTTTCGTACTTTTCTCCAGGGTTACCAAGTCCGACAAGTAACTTCATGACCTCTACTATAGCATATCAATGTTAAAGATAAGTAAGGAGAAAAATTTCTATATTGAGCATTCTTAACCAAATTCAAAACTCCAACTTCAACTGTGGTACATCTTGTACTTCTCTCAACTCTCCTTCTTCCCAAATCGAGACTTTGCCGTATTCTCCATCATAGCCTGGCTCAATATTGATTGATCCTTCACGGATTTTATGTATGCCTTGAGCTACTTTCATCCCACCAATTTTTTCGATATCTGTAATCGGCGCACGAAGAAGGACATGGAGTTCTGACTCAAGCTGTGCGCATAATTTGGCATACAGATCTTTTGATTTTTGACTATTAACAGTTGATGACAGAGACTCTGCAGCAATTTCAAGAAGCGGGACCAACTTCACATATGGAGGCTGGATATGCATTTTGTCTATATACCATTTCACTCCTGACTCATTTTCTTTTGTTTGGACACGGTCAAGAAGCGCGGGATCTGATAACTCCTGCACTCGATATAACACGCCTTCTGTAAGCTTTCGTTGACACACAGGACATGTTGTGCCACCAGATCTGATCTCATCAGGACCGACTGAAACTTTACAATTTCTGTGCCCTGAGAAATGATACTTCCCTTCTTCAGGATAGAATTCAAGCGTGTAGACAATCTTATTAGGATTGTTTGATTTAGTCAGGAGTCGCATAATTCCTTGCCTAAGATTCTCATACGTCGGCTCAACCAGGTCAAATACCGTTGCCTCTCGAAGCATTTTGGGAGCAGAGTGTGCATCTGAGAAAGAAAGAATTGTCCGGTCCATAAGCTCTTTCACTTGCCAGTTCATATCCGGATCACTAGAAAGCCCCGTCTCAATTCCATAAATGTATTTGGAGAGGCTTCCAAAGGCTTCATCAAGCGTTTCAAATCCAGACGCTGAACCATAAACACCAAAATGAGGCGTCCAGACATGGCATGGGATAAGAAATGCACGCTCATCAATTGAAAGAAGAAGATCAAGAAGTGCTTCTGAGGAGATGCCTACAATCGGACGGCCATCGGCATTGAGATTGCAGCCGCGGGAGACCAATGCCTTGGTCAACTTCTCAGCTGTTTCAAAACTTGGTACAAAAATAAGATTGTGGATCCTTCGCAGCTTATCTCCTTGCTTATAGATACTTGAAAGCTCGGTTGAAAGCATAAAATAGATTTCTCGTGCACCCGCTACATCATCTTTTAATTTGTAAAATCCTTCTGTTGACTCAACAAGCTGTGAGCTGATTTCCTTAAACCATACAGGATGAGTAAAATCTGCGGCCGTTAAAATATCAATTCCCTTTTGTCTCGCATGCGCTGCCATCACCGAAAGAGTCATTTGTGGAGAAACAGCACGAGAATATTTGGAATGCAAATGAAGATCTGTCACATAATGCATGCTATTTATTGTAGCACTCAGGGGTAAACAATTTGTAGGAATTTACTACCGTACTGAAAGGAATTCTTTGATTGCGTCAATTACTTCTGGGTCGACAAATGAATCAGCGCCAAGACGTGGATCTTCACTCAGTGATATAAATTTTCGCGCAATTGCCATTCCGATATTTCCACTACCTGTACCGATTTGTCCTGTCCCTTGAAAAATACGCACACTATGAGTCATCATCTCTTTATCTTGAGGAAAAACCTCAAGCCTACCCAAAAGACTATCTTCTGGAGATAACACTTCAATACTTTTATAATGTGCTAGCATAGGCACTTGTTCATAATCCTTAATAATAACAATTTTACCTTTGGGCAAAATTATTTCTGTTTTCTCGGCATGACCAGTATGATCTTGAAAAACTTTGACTGCACCATTTTCAAGTGAGCTTTTTTGGATAATGAAAGGATGGTGTTCTTCTTTTTTAGAATGAGGTACGAAAAAATCCATACGTCCACTATATCTTTTTTATTACCATTTAACAAGAACATTCTCCCTTTATTAGGCCTTACTTTGATAGTATCTCCATGAGGTTAGATATTTTTGAGCATCCCGATGCTACGATCAGCAAAGCCAAATTTCTCATAAATAGTGTGAGCGTTTTTGTTGGGAGCAAACATCGACACCCACATGCTATCACAGCCTTTTTCTTTAAAATATTCTTCCATCATCGTAAGCATCTTGGTGCCAATACCTTGTCCTCTATATGCTTCTTCAATAAAAAGATCAACTACTTCTCCTAATACATGTTTGCCAATCTCGAGTTCGTTCTTTTTAGATTGTTCCCAAGTTACTCCGATAATGAATCCAATAATCTTCTTGTTATCTTCAGCGAGCAAAATCTTTCCTTGATATTTCTTTACGTTATTTAATGTCTCATCTACATCCATTTCAGCAAACCCAGGAGCATTTATAATCCTCTTCATTGGGTCAAGTATTTTGCCAAACTTACTGAGTTTCTTTGAGAGTTGTATCAATTGAGGCTTATCTGAATCTGTATAGTCTCTAAATGTAATATCCATATTACTTTTTTCCTTGATCTTTAAACATCTCAATCAACTCGTCAACTGTCGTTGCATCCTCAGGTTTTTTGTCTTTATCACGGAATGAGACAAGCCGTGGGAATCTGAGCGCATAGCCTGGTTCCTTAACTCCATCTTCGCTAAGTGAAGCGCCTGCGGTACCTCGTTGGGCACTCTCGGCGCCTTTGGCGCCTGCGGTATGCAATGGGCTTCTCGTAATTTCATCAGCGAGGACCTCAATCACAAGTTCTGGCTTGACCCAAACACTTGGAGTAATGAGTGAATCAACACGAGCAGGTTTGTGATCGACTTCAAGTCCTTTAGCTTTTTCTTTAATACTCCTCCACTCATCGTCTGTTAGTCCTGTTCCAATCCGTGTGACAGTCACAAATATATCTTTCTTTTTATCGTATAAACCAACGAGTAACGCCCCTGCTCCAAAGGCTGCCCGCTTCCCTTTTCCATAAATGTATCCCAAGATCACACAATCAATCGTGTCGTGAAGCTCTCCTGATGAATGTCTCTTGAGCTTCACCCAATTGAAATTCCGTCCCCCTGCTTCATATGGAGAATCCAATTTCTTAACCACCAATCCTTCAAGCCCACGACTTATCGCATCTTCTAAAAGAAAGGCCAATTTCTTCGGATCTGAGATATCTTGTGACTTTGCCGGGATGAGTGTCTCCTGGCCATCAATCGTCTCCTGCATGATTTTTAGACGCGATGTTAATGGTTCGTCCAACAATGATTTATCATTCTTGTACAAGATGTCAAAGATAAACGCCTTCAGTGGCAATTCCTTTGCTGTTTCTTCGATGTTGTGTTTGCGGCGTCTTTTGGTCGTCTCTTGGAATGGTAGGAACTCTTCAGATGCTGGATGATATGCGATTGCTTCTCCATCAAGAATGGCGGTCCTGGCCATAATTTGTTTTCTTGTGGCTTCAATAAGTTCTGGAAACATATGCGTAGTCTCTTCAAGATTGCGGGAGAAAATGCGGACATTGTCGCCATCCTTATGAATTTGTACACGGAAGCCATCATATTTGTACTGAGCATCAACTTCCTTCATCTTCTCAATGACTTTATCAGGGTTTGGAAGCCGCTCACAGAGTTCGGATCGTATTGGACGACCAACTGTCACTGATAATGACTCAACTGCTTTAAGTCCTCCGGTCCAAAAATGCTTGGCAATATAGCCAAGATCAGAGGTGCGATTGTATGCGCCTTCTGCAATTTTTCGTTGTGTCTTCTCTCCCAATTTTGCAGTCAGAAGCGCATCAAGAATCGTTGGATCGCCTATACCAAGTCGCAATTTGCCAAGTGGAATTCGGACGAGGAATTTTGCTGCCAAGGTATTTACTGACGTTAAGAGTTCAGACAGCGCGTTAATTTTCTTTTCAACTGAACCCTCTCCTGAGGTCATGGCAATTGATGTTAAGCCGTCAAAAACTTCTTTGACTGTTAATTCTTTTTTTGTGTGCTTTCCCTTTTCTGAATATTTCTGTGCAGTCAAACCCATATCGCCAAGCTTCTGATAGATCTCCCACACACTTTCTTTATCAGTCTCATAAGCTTGAGCAATTGATTGAGTTACCATTCGATCTGCCATACCTATCTCAAGTGGTTCATAAAAGGGAGCTATTCTTCCCTGAACGAGATAGCAAATCTCAGATATCTCTTGAGCCTCATTACTTTCATTGAACAATTCAGATAAAATCTGGATGAGTTCTAGCCGTGACGATGTATTCTCTAATTTTTCAAAATATATTGCGAGTGTTGAAAATTTCATATCTATATTCTTACATATCGTGCAGCCTTGGTGCTGCCTACTTTTTTAATTAAACTATGTTTTATCAAATATTTTAATTCATTTAACACAGTATCTTCTGAAACCATTGGAAAAAGCTGCTTAAACCCACTATTCTGCAGGTATCCAACTTTCTGGATGTATTCAATGATCTTCAGCTGCCTTTCCGAAAGCAGAATTGGCGCACCACCTTGTCTCTCTTTCAATTTTACATCAACTGAGATCTTCTCAATTTTATCTTTAATTTTAGATAATTCAATTGCCAATCCTTGCGTGAAATATGCAAGCCATTGCGTCAAGTCTCCTTCATTCTTCCCCACACTTTGGAGTGCAGCATAGTATTCTGCCGCATCGTTATCAAAATATTCCTCAAGCGAGAAAAATTTCCGTATGTCATAGCCTTCCTGAAAAAGAATAAACGTAGAAAGCGCTCGAGACACACGGCCATTTCCATCGACAAATGGATGAATCCTAACAAGTTCATAATGCACAACGCCACTCTTAAGAACAGGATAAATATCTTCAGGACCAGTGCCATTGATAAAATCAACAAACTCATTTATTTGGACAGGCACTGCAATTGCTGCAGGAGGTTTAAATGTCACCTCACCCGTCAAGCTATTCTTCACGACAACTTGAGTAGATCTATACTCTCCACATTTCTCTGGAGGCAATATTTTCTCAACCGTCATGCGGTGGAGTGTTTTGATGAGCTCTTCAGTGACTTTTTTTTCTGAGCTATTATTTTTTGCTTCTTCGATAAATTCCATTACACGACGATAATTGATAACCTCCTGGATATCCCGTTGTCTGGCAACAACTTCTTGCCCTTCAATTACCTTCTCTGCCTGATCAAGATTGAGCTCATTTCCCTCAATATGCGTTCCATGATGAACTTTTCGTATCATCGCATCTTTTTGAAATTCTTTTTCGTAGTATGGAAGGAGTGGCGCATGATCAATCACTTCCCTGGCAGCTTCAATGATACCGATATTTCTGAGGATTTTGTTGTTGATTGAATATTTTGGTTGATACATAATTTAATCAAACGGGTGGCAGAAGTGAAGCGTTCCTGACAGGACCCGCAAAGCAATTTTGTTCCGAGCGGTAACTCGTCCTAATTCTTACACATTTCCCGAAAAAAGGCAATATTTACCGAACGTCCCATTACAATCCAAGAAGTTCTTTCATCACTACAGGTATCTCTTGCGCAAGATCAGATGCGTTAAAATAATATCCGACTTTTTCAAAAAGTGCTTTTCCTGCTTTCTTATTAAAATAAGATCCAGCACTCGCTGCCAAGAATAAATCATTATTACAGGATAACGCCGCTACAAGCCCTGCCAAAACATCTCCTGTACCTCCTTTGGTCATTCCAGCGTTCCCTCCTGAGATCTCAATTGTCTTTTCAGACGAACATATGATATCTCTTTTACCTTTAAGAAGAATAATACAATTATATTTCTTTGCAACCGTTGAGACATCTTCTTTCCCAAATACTCTTTCAAATTCCATTGGATGTGGCGTCAAAATGACGTTGCCATCAAGCTGCAAAAGCCACTCAGGATCCATCATCTGCAATGCTCCAGCATCAATCACCCACTTTTTCTTCGGGAACTTCTCAAGCAGATATTTTGTTAGATAATAGCTTTGTTCTCCCTCATCTTCCAATGAATCTATTTCTTCTAAGGTATGCATTGTTACCTCCTTAAACGCGGTCTTCTCAGAACGCGTCATCCCCGGTCCGATGAGTACAGCATCTGATTCAGCGATATAATTTTCAATCTCAATACGTGGCACGACAATACCATTACGAAATTCTTTTTTTAATTCCTCCACAATGTGATTATTCTCAACAACTGATGAATAGAACACCATATCAACGATTTTGCTAGCAATCGTCAGTGCCCAGATAGAAGCCGCATGAAACAGATGTGAACCACCTATGATAGTTACTTTGCCATTCTGACCTTTATGCGAATCCATGGGTGGAATGTACAATTGTTTTAGATCGTCAGGATTAAATTGCGTCATGTTCTTTACTCTCTAATTCTATCACAGCTGTATCTTTCCCAATTCTTCCCAAAAATTCTTTATGTGTTGTTGTAAGGATAGTCTGGAAATCACGCGTCATCCCCAAAACAAGTTCAATATGTTCACTATCCAGCTCAGAAAAAATATCATCCAGAACAAGGAGTGGTTGCTCTTCAAGTCGTTCTTTTAGATAGAGAATTTGCGAATTCTTTAACTCAAGTGTAATAAGCCGTTGCTGACCTCTTGAACAAAAATATCTCACATCTTCAAGCTCCTTTGAAACCGGATGCCAGGACTGGATAATAACATCGTCTCGTTGAGGACCGACCAATGTCACTCCTGCACCAATTTCTGCATCTTTATACTGCAAAAGCCGTTCACGAGACATAAGACTTTTGTCATACGTAAGCATAAATGGAAATAATTTTTTTTCTTGTTGGTTAAGATGGGCAATAAATGCTTCCCGCATCTGAGCAACGATAGTACCATTAGTAATAAGGAGATTGTCCCAATAGGCAAAACGCTCTTCATCACGTCTACCACTTTTCTGTACAAATTCAATAAGCGCATTTCTCTGACGAAGGGCCTTTGTATACGAGAGTAATGCAGTGGCGTATTGAGGATCTGTTTGCTCAAGAACTTCATCCAAAAATCTTCTCTTATCCCCTGGCTGTCCTGAAACAATTATCAGATCAAGAGGTGTAAAGAAAACAGTCGGCAAATTGCCAGAAAACCCGGAGCGATGCTTGGAGACGCCATTGACGAGGTATCGCTTAAGCAAAAAATCTTGCTGACTAAGAGATAAGGTAACCTCAAGCTTTTGCTCATCATCATCATCCTCTAGCAGAGCCTGAATATGAACAACAGATTTCCCAAATCCAATGACCTGCTTTTCTTTGCTCGTGCGGAAACTTTTGCCATTGGATAAGAAGCTTATTGCTTCAACGAGATTGGTTTTGCCACTGGCATTGGGTCCTACGACCACGGTAAAATGAGGGTCAAATGAGAAAGATTTTTGGGTGTAACTGCGGAAATTTTGGAGAGAGAGTCGTTTGAGTATCATTTAATACCCCATACTAGCAATCAATGTGTAGATAATCAACTATTCAATCACTGTCCCTTTGAAAGGCTTCCCTTCAAGGAATTTATCAACGTTTTCAAAATCAGATCCCATCACAACCACTTTTACTCCCAACTCCTGTGCTTTTTTAGCGGCAATTGGATCAAATGGAGCATTTAGCCCAGGTGTCCAGGTGTCACCTACGATTCCTCGCATTTCTTCCCATGAGAGTTTACTAAGAGGTTTGGCATCAGGGAATTTCTTAGGATCTTTATTATAGACTTGTTCAATGTTGCTGATATTAATAACTGTCTTTGCACCATAATCTTCACAAAGAAGAATTGCACAATAGTCTGTTGACCAACCTGGCTTCCAACCTGATGCGATAACAACTGGTTCATAGACTTTTCGGATAATATCGTAGTGGCGGATAACTTTGGGGTGAGCGATGTCGCGGAAGATAGTACGAACGAGGTGAGCATTGAGGGTAGTACTATGAACGCCAAGCCAATCCATATCTTCATGAGTGATATCATGACCAACAGCTTCGCGGCCTGCTTCAATATAATGTCTTGCTGTTGCTCCTCCCCCTATAACCAAAAAAAACTGGCGCTTCGGATCTTTGGCCAGTTCTTCTCTAATAAAGTCATTGAGCTTCTTGAGGAATTCAGTAGCAATTCCTCCATTGGGGACAATGAGTGATCCCCCAACTGAGATAATGATGCGCTTTCTGCCTTGACTGTTCCCCATATTTTTAGTGTTACTAACTCATCGTAACACAAATATTATTGACACACAAATGCTTCCTACTAAAAATTTGACACCCTGATCCCGCAGAAAAACGGGACCAGAATGTCAACATGGCGTGGTTTTTGTACTAGTGAGCTCTAAAACAAAATCCATTACTAATATAAACTATTTTTTAACGGTTGTCAATAGAGTTGTCATCTTTCGACAACGTTTATGATATAGTGTGATAGTGTCAAGTATTCCTGCTACTATTATGTTATAATTATTAATTATTCTATGGACAAACTTGTTGACTATCTTAAACAACTTGATTTATCAGAGGTAGAGGCCAAACTTTACCTTACATTACTTCAAACCGGACCTACGAGCGTTCGAGATCTTGCTGCAACTATTGAAATCAAGCGTACTACTGCCTATTTCTATATTGATCAACTGGTTGAAAAGGGGCTGATTATGAAACTAGTCAAAGGCTCCAAAAAGCTTGTCGCGGCAACAGAACCTGAAAATTTAAAAGTACTAGTTGAGTCAAAAATAGCATCTGCAAAATCAGTTGAAAAAGAATTTCCAAGCATTCTCAACGCTCTCCATACTTCTCTCCCTCAAGAAGGTAATAATACAGATGCTGAAATAAAATATTATAAAGGTAAAAACGGGGTAATAAAAATTTATGAAGAAGCATTAAAATCAGAAAAACTACGCTCTTTTTTTAATATTGAACTTATCAAAAACTCTTTACCTGATAATGATCTCCTCTTTGCTCAGGCTTTAGAAAATAATAAGGATATTGAAATACGTGAGCTCCTTCAAGATACAAAATTATCTCGAGAAAAAGTAAAATCATCTCGGGTATTCAGTACAAATAATGATAGACATATCTATAAATTTTTACCGAATGGCATAAACCTATCCGCTGCAGATATACTTATCTATGATGGTA
The DNA here is from genome assembly GCA_035479415.1 of Saccharimonadales bacterium (SeqCode). GTDB lineage: Bacteria > Patescibacteriota > Microgenomatia > Levybacterales > UBA12049 > JACDET01. The sequence goes on from DATIIS010000008.1 coordinate 15,401, forward strand.
AAGTAGGAATCGTAAACGTACAAAGCCAATTTACAGGTATAGTACTTAAAAATAAAGACTTTTTTAATAATTTAAAAGAATTATTTGATTTAGTATGGAAGATAGTACCTGATAATATAGAGTAATAATTTTTAAACTAAAATAATTTCTAAAAATATGATTGTTTGTAAAGAATTTACATTTGACTCTGCTCATAAGCTAAATAACTATAATGGAAAATGTGCTAATTTGCACGGGCATACATACAAGTTGCAAATATGCGTTAAAGGAGAAATACAAAAAAATGGACTTGTTTTAGATTTTTTAGATATTAAAGAGGTTGTAAAGAAGAAGGTTTTAGCTGTATTAGATCATAAATACTTAAATGACATTATTGAGCAACCAAGCGCTGAAAATATAACTATGTGGATCTGGGAACAACTACACTCTTCTCTTCCTCTTATCTATGAAATAACGTTATGGGAAACTCCGAACAGCTTTGCCAAATACACTGCTTCTGAAAAATAATAAATTTAAACTTTATCTCTATTTCGAAGAAGCTCTAAGAAATCATGTTGTAAGGCTACATTATCCTCAAAGGCCCCATAATAAGCACATGTAGACATTAAAGGAGCTTTTTTCTGTACCCCTCTGGCAACAGTACAAAGATGTCTTGCCTCGATAAGAACAGCAACTCCCTTTGCCATTCCATGTTCCATAATAGCTTCAGCAATCTGATGGCTCAGTACTTCTTGATTTTGAAGTCTTCTCGCATAGATATCTACTGCACGAGCCAACTTACTTATTCCAAGATATGATTTTTCTGATGGAAGATAGGCTACGTGTGCATATCCAAAAAAAGGTAAAAGATGGTGTTCACATAATGAAAAGAAATCAATATTTTTAAGGAAAATAACACCTTTATATTCTACGTGGTTCTCAAAAGAAGTACTTTCATCCTCAAATGTTCTATCATACCCACTTAAAAGGTATTTTAATGCTTGTTCTGCTCGTTTAGGAGTATCTTTTAAGCCAGCTCTTTCAGGATCTTCTCCCATAGCTTTCAAGAATGCTTTAATCGACGGCTGCAAATCCAAATCTTTCACAGAAATTTTGGATGAACTTTCAGTTTTAGGTTGTTTTTTAATGATATGATTACGCATTTATTATAATACAATTAGAAATCGAGCTTGTGAGCTCAATGATGAGATATTATACACCATCTTCTTACAATTTTCACCTACTATATAAAAATTTGCAATACTCTATTTTAATCTAGCCTTAAATTAGAGCATATTGGCCAATGAATTTATCTCTGACATTCTGGACAAAAGAATGTCCCCCGTCCACCAAGTCGTATTGTCTCAATTTCTGTCCCGCATCTGGGACACTTCTGACCATGCTTACGATAGACCTGAAAGAATTCTTGATAGCGTCCACTTTTGCCCAAAGCATCCACATATGACCATTCGGATGCACCACCTACTTCAATTCCTTTCTTAAGGACTTGCTCAATTGCCAAGAACAAAAGCTTTTGCTCTTTTTGTGTCAGACTGTTTGCTGAGCGCTTTGGATGAATACGAGCAACAAAAAGCGCATCATTGGCATAGATGTTGCCAATCCCGGCAATAAGTGATTGATCCATGAGAAGCTGTTTGATGGGAGTTTTGCGTTTAGACAGAATTTGTTGAAACATGTCCAATGTTAAATCTCGAAGCGGTTCTGGTCCAAGACTTCTGAAGTACTGCTCAGTGGCCACCAAATCGCTTCTAACGACCCTGATCCAACCAAACTGACGTACATCACGGTAGAACAAACTCGCGCCTTTATCGAGCTTAAAAACCACATGAGTATATCTATCAGGAAGTGATGCTACAGAAACTTTGGCATTGCCAGCAATTGGCTGGCTGGACAAGCTCGAATTTTTATAGAGCAATTGGCCTGTCATTTTGACATGGATTGTTATGCTGTAGCCGTTTGAGAGTGTTATCACAAGTCCTTTGCCAAATCGTTTCACTGACAAAATTTTTGCACCAATGATAGACTTGGTATCCCCGCTTATTTGTTTGGGAAGATGGATGATAACGTCTTCAATTGTATGGCCAACAAGATACTTTTGTAAACCGATTCTAATTGTTTCAACTTCTGGGAGCTCAGGCATAATGTAATTCTTTAAATAATTTTACTGAAGGCCTGGTCAACGCAATATCTTTCAATTCGGATTTGTCAAACCACTTAAGATCCACGATATCATCGGAAGCTTTGACATCTATAGTGGTTGGTGTAACTTTGTAGGCAAGAAACACATAATGCGTATTCACTCCTTTTTTATCTGGCTCATAATCTTCATCAAAACCCACACGTGTCATGCTGTCTACTTCAAGTCCTGTTTCTTCTTTTATCTCTCTTCTTACAGCATCTTCAAGTGATTCTTCTTCAAGATCTACTCCTACCTGGCAAATGCCACGTATTGGGATATGGACCAACGTCTTTGAGTTTTTTGCCAAGAAGAATCTTCCCTTCTTTTTCGATAAGCGTTGTGACAATAACTCGTGCTTTCATATTTTTATATTCTTCTAGAAGAAATTACGCCGCTTTGAAAAAGCTAGTGCACTTGTGGCATGCCCTTTCAAAACTCAACCAGCTGGGTATGCTTTACTCCTTACAAATGCTTTTATCTCGCGAATAAAGCGCTCTTTTGAAAACTTCTCAGCTTGCTTCTTGCATTCTTTGGGATCAAATTTCATTTTTTCAAATTTCTTAATCGCCGCGACCAGAGACGTAACAGTTGATTCAGTAAAGAAGACTCCGGTTTTGCCATCAACGACAGTCTCTTTGTATCCTCCACCATGATATGCAATAACAGGTGTTCCGCACATCATTGCCTCAACTGGTGTTATACCAAAATCCTCATCGGTCGCCAGCGCAAGAAACGCTTTTGCTCCTGAGTATAACTTCACCAATTCTTCATCAGTTACTCGTCCGAGAAATTCGATATTGTCCATCGCATCTTCTTGAAGCTTTTTATGCCCTGTATAATATCCAGCTGGTGCACCAGCAATTTTGAGCTTGATTCCCAATTTATTCGCTGCCTCAACAGCAAGCTCAAGACCTTTTCCACCGACAATTCTGGCAACAATGAAATAATAATCTCTATCCCGACCCTCATGTGGAGCTGTTGCCAAACTTACTGGTGGATATATGACTACTGAATCTCTTCGATAGAACTTCTTGATACGCTCTGCAACTTCTTTCGAGTTTGCAATAAAATAATCAACTTTCTGAGAAGCATTAAAATCATACATCCGCATAAAATGCCCAACGATCATGCCATAGGCTTTTATTGGCCAGAAGCGCTGCCATTCAATAGATGTCTTGTATCCGTACAGCCAACGAGGTGGTGTATGACAATATGAGATCTCAACTGTCTTATCTCCTTTACGGAAGCCTTTTGTCACGTACCAGCTTGATGAACCAATAACAACATCATACTTGGAAAAATCAAAACTTCCCCATATCTGTGGCGCCAAAAAACGGAGAGGGCTGTGTAATTTGGTTGCAAAAAACGGAATTGAGTTAACCCATGAAGGGATAATCTTCTTAGATTTAAACCTTTCATATGCAGGAGATCCTTTTTTATAAAAGGCAGTGTAAATTGGAGCATCAGGATACGCTTCGCATAGCGCTTCAAGGACCCGTTCTGCCCCACCATATTCTTTGATGTAATCATGTACTAGCGCTACTTTCATACGAGTATTTCAGTCAAGCTCTTAAACACTTCATCTGCCCCTGCTTCTTTTACTTTTTGATAAAGTTCTGGATCTTTGTTGACCGCAAAGACAGTCATACCGGCTGCTTTTGCTGCTTGGACACCTTTTGGAGCATCTTCAAAGACAAGACATACAGATGGCTGTACATATAATAATTCAGCTGTTTTAAGATAGATATCTGGAGCTGGTTTGCTTTTCTCAACATCATCACCTGATACAGCAAGAGAAAAATAATCTTGAAGTTTGAACTTTGCCAAAATTTCTTGAGCTTTCTCAACCGTATGACCACTTGTAGCAATTGCCAGGATAATTTCTTCTTTATATAAAGCATGAATAAGCTCCTCTATCCCTTCCATAAGTTTGACGTCAGCAAGAAGAAATTTGTACAGTAATTTTTTCCTTTCTTTGATAAGCGCTCCTGTTTCTCCAATAAATCCATATTCCTTTTTAAAGAATTCCATGATCTCACGTTGTCCCATTCCCATAATCTTGACATTAACCTCGGAAGAATAGGGCTTACCGTATTTTTCAAAAAATGCTTTATCTGCCTGTGCCCAATATGGCTCAGAATCAATCATGAGTCCATCCATATCGAAAATTGCAGCTTTAATAGATGAGGGGATGTTCATAACAATTCTAACTGATCCTTCCCTTGGTTTGATTCCATAGTGGTATCTTTCCCAAAAATGGCATCAAGCCTTGCGAGTAAACTTTTAAAATTTTGCTTCTTAAATTCCTCACGCAAGGCTTTGATATCAAAATCTTCACGCGAACATTTGGTGAGGTCAAATTGGATTGGTGCATTAGTCACAATAGTCGCAAGTTGCTTTGCAAGGACTGCTTGCTCGGCATCAGTTGCGAGTTTCAAACCAACTTTAACCGGTAGTGATGCGACACTTTTATAGAGGTGTTCAAATGTACCATATTCTTGTAATAATTTGGCTGCGCTCTTGGGACCAATTCCTGTCACTCCAGGATACCCATCGGAGGCGTCTCCAACCAGAGCTTTGTAATCTATAAACTGTTTTGGATGTACACCATACTTTTCCTCTACTTTGGCTTCATCAAAGAGAGCTGTCTTAGTAAAACCCAGAAGAGGCATAAGAACTTGCACCTGAGGATTCACAAGTTGCAACATGTCACGATCGCCTGTCACAATGACCACACTTTCATTAAATTTAGTAACCGCCTCAGTTGCTATCGTCCCAATTAGATCATCTGCTTCATAGCCATCGAGTTCAAATATCTGCATGTTCATTTTTTCAAGAAGCGCGTGTACCATCACAACTTGAGGTACGAAATCATCAGCCATCCGTGGGCGGTTGGCATGATAGCCAGCATACATATTCATCCGAAATGTCGGTGCTCCTCGATCAAAACATACGACAACATAATCTGGATTTTGATCTGCAAAAACTGTTAAGAACATCGAGAAGAATCCAAAAACAGCCTGAATTTGCTCGCCTTGTGGATTGGTTAATGGCGGATATGCATGGTAGGCACGATGAAGGATAGCATTACCATCAAAGACAAGAAGCTTCTTCATAGAACTCATTTTATCATAAATGAAAGAACTTTTTGCCGATTCACAGATTAAATTTTTAATTTACAATTTTCATTGAATTATCAATGACATAATTTTCAAACTTGTAAATATTAAATAATTGTAATTTGATTGAAAATTGAAAATTATGAATTGGAAATTGTTTCTATCCTACCCTTGGAGCCTGGACAACATGCTTCTTTCTATCAATTACAATTTCCAAACCAATACGAAGCATAGTCTCCTCAAGCACTTTTCTCATATCTGAATCTTTCTTATAATTTGCAGTATATGGGCCAACAGTAATTCGTTTTCCTCTGGCGAGCTCGTATCCTTTTTTGAATGAGGTCGTAGGAGATGAAACTCCAATCCCAGTTCCACCATGTTGAATAATTGCAGATAGACATGGGATATCACTTGGTCCATCTCCAATGTAAATCATTTGAGAAAAAGGCACACGCCTGTCATCCTGAGAAAGCGCATCATTAATTTTGTAGGGATTTAACCGTAATTCCTGAGCCCCTACTCCTTTATTGATGCCATACAGAAAACGAGTTTTCTCGGTAAAAGAAATAACTGACTTGATATCAGTTGCAACTTTTTTATTATATGAAAAATTGCAGCCAAAGATGCCATTCATATGACGAGCAATACTACTTCCCAAGATTATCTCCTCAATCCCACCACTAATAATATAAAACTCCACACTGATCCGAACTCCTTTTAGCTCTGGTGCTTTTTGGATAAATTCACGAAGCTCAATAAATGCTTTAGGAAGACCTGGAAATAAGGATAATTTCTTACCAATTGCTTTTAGGCTTTTTTGAGAGAGATCTACTTTCCCGTCTCGTTGATACTGAAGCAATAAATGCATATATGCAAGGGGTGGATCCCAGCCAGCTTCTACTAACTCGTCAACATATGTCCAGAATTCTTTTACATCATTGCCGTATGAAGAAACTAGTGAGGAAATTGTATCCGGACCAAGTGTTCCATCAAAATCAAAAACCAAGGCGATTACTGACTCATTCATCCTTTTATGATTTTGCTTTAACTGTAGCGAGGGCTTTTTTGGGGCCGATTAAACGGACGAAATCATCTGAATCAATTGTTTCTTTTTTAAGAAGCTCTTCTGCGATAACATCAAGCTTGGAACGCAATTTAGTAAGAATCTTTGTCGCCTGAGCATAGGCTTCATCAGAAATCTTTTTAACTTGTGCATCAATCTTTGCCGCCATCTCAGGAGAGACTTCACTCTGTTCATAAACACTTTTCTCTGTATCAAGATTGATTGGACCAAGTTCACTCATACCAAATTTGGTAACCATGGCTCGTGCTACTTGAGAAGCTTTTTCAATATCATTTGAAGCACCTGTTGTAATATCATCAAAGACCAAATCCTCAGCAGCACGTCCACCCATCATCATGGCAATTTGCTCAAGAAGACTCTGTTTAGTTTCATGAACTCTATCAATAGGCTCAGTCATGGTGTGTCCGAGCGACATTCCACGAGAGACAATTGAGATTCGATGAATTGGATCGATATGAGGCATCTCCCAACCAACAAGTGCGTGTCCAGCTTCGTGATATGCTGTCATGCGTCGGTCTTGATCTGTCTGCAGACGTTTCTTTTCAGGACCCAACTTTACACGGGTTGCTGATTCTTCAAGGTCAGACATGTCAATCGCTTTTTTATTAAGCCTTGCCGCACCAATTGCTGCTTCATTAAGCATATTTTCCAGATCAGCACCTGAAAACCCAACTGTTCTCTTGGCAACTTTTTCCCAACTTACCTTTGGATCAAATGGTTTACCTTTGGCATGAATTGCCAAAATCTTCTTGCGTCCTTCCACATCAGGAAGATCTAGCAAAACGCGTCTATCAAATCTCCCCGGACGAACAAGTGCAGGATCCAAGACATCGGGTCTATTGGTCGCTGCAATGACTATCACGTTCTCATTTGGCGTAAAGCCGTCCATTTCTACCAAAATTTGGTTTAAGGTCTGTTCTCGCTCATCGTGGCCCCCCATAATGCCCATTCCACGCTGTCGTCCGATTGCATCTATTTCGTCAATGAAAATAATTGCTGGTTGTGCTTTTTTTGCGGTATTAAATAAGTCACGGACACGAGATGCACCAACTCCGACAAGCATTTCCATAAATTCAGATCCTGCCATTGAGAAGAAAGCAACATTTGCCTCTCCTGCTGTTGCACGAGCAAGAAGTGTCTTTCCTGTTCCTGCAGGGCCAACCATAAGTACTCCTTTTGGAGTTCGTGCACCCATCACGCGATACTTCACAGGATTCTTAAGGAAATCTACAATCTCTGAAAGTTCTTGTTTGGCTTCATCAACTCCTGCAACATTGGCAAATGTTACTTTTGGATTGTCCCTGTTAAATAATTTGGCACGTGATTGTCCAAAGGAAAAGATACTTTCTTGAGTTCCTCGAGCTTGACGGAAAATAAAGTAGAAAAAGATAATCATAAGAAGTACAGGAAGTACTCCTGAAGCGATATTGATCCAATTAGTTACACCAGAATCATCTTGAACTACAACCTTTGTATTATCAAGTGAAGCACCTGCTGCTTTGAATAAAGAATAAACATCTGTTGTATTCTCTTTATCTGCTTGGACTTTTGTACCATTTTTTTCAGTCGCAATTAATTGAGTGGAGGTAACGGTAATTTGAGATACCTGGCCACTTTTTACAGCGCTAACGATAGATGAAAGTGGAACTGTCTGATTGTTCTCATATGGGCTTGTAAATGCTGAGAAGAAGAAGAGAGCAACAATGATGAGGACAAAATACAAAAGAAGATTTTTCCATGAGAATTTTTGTTTAAATTTAACAACTCTCTTTCGAGAATCTGAATGAGCTCGTTTACCCGTATTAGCCATAAAACTGTGTCAGTATAACATAATGAAGAAGGCTATGCTAGTCCTAAAACTTCTGCCTCAAATTGTTCTCCTCGTTCTTTATAATCCTTAAACATTCCAAAGCTTGCACAGGCAGGAGAAAGAAGTACTACATCTCCTTTTTGTGCTATTTTTGAGGCTGCTGCAACAATTTGTTTCATTGTGGTCGCACCTTCAATAATCAGGATTTGAGATTTTAGACTACCAATATGAGCTTTTATCTCTTCCCACTCATCTCCTATCCCAATAATTGCTTTAATACTTTCAGATTCACGAATTATTTTTCCAAGTTGCGTGAAGTCACTCCCCTTTGTTGAACCACCCAAAATAAGAATTTTTGGCTCTCCAAATGACTCAATTGCGGCAATTGCTGTTTCAGGAGTTGTTGAGAAAGAATCGTCATAATATCTTACGTCGTTGACGGTTGAAACCAATTCCAGTCGGTGTGGCAATCCCGTAAATGTTTTTAAAACATGGATAATATATTGCTTGCTCACTCCAGCAAGTCTTGCAGCCATTACAGCTGCACATACATTTTCAAGATTGTGTTTGCCTGGTAAAGCTATCTCTGAGGTAGAGATTATCTCATCATCACTCCCATTTCTTCGTACAGTAATTTTTCTATTCAATGCAAAACAACCATTCTCTGTCTCACGTTCACGTGAAGTATAAAAGACCTTGCCATCAGTGTAGACATCGGATTCATTACTTGCAGGGTAATCACGATTAATAACTGCAAAATCATCCGGCGTCTGGAAACGAATTAAATTTCTCTTGGCATCAATGTATTCCTCAAGTGTGGCATGATGATCCAGATGCTCACTTGTCACCATCAACATAACCCCGATGTGAGGACTTTTATCCAGATCCTGTAACTGGAAACTGGAGAGCTCAAGAACGACAATTGATGAGGATTGTAGTTTGTCAAGAAAGGTAATCTCAGGCACTCCAATATTGCCACCGAGATACGCATCCATCCCTGCCTCCTTAAGCATATTAAAAATAAGCGTTGATGTCGTCCCCTTACCTTTGGTTCCTGTCACTCCAATAATTGGGCATGGACAAAGCTCGAAGAATAACTTAGTTTGTGAAGTAATGATAGCTCCATTCTTTTCTGCTTCAAGAAGTTCCGGCAATAACCTCTTAACTCCAGGACTTCTAAAAATGATGTCATAATCAGAAAGATGTGAAAGATAGTCTTTTCCGAAAACAAAATGAACTCCCAATTTCTCAGCTTGTGTTATCAAATTGTTATCAATAGTATTGTTTTGGTTCTTGTCTAAAATCCAAAGAGAAGCACCTTTTCTCTGAAGAAATTGCACGACAGCAAGCCCTTCTATACCAAGTCCCAAGACTGCAACTTTCTTTTTTTCCCAATCAGTTATTGTATTCATAGGCATATGTTCCATACTCTACAGCTTTATTTCCAAACGTATCTTGTAACAATTTCTTAGGAATATCAATACTACCGGTCGTGAAGATGCTAATTGTTTGTGGATGTTCACCTGCTAAAGAATTGTTCTGTTCCAAGACGCGTCTTACTTGTCTAGCAATTGCTCCCCCTGAATCAAGTAACTGCACATCCTTACCCATGATGTCCTGCATCTGATCCTCAACAAATGGGAAATGCGTACAACCTAACACAAGAGCATCTATCCCCTCTTCTTGAAATGGTTTAAGCACCTTTGTTAGAACGTGTGTCATCTCTTCACTCCGTTCCTTCCCTCGTTCAATGAGAGGCACCAAATCATCACTTCCGTGGCTGAAGACGGTACAATCACTTGCAAACTCCTCAATCAACCTTTTCTGATAATCACTTTTTGCAGTCGTTGTAGTTGACAAGACACCAATTCGTCTGTTCTTACTTACTGCTGCAGCTGTCTTGATGACAGGTACTGTACCAATAAAAGGCATGTCAGGATACTCTTTTCTTAATTCTTCAAGACAGCTTACGGTTGAACTATTGCAAGCAACAACGATAAGTTTGACCTGCTTTGAGATGAGAAAATCGACGAGCTTTGATGTCCTCGCACAAATCTCTTCTTTGCTTTTAGATCCATACGGAGTATTTGCCGAATCTCCAATGTAAACAAACGATTCGTCGGGCAACTCTTTTGCAATTGCTTTAAGAACAGTAAGTCCTCCTACTCCGGAGTCAAGAATACCAATTGGATTATTATTCATAGAGGTAAAATTTTTATAAACGTAACTGTTAGTACCAGGGGTGGGGGTCGAACCCACGACCTTGGGTTTATGAATCCCATGCTCTAACCAGCTGAGCTACCCTGGCGTTATCAACCCTCAGATTATACCAATTTGACCAAGGCTAACGCAAATGGTATACTTGCGGGTATACGCGGGGTAGTGTACGGTGCACGTGAGGCTCATAATCTCACAGGCTAGGTTCAACTCCAAGCCCCGCAACAAAGCATTTGATTCTAAGCTGATTTATATATTGTCAGCTATTAATGAGTGAGACTCACTGTTCTTGCCTCTTTAACTGATGCATGAGGATCATAGTCGGGATGAGTAAGTAGATATTTAACCTGACTTCTATGATAATCACCAACGAGTAAACCCACAGGCCACTGATGATTGTTTGTTGACACGTCAGAGAGTACCTGTCTTGCTTGTATGACCGATCTATCGGTAATGAGATTAGAACTATCCTCACTATCTCCTTGTGTTAAGACTAAACTCGCTTCTATATCTAAAGGTTCTGGTAATCTCACTCTATCGAAAAATCTTTGTATATGGATAAATCCCCCTATGCTATCTCCTAGTTGGTCTACTAGTTTTTCCTTTATTCTCACCAAATCTTTGTTAAACCCGTATGTCACATTATTATGATTTAATTGCCTACCAAGTCTCCACAGTAAGCGAGGTTCATAATACGCGAGTTTTCTTTGAATATCTTTCCCTGTAAGTTGCATACGCTGTTGGTTATATGCATCGAAATCTGTTAATTCGTTCACTTCTCCTTGCAATCCAAAAAAACTTGGCAATCTTTGTTCAAAAAACCAGGGTTCTCCATTTTGTATTCTTTCTCTGACAAATTTTGTAACAGCCTGATAATATGGTGTATTCTTTTTATTATGTAACACACCAAGAATATTAATCATTCCAGGACCTACTTGTACATCTTCAGTTTGTGGTGCTCCAAGTTCTTTTCGTCCTGTTTTCAATTCAGATATAAACTCAGGCATTCCTGTATCAATAAATTGCCTATGCCACGCATTTATTGTATCTCGGGCTAAAGGATGTAAGGGACCTCTATATCCAGTCTCAGTAACTAAATCCTTTATTGTTCTCCCTGGTGTTAGTAATGGCAACAAATCATATTGATCTACTTGTTTTTCCAGATGTTTTGGAGATCCTATCCCATCAGATTCTACTGCACCATCCATTAATAAATTCTATCACATAAGAAAGGGGAGACATAGATCACCACCTTAATAATTATTTTCTTCTTAAATATTGCTTAGAATAACTCTTCAGACTATACTTCACTTTATTTATGCTAGATACTGAATCAAAAATGCTCACAGTTGGCACTTTTAATATAAGAGGATGGAGTGAAGAACAACATGACGGAATAAATGCATGGAGAAATCGTGCAGCGCTTACTATTACTACCATTAAAGGGATGGCTGCTGATTGTTTAGGACTACAGGAATTCTCTGGAAATAAAAATTTGCAATTTTATACAGATAATTTAGATGGTCACGAATTGCATTTAGGAACTTGCATGGACGATGGAAGATTTAATCCCATTGTATATAATTCGAGGAACCTTAGGATACAAGGAAGTAGCGCAATTTGGTTAAATCAAAATGATGAACCAAAACCTGACTGGGGAGCACAAGAGACACGATCTGCGACATTGGTAAATTTTGAATACCGACCTACGCATTGTGTTTCGGATGGAAATATTCTCTTTGTTAATACACATCTTGATCATAGAAGTGAACTTGCACAGATTGAGGGAACAAAAAAAATACTTCAAAGAGTAGAGCGTTATCCTTATCCAACTGTAGTAGTGGGTGATCAAAATACAAATGTTGGACATACCTCCGTAGCTTATGACTTATTCCTTCAGGCAGGCTTTCAGGAAGCTTTTATAAATGCAAATTCTACTATGGAAGAGGATTTACCCCCTACTTTTCATCATTTTAAAGGCGAAAATTATTCACCACCTAGCAATCATGGAACAAGACATATCGATTGGATAATGTATAGAGGATTCACTCCTCAAGCCTGCGATATTGTCTATGAGTATCAACTTCAACCACCACATTACCCTAGTGACCATTATCCAAAAGTGGCAAACCTTAGAGTAGATTTAGAGTAGATCAGAAATAAATTCAATGTTATCCTACTTCTTTAAAAATTTATCCATTGATTTTTCATCAATATAAATATAAAATCACCTAGATGATAGGAAAAATATTCATAAAAGATTTATTGCTTCGTTTGACCATTGGGATTGACGATCAAGAAAAAACTTCAAAAACAGAAGAACTTATCAATGTTACTTTATGGGTAGATTTTAAAAAAGCATTAGAAACTGATTCTGTTGAAGACTCTGTCAATTACGCAACTATTTACGAGAAGATACTCGAACTGCAAGAAAAAGAATTCAATCTTCAGGAAACACTTGTTAAAAGAGTTATTGATATCTGTTTTGAAACAGATAAAAAAATCTTGAAAGTTAAGGCAAGTACAGAAAAGCCTCATATCCTTAAATACATTAAGAGTGTGGGAGTTGAGCTGGAAGTAGAAAGACCCTAAGTCTCTATTTTTAAAACCAGGTTCTTACTTTCGCCTATCGCGACAGAGGCCAATAAACTTAAAATTTGAACCTAATCTACCGCATTGTCTTATTCTCCCTAAACGAAAAATAGCCTGATTTGGAGACAATCACATGATCAACGAGTGGAATCCTCATTACCTCCCCTGCTTCATGAATTTTGCGAGTAAAATCAATATCATCATCTGAAGGAGTCGGATCATCAGAAGGGTGATTGTGGACAACGATAATAGATGCACAAGGAGTTTGAAGAGCCGGGCCAAAGATCTCCTTTGGTGTAATCTGTAGATTATTAAGACTTCCCATCCCAACTACTTCCTTAAGAAGCAGCTCATGTCGTGCGTTGAGATAGAGAACGATCAGATATTCTTGCTTCTTGTCTGCAATATCGCGAACTTGCGAAAGGACATCACTAGCCGATGTCACAATAATTTTGGTAACCGCAATAGGTGAAAAAAGCCTCTCCCCCAATTCCAATGCTGCTGCAATGCGAGCAGCTTTTGCGACACCAACGCCTGGATATTTAACTATCTCGGAAAGATTCTTTTCAGACAATTTTAAGTGAGGGAATTGTGCAAGGAGTTTTTCTCCCAATTTTATAGCATTTAATTTTGATGACCCAGTGCCCAATAAAATTGCCACTAATTCTGCCTCAGATAAATTATGTGCACCATGGAGAAAGAGCTTTTCACGAGGTCTAAGCGTCAGTGGCATATCTTTAATTCGTTGCTTTTTGTGAACTTTCATTGCAAAAAGAGACCGCCACTATAGTATAATTGGATTTATGAAAGGTGTCGATAAAAAGAAATCTCTTACAGAACTTGCATTACGTATTCGTACAGCAAGATCAAACGCTCATCTCTCTCAATATGCACTTGGTAAAAGTATTGGATTGTCAGATAAGGCAATTTCTGCATATGAAAAAGGGCGAAGTCAACCTCCTTTAGAAAATCTAAAAAAAATTGCTGACGTTACACAGTATCCTCTTACATATTTTACAGAGGAAGAAAATGCTGATGTTGAAATCTCTACCAAGCTACTTTCAATCGAGCGTGAGCTCGCAGAAGTAAAAAAACTTCTAAAGAAAGCGCAATAACAATTCATCCTCTTGACAGAATAGAGTAAACTCTATTATTATTAGATAATGAATAGACGTTGTGGAGTTATCTTTATTGATGAGGCAGAAATTATTTTTAGAATTTATGAGACATCTGATCATGAATGGAAACTATTTTACTATCACAGTTCCCTCCTCCCATCTCAAGAGATTCAAATAAAAGATATTTTAGAAATTGTTGGAGACTTTTTCTCAACTAGTTATGCAGAGCATATTGCAGATTGGAAGATATGTAGCAGGCAGCATCCGAAGAAATTCGTCCGAGAAATTGCTCAGGCTCTTTCCATTTCTATTGAAGATATAAGCTTGCATCGAGAGCAAGAACTTATCTGTAAAGGCATGTTCACAGAACTCTGGTAGTAAATGATATAATACCTATACAGGGCCAGTAGTTCAGTGGTAGAACAGGTGTCTTATACACACCATGTCGGGGGTTCGATCCCTCCCTGGCCCACTTATGAAACTTCCACCGCTTGCACAAAAAGTCTTTCAAGGTAAAATCTTCTCAGTTTATCAATGGGAACAACCATTATATGATGGGACTACAGCTACCTTTGAGATGCTAAAGCGTCCAGGAACAATTCAAATTATTCCAACCGCTGAAGAACATATCTTTGTCTCCCATGAAGAACAACCGACAAAACCCCTCTCCTATACTCTTCTTGGCGGACGTATGGAGCCTTACGAAGATCCACTTGAGACAGCAAAACGCGAACTCCTTGAAGAATCAGGACTTGAATCAGATGATTGGGAACTTTTTAAACAATATGAATATCAGGGCAAGATAGAATGGCCGCTCTATTATTATATAGCTAGAAATTGTAAAAAAGTCGCTGAACAGCATCTTGACGCAGGAGAAAAACTCGAAGTAAAAGAAATCACATTTGATGAATTCATCGAGATAGTATCAGCTGAAGATTTCGGCAATCAGATGTTTGCAAATGATATCCTGCGGATGAAATTGGATAAAAACAAGCTGGAGGAATTCAAAAAGAAACTCTTCAAATAAAACTTTTTTACTTCAAAATTTTAATTTTCAATATGTCAGCATTACTACGCACAACGTTAAAAAATTTTTAGTGGAATGGAGAAAAATTTTAGTGAGCACAGCCTTGCTGACGTTTTTGGTACTTTGTACTCACAAAGTACTATAGAAATTAGAGTTCGCTGAGGGTTGAGGTGTCTTTTGCTCTATCTTGGATGTAGTTAAGATATCTCTCAGTTGTTGAGAGTCTTTTGTGGCCAAGAATCTTTGAAAGAAGAACGAGTGAAACACCATGCTTAAGATGATGTGCCACAAATGTGTGTCTCAAATCATTTACTTTTGCATTCTCAATACCTGCAATTCTGAAATATCGCTCGATTGCTGTACGGATATTTCTGACCAAGAAAGGCTTTCCTGATTTGGTTACAAAAACGTGATCATCCTCAATCTTTGGTCTAATTGCTAGATAACGATTTAATGCTTCTTTTGCTGATTTGTTAAGAGGGACATCACGTTCTTCGTGTTTTTCGTGAGGGCGAATCTTGATATTGTCATCTTTGATGTCTTCCATACGAATGTCTGCGAGTTCTCCAATACGAATTCCTGTTTGAAGAAGAATTTCAATAATTGCATACATACGAGCATCGTTTCGTGCTGCATCTCTCAAAGCTCTATACTCTGTTGGTTTAAGCATTCTGGGTGCAGCCAATTCGTATTGTGGATGTGAAACAAGAAGGGATGGATCGTCAGTTACATACTCATTTACTTTAAGGAATCTGTAGAAAGTACGTGTTGAATTAAGCTTTCGTGAAAGCGATTTTGGAGTATATCCCCTTTCAGCCAATTTACCCAAAAATGCTTGAATGTCATCTTTGGTTACGTCATGAATATGTTCTTTATCAAGCTCTTCCAAGAAGGATGCCAGTTGATCTATATCTTTACCGTATGCGAGAACTGTAGCACTTGAGTGCTTCTTTCCACGAAGAAAATCGACGAATTCTGTATGTGCGTCTTTAATTCTAATAGTTTTCATAAAACATTAAATCCCATAATATCATAAATTGACCCGAAATACAAGTATATATGTTTGCAATGCTTGGCGAAAGGAATTATACCCAACAGGCTGTATTCTGAAAGGGCATAACTTCTTCTAAACTGATTTTCAACCTATTGTACGTTGCAAAATACAGTAAGAAGAGTATATATTATAATGCAGTATGCCGTATAAAAAAATAGCCTTTTTTGCAATAATTATTATTTTACTATTGACTATTAATGATCTTGCTCATTCTATCTATGATATATGGCAAAAGCAAGACCTTATTGTTCAGGCGCAAAAAGAACTCCTTACAGAACAGAAAGAGAGTAAACAGCTAAAAAATCAGATTGCTCAAGTAAGACAGCCTCAATTTGTTGAATCACAGGCCCGAGACAAATTGCTCCTCGCCAAACCTGGAGAAGGAGTCATTGTTATCCCCAGTAGCCAATTAAATCTCCCTTCGCAAAATACTTCAAAACCCAAAGACATGCGCCCCAATTGGCAAAAATGGTGGGAAATATTCTTCTAGCTACAATATCTACCATCTTGAGAAAAATACCTCATAAAACTTCGAAATTTTCATACATTTCTTACTTGTTCTTTCATTGAAAAATAACTATTATGCAAATACTATTGATTGATAATAGGCTCATGTATTATGAAACTGTCCAAAATTCTTCATATATTTCTTACTTTTTTAATAAAAAATCTACTATTATCCGAAATGATACATATACACCTATATTAGTTACTATACGCGGAAAGGGGGTGATAGATAATGAATAAGCAAAAAATTTCATACGCGCTCGCATGTGCTGCATTTTTAGGAGCAGCAGCACTCTCCCCTGCTTTTGCTGATGACACAGTTGTCGCAGGTAACGGCGCGTTTTCAGGTACTCAAGTACAAACAAATTCTGACAGTTCAACAAATGTAAGCCAATCTAACAATACACAGGCAACCAATACTGTGAACGTACAGAATGACACTGGTAATAATTCAGCAGATTTTAATACTGGAAGCAGTGTCACCATACAGAGTGGCAATGCAAATGCTCAAGTCGGAATTGAAAATGCAGCTGGCAACAATACTGCACAAGTAGTAGGAGGTTCTCAAGGGAGTCAGAATACAACAGTTGCAGGAAATGGTGCATTTTCTGATACGTCAGTACAAGCAGATAACTCCAATGACACATCTGTTCAACAAACCAACGCTACAAACTTTGCTAATACAGTAAATACACAAAATAGCACAGGTAATAATTCTGCTGATTTTAATACAGGCAGTAACGTCAGCATTGGGACAGGTGATGCTAATGCAACGGTTGGAATTTCTAACAATGCAGGCTCAAACCAAGCTGCAGTAAGTGGAGGTTCAACTGGCGCAGGAACTAGTGCTTTTGTCGGAGGAAATGGTGCATTCTCAGATAACACAATTGATTCAAACTCAAACTCGAGTACGAGTCTTAGTCAGGATAATACTACAAACATGAACAATAGTGTTACGCAAAACAATAGCACAGGAGGAAACTCTGAAGATTTCAATACCGGAGGAAGTGTAAGTATTTGGACCGGAAATGCAAATGCATTCGTCGGAATATCAAATACTGCTGGTGGAAATAGAGCATTCGTCAATGGTGGAGGTTCAGGAGGCCAAAACTCCAACGTGGTAGTTGGAGGTAATGGCGCGTTCTCAACTAATAACGTTTCTGCACGAAACGATATGAAGACAGCGCTTGAGCAGTCCAACCTTACCTACGTAGCTAACTATATAGCTACTATGAATGATACAGGTAATAACGCAGCTAGTTTCAACACTGGGGACAGCGTAAATCTTACAACAGGCAATGCAAATGCAGGAGTTACTGTCTTTAACACTGCAGGCTCAAACCAGGCAACTGTGGTTAGTCCCACAATTTTTGCCAATGCAGCTCTTGCCCAAATCTTCAGCAATGGTGCGTTCTCTAATAACAATGTTAGTTTGTCACGAAACACAAGCACTCGTGTGCAACAAGACAGCGATAGCATGTTTACCAATAGTATTATGGCAACAAACAAAACCGGGAATAATAACTCGGATTTTGGAACATCAATGTTAGAACCATTCCTTTTCTTCGGAAACTTTGGAATGAGCAACATCCAATCTGGAGAAGCAAACGTTAGTCTCGGACTTTTCGATCTAGCGTCAGCAAATAGCCTTTCTTTATAAGATAAGGTTTTGTTATAAAAGCCCTGCCCGATCAACAGGGCTTTTTTGCTGATAAAGTATAGAACATTAATTATACCTAAAGAAAAAAACGAAAGGAACTTATTATAAATATAGTTGAGTAATACCTTACTTAAGCAGCTGGTTGTGCTGGGGTCTCTGCTGGTGCAGCAGGTGGTTCTGATACTGGAGCTTCTGTTGGGGCTGGTATCTCTGTTGGCGGCATTTCAGGTGTTGAAGCTGGAGCTTCTGGTTCAGGTGCTACTACTGGTGGTTCTGGCTCTACTGGAGTTGGTCCTCCAACTGGATCTGAAGGTGCTGGGGTCTCTTCAGGAGCAGCTGGTGGAGGCGTCTGATCTGCTGGACCAGCAGGTGGTGCTGATGGCACTGGTGTTGGCATAGTTGGTTCAGCTGGATCTGAAGGTGCTGGTGGTGTTGATGTTTGTCCGTTGTTATCCATATCTATTATCTACTTTCTCATATCTCATTATTCATGTCAAGAGGGCAATTTAGCCCGTATACCAAACTAAACTTATCCTTTGATGATACCTTCTTTTGTTCTCTCATTAATGTAAAGTCTACTTGACATTATGCTATGGATATTTTAGCATTAGTACGTAATGAAGATGTATGTCACCAATAAAGTTTCTCACTTCAGAAAAGAAAAAGGCATCACTCAAGAAGCATTTGCTGCGGGAATCGGCGTGTCACGACAAACTGTCATCGCAATTGAAAAGGGTAATTATATTCCTTCCCTACTACTCGGTTTAAAAATTGCCCAGTTTTTTAACAAACGTGTAGAGGAGGTGTTTACGTATCATGAAAAATAAATTTATTGGTGAAGTAATTTTGTCTGCGATACTTATCGGGTTACTGCTTTTTTTTCTTAAGCCACTTCTTGGTTTTCTGCCAAGCCCTATGCATCCGTTTATGATCCCTCTTTTGGTCATTCTTGTTATTATATTTGCTGGAGTGCTCTGGAAAGAACGGCCAGGTGATGAACGCGAGCAATTACACACGTTTATCGCCTCACGCTTTGCTTATTTTGCAGGAATTGCACTTTTGACCATCGCAATTATCATTCAACATGCGCAAGGATCAATCGATCCATGGCTGATAATCGCAATTTGTGTGATGCTTTTGGCAAAAATACTTGGTTCTTTCTATGGGCACCTGAGACATTAAGAGTTGAAAGGAGGTGAAAACATGAATAAAACGATTATTATCACAATTATTGTTGTTGTACTTGTTGTGCTAGCAGGCGGAATTTACTATACCAATCAACAAAAGCAAGCCGCAGTAATGAAGATGCAACAAGATAAAGCAATGATGCAAAAACAAAAAGACTCATCGATGCAGCAAAAACCAACTGACGTCATGAAGAAAGATGATACTGCTGCAATGCATAATGACTCTATGAAAATGGAATCAACTGGAACTCCAGGCGCTATGAAAGAGGAAGTAACAGGCATGCAAAAAAAGCCAAATGGGGTCATGATGGATCAAAAATAAACTTGTGGGTTTGGAGCGTACGCCAAACCCCAAAAAACACAACTAAAAAAGATGAATGTAAAGTCTACTTGACATTTTCTTCCAGACATCCTACCATAGATATATGATCATATTACTCTTATTTGCTTTCTTAGCTGGCATTGTCACAATTCTTTCTCCTTGTATCCTACCGATCCTCCCAATTGTCCTTTCAGGCACAGTCGGTGGAGATAAAAAACGTCCATATGGAATTATTGTCGGATTTATTCTCAGCTTTACCTTCTTCACGCTCTTCTTAGCAACTATTGTACGGTTGACGGGCATTCCTACTGATGCACTAAGAATTATTGCGGCTATTATTCTTCTTGCCTTTGGACTAAGTCTTCTTATCCCAGCGTTTCAGTCTAGAATGGAAATACTTTTTAGCAAGTTATCAGTCTATGGCCCCAAAGCCAACCCTCATGCTGGATTTTGGGGAGGATTCATTATTGGGCTCACAATTGGTATCGTATGGACCCCGTGTGTTGGACCAATTTTAGCCTCAGTTATCGCTCTTGCTGCGACAAGTCAGGTCTCAACTGCGACTTTTTTAATAACGCTTACTTATTCTATCGGTACGGCTATTCCTATGTTCCTTATTATGTACGGCGGACGGAATTTGCTTAAAAAAGCTTCCTTTCTTACTGAGCACACAACAGCTATCCAAAAAGCATTTGGAATTCTTATGATCCTCTTTGCTATTGCGATCTTTACCAATGTCGATCAAAAGATTGAAGCATATCTTGCAGCAACGCCTTATGGGGCAGATCTGACTCAACTTGAAAGTAATAGTACCGTTACTCAACAACTGAATTCACTTAAAGGTAATCACGAGCAAAATTCTTCCATAAATCAAAGCGACCTCTTTAATACAAATACGCAAGCTCCTGATTTTGTGGGCATCACCAAATGGCTTAATACCGATAAGCCACTTGCGATGAAAGATCTTAAAGGCAAAGTCGTGCTTGTAGACTTCTGGACGTACACATGTATTAACTGTATTCGCACTCTTCCTCATGTGACCAGTTGGTATGACAAATATCACAATCAAGGATTTGTGGTAGTTGGAGTTCATACACCTGAATTTGAATTCGAACATGAAACAGTAAATGTCGAAAATGCAATTAAACAATACAACATCCACTACCCTGTTGCTCAGGACAATGACTATGCAACATGGAACAACTACAACAATCAATATTGGCCTGCAGAATATCTCATTGATGCCAATGGAATTATCAGACGTGAAGATTTTGGTGAAGGAGAATATGATCAGATGGAACTCGCAATTCAAACGTTATTAAAACAATCTGGACATAAAGTAACAGACAAGATTGACGCCCTACCTGATACGACACCACACGATCAGATCTCCCCTGAGACATATCTTGGATCAGAACGTATGCAGTATTACTATCCAAGCTCAACACTTAGCAATGGGACAGGCAATTATATGCTGAGTGATTCCCCTCCTCAAGATACCTTTAGTCTTGGCGGGCAATGGACTATAAATACAGGTAATGCCATGGCAGGCAAAAACGCAACGCTTACCTACAACTTCACAGCAAGCAATGTATATCTTGTCTTAAATCCTGCATCTACAAAACAAGCATCAAAAGTAAAAGTATTTTTGGATGGAAAACTGGTGGATAGCTCAAATGAAGGAACAGATGTCAAAGATGGAGTTCTAGATGTCCAGACTGACCGACTATATAATTTAATAAATCTTCATGGAAAGACTGAAAATCATACACTTAAGCTTGAATTCAACACTCCAGGAACTCAAGGCTTTGCATTTACGTTTGGGTGATAATCCTCTTTTGAATACTTAGAAATATAATATGCTGCCATGATAAGCCCCATATGTGAGAACGCCTGAGGATAATTCCCTAAGTACTCTTTTGATGCCGGATCCATTTCTTCAGAAAGAAGTCCCTGATCATTCATAGAAGTTAAAAAGGTATGGAACAATGTATGCGCCTTTTCAGGATCTTCTAATACTGCCAAAGCGGAAATATACCAAAACGTACAAAGGAGAAATGCTCCTTCACCTCGAGGCAATCCATCTTTATTGAAATATCTATATACGAAAATGTCATCAAAGGTAAGTTGCTCAGCAGTCTTATCAATAATCTTTTTTGTTCGTGGATCGTGCTTGTTGAGGAACTGAACCAAAACAAGAAGAAAATTTGTAGCATCTTGATTGGTAGTTTCTGTGTGTTGTTTGAGAATGCTCGCATTCTCATCATAACAATTTGCCCAAATCCAATCTGAAATCTCTGACTCAAGTGAGGTACACCAATCAATTTCCTCCTGAGTCATCCCAAGATCTTTCGACATACGCAAGGCTCGATTTACTCCCACAGAAGCCATGGCTTTACTGTAGGTAAAGTGACAATCACCACTTCGTACTTCCCACATTCCTCTATCTTGGTTCTTCCAAGTCAATTCTATTTGTTTAACGAGATCGAGAATCAAAGCCTTTTCAATTTCCAGATTGGTTATACCACGTTTGTTTGCAACATAATAAGCATCAATCAGAATTCCATAGATGTCCAATTGAAACTGTTTATGAGCATTATTGCCGATTCTGACTGGTTTGGAATTTTTATAGCCCTGTAACTTTTCTAACTCTTTTTCTTGAGGGACAGGATTGCCATCAATGGTATACATCAGTGACAGTTCAAAATCTTTTTCAGCTGACCGCTGTGCAATAGTCTGAAGAAAGGCAAAAAATTTCTCAGCTTCTTCTTTAAAACCCAGCACATGAAATGCATAGAGCGTAAAAGTTGCATCCCGAATCCAAACATAGCGATAATCCCAATTCCGTGTGCTACCAATCTCTTCAGGAAGTGACGTTGTCGGCGCAGCAACTAGTGCACCAGTTGGGAAAAATTGAAGTAACTTAAGAGTAATTGCTGAACGCTTGAGGATATCTTCACAAAAAGGGAAAAAATTGCCTTGTGAAAGCCATTTTTCCCAAAACCGCTCTGTATGATCTTCAAGTCCAGAATCAAACGAAGTCTTCTCAAATGATTCATCTAGCCGCACATATTCAAGACGGATTTCACTTAAAACTGCTTCTTTGATTGGTAATATAATAGTTGCGCTACCATTGTCTAAGTCGACTTTTGCATTGTCTGGAAGATATAACCTAAGAGTTGCATTCTCTTCAAGTGGGACATCAATACTTTGTGCTTCCTTATCATAGGAAAGCAAAGGGACAACGCTTGCATATGAAGGTCTGGGTAAGAAATGGAGAGTGAGAGATGCGTCTCCTCTTATACCAGTAATTTTGCGTACTAAGTAATGTTCACGACAAGGATATTTGGGCTGGGGAACCATAAAGTCTTTGATTGATATTTCAACCTGATCACTTTTAAAAACTGTTTCAAGAATGGCCGTATCTTTAATGTAATAAGATGAGACGGCATAATCTTGTGTTTCAATTGTGAAACTTCCACCTTCAGGATCCAACAGTCTGGCAAAGATGCTGGGGCTATCAAAATGAGGAAGACAGAGCCAGTCAATCGATCCAGCCTTTGAAACAAGTGCTGCTGAATGAAGATCACCAATAAGAGAATAATCTTTGATTGAAGAATTGTTGCCACTATTCATAGCCTTTAATTTATTGTAACAGAATCAGAAAGAAATGGATTGATATCTTCCGATAGTGTTTTCATACTTAACAAAACACTAGATGCTATGATAGGATGGTTGGATGAGGAGAAGGCTGCCCAGATATTTCTTACTCTCATTTTTCTCGTTCGTTTTCTTTAGTATTTTATTCCAGACGATGGCAAATGCTCAAGGAACAACCGTCCAGAATCAATTGGAAAGTCCTCTTGCAACTCCATCAATTAGCTTTATTCCTACACCAACAATCTATTCTCAACCTTCCCCTGCTCCTATCACTGAGAATAAAACAAATATAACAGTACCATCACCTACTCCTACTATATATATAGCATCTACTCACTCAACAGCTACTTTAATACCAACCGCAACACCTACTCCAACAGCTATTCCAACACCAACGGACACCCCTACTCCAACACCGACTGTTGCCCCAACCACTGCTCCAGTTGTCCAAGGATCAACAGATATTGAATCACTTTTTAGCCAATACAGTTCTCAATATGGAATAAGCGTTGATGAACTTAAAAAAATTGCCCAATGTGAATCAGGATTTAATACAAATTCGGATACGGGGACGTATGCAGGGATGTTTCAATTTTCAGCATCTACATGGGCTTCAGTTAGAGGACTTATGGGGCTTGATCCGAATCCGGATCTTAGGAAGAATGCCGCAGAAGCAATTCACACAACCGCATTTATGCTTTCAAAAGGCGAAGAGAACGCATGGCCTAACTGCCACTAACGAAGAATTATTGCGCTACCCAGAAGAACAAACCAGTCCCAACAAGCGTTACAACAACTCCAAGCGCAAAAAATATATGTTTTATCTTTGTGAGTCTCATTATGTATGGTTACCCTTCCGCATATATCAGAGATACAAATTCTTTGGTAATGACATTTTGAACAACAACATCATTCTTAAATTGCGGATACTTTTTTGTTTCTGACGCTTATGAGAAGACAAATCCCGCCAAGTGCTGTTTCTCGCTGCCTTAGAAACAAGCGGGCGGGTTTGCCTATCTGTTGTCTTTTGTGTCATAGATCTCTCTTCTCAATTTACATTTTCTACTATAAAGCTCTCATGTAAGAAATACTAATGAAGATATGTAAGAAGGACGTAATATCCAATGTCAGGATGCAAGCACCCATCGTCCACTACGATAGACAACTCCTCGCTCGCTAAGAGCTGTAGCAAATCTACTTTTTGGATCAACATCAAACCTTTCATATCCACCTCTCATGCTATTGACATAAAGGACTCCTCCTCGTAACATGATAATTCCATCGTGCGCCTTCACTTCAGTGAGTGTCTGTCGTGCCTCCTCTATATTCTTGCCCCAAACACCAAATATCGGACGCTGCCCTTTTGTAAGATAATCGCCCACAGGTCTTAATCTTTTAAT
The DNA here is from genome assembly GCA_035479415.1 of Saccharimonadales bacterium (SeqCode). Lineage (GTDB taxonomy): Bacteria > Patescibacteriota > Microgenomatia > Levybacterales > UBA12049 > JACDET01. The sequence goes on from DATIIS010000008.1 coordinate 40,337, forward strand.
TGTGTCAAAGACGCCTGGAGCTTTATATGTAGTATCAAATGTATGAAGTCCTTCATAAAAAGTTCTCCACAACAAAAACTTCATCCTTCCGGGTACGATACTTATACCTTTGGCATTACGTGCATTAATAGCATGACCGCTAATATCCCATAAATCAGTGTGAATGATTCCAGCCTGCTTATATTCTGCCGCATTCATTGCATCAATGGCGTCACTTTCACCCATTGTTGCCAGAATTTCCCATTGAGGATAATCATCCTGATCAGTAGCTTTTGCGATTAGTTTTTCTATCACAGTACCCCCTTTTCTGACATTCCATTCAGAAAGATAGCTGTTATCATCATCTTCTGCAATTTCAGGAGGCTGTGCTTTCACTTGACCATCATCAAAATAACGTAGATCAAGCTTGGCATCTACATTGTGTGTCGCATTACAATATTGTAAATCTTTGGCATGGAGAATGCGCATTATTTTGGGCGTCAGTACTCTATCACATAGTTCAAAAATAGGATCACGCGGATTAATAACATGTTCTACTTCTTCACTTTGATCACTCTTTATTGCTGTTGACATTGTTTTACGGGTATATTTGATAACAACTTTCCCGCCTGATGTGGTAATATGACATCCGACTTCCTCTCCGTCCATATATTCCTCAACAATCGAACTATCTCTTCCGAATCCATTCCTATCTTCAAGATGTTTGGTAACAAGCTTTTCTCTCTCTTCCAATGATAATCTACGGGCAAGTATATAAACACTAACACTTCCATAACCATCAACTGCTTTTATAACCACTTTATCTTTCCCCTCGCCAATGCGTGGTATCTGAGCAAGAATCTCAGCTTTTGCTTGTCTATTGGTATCCGCGATGATTACCGGTGTCTCACCAAATTGTGCTTGCAATGCAGCCTCATTCTGTCCTTCTCTTGCTGTAAGTATAATTGGAGATTGCTCTGGCGTCCTAAGTCCCAGTGAACGCTGGAGTTTATGGAAACCGCTTTTTGTTTCAAGCTCTCTTACGACTTCAGGCGAGGGGTAATTCAACCCAAAATACTGTCCAACTTCTGCGGCTACACCTTCGAATCCTATATGTGTATTGGGTAAAATTTTGATATCTTTAACTTTAAACTTTTTTCTTAATATCTCTCCCACCAGGGCTCCATTTCGGTGTCCTTCGCGTAAAAAAATAATATTATTAGTTAAATTATAATGTCTATTGGAAAAAGCAACGTCAAGAGGTGGATGCTGATTTGTCCCATCAAATAACAGGCTATCCGCCCAAACTCTTTCCTGCCTCATCCTTTGCAAGTTGTGCTCAATAGTTTCTGGAAGATCTGTTACAGCAATTACGCTTTTGGTGCTAGTCCTTACTAGAGGAAACGCTGATTGTAATGTCTCAATTGTTTGTCCGACAGGCGGACTAGGGACAAATATCACTGACCCTATAGAATCACGAGTAGAGAGATGGTGTTTATCCCATCCATGGTGTCCAATAAAAAAGTTAGGATTTGGTGGTGCATACCTGGCTGTATTACCTGGTTCAAATAGTTCAATTCTCACTCGTGGCATTATACATCCTATAATTAACTTTTGTCATGCTTTAATCTCTACCCTCGGAATTTGCCATCTGCAAAATATCTTGCTATACTAAGAAAATACAATTGATGAAGAAACGCTCAGTACTCCATCAACTTGCAATTTTTTTTGTTGCTGCCGGAACCTTTCTTTCTATTGCAACATTTGCGCAAGCCAATACACTTACGCTACCCAAATCTTACACATATGCGGGGCTTATCTTTGCTGACCCATTAACCTTCAATAAGCCACTGTCTATCCCTCAACCGACAACTGCAATTACTTTTTCAGCTAAACACAAACTCTTAATTAATAGAAATGATACAAAAAAGCCACTTGAATCAATTGTCCTAACACCGACAGTTGATGAGGCTGAAACAATGACAACAGATGAAGTCACAGAGCCTACACCAACTGTCTTTGTACAAGAAGCTGACGCTCCAACTCCTACAATAGCTGTACCAACTGCCACACCAACTGTTGCCCCAACAACTGCTCCAACTACAGCATCATTCACACCTCAAGCACAATCCAATCCAGGAGGGCTTAACGCAGATGATATCTTTGGTATGGTAAATGCATATCGCACATCTCAGGGATTGCCTGCATTCCAACAAGATGCCAAGACATGCAGCCTTGCAGCAACTCGTGCACCTATGGTAGCTGGAGAAGTCGCATCTGGCACTATGCATGCAGGACTTGTGGCAATGGATCTGCGTTACTGGAATACAGAAAATATCATTTCAATGAATTCTGATCAGGCAGCATTTAATTGGTGGATTAATGATCCAATCCATCACGATGCAATAGTGAGTCACAATATATATAGTTGCGTCGCATGCTCAGGCAATAGTTGCGCTGAAGAATTCACTAGCTACCAACCCAAATAATCCATTAATAATGATACGGTCCCTTACGGATATCAGGATCGCCCCTTCCATATCCATCTGAATCAAAATATTGGGCTGATTAGGCGATGCCAATGATGTAGATAATAAGTCCCACGATAATTGCAATGATAAGAAGGCTTGAAAGTCCTGCAAATGCCAATATCCCTAAGACAGACAATATCCACAATATCAGAAAAACTGAGGCAATTGCACGAAACGGATTCGGCAAAATTCCGATAATTGCTGCAATTACAAGAAGCGTCAGAATATTCCATAATGTTATCGGGTGTGAGTTGATGGCAAACAACGTTGTATCAGGGATAGAAAGACCACTAATCTGGATATATCCCAGGAACCACAAAATGATAAGTATGATAAGTAATCCTGTAAGCATATATTTATAAATAGCAACACATGCATAAAAAAAGATAAAGACGAGGTAAGAAGCAAGTAAGAATACACGTAAAATCCTACTTGACGAGTTCGTCAGTTCGGTTTACTCTTATATAAGATATGTTATTTTCATTTGCACTTGCACGAATATGGGGAATTGTTTTGTTTCTTATCTGCTTTAGTCTTCTATTGAATCATAAGCGATTTATAGCTACTATCAAAAAGGTAGATACTGTTTCAGTGTATATCATTGGCCTTAATTTATTAGTTATCGGTTCAATACAAGTGGTCGGTTATGAGCATTGGACATTTGATTGGACTGGCTTACTTACTCTACTTGGCTGGTTAACACTTCTTAAAGGTCTTGCTTTCCTTTTCATTCCTGGATATTCAGAAAAAGTGCTCAAGTTTGTGCTTAAAGAGAATTGGTACAGTGCAGCGGTATCGATAGGAATGCTACTTGGAATCTATCTCCTCTCACTTAGTTATATTGTAGGCTAATTACTTTACCTCTTAGAGAATGATTTTATCGCATCTTCAACTGTTGACATAAATTGAGCCGGGAAAATAATAGTTGATGTCTTCTCTGCACTTATTTCAACCATGGTTTGAAGTGTTCTTAGCTGAAGTGCAACAGGATGCTTGGTGATAATATCTGCTGCTTCTCCTAATTTGGTGGCTGCTTGCATTTCTCCTTCTGCTGCAACAATCTTTGCTCTTCTCTCTCGTTCCGCTTCTGCTTCTTTTGCCATTGCGCGTTGCATATTTTCAGGAAGAAGAATATCTTTGATCTCAACTGCAGTCACCTGGACTCCCCAAGCTTCAGTATGCTTGTCTATGACATTTTTGATTTGAGTATTGATGTCACTTGTGTGTGAAAGTAACTGATCAAGATTGAATTGTCCGATAACGTTTCTAACGGTTGTCTGACTAATCTGATTTACTGCGCTATGGACGTTTTCAATTTCCAAAACAGCTTTGTCAGCAACGACTATTTTATAATAAGCAACCGCGGTAATATCAATCGAGACATTGTCTTTGGTCATAATCCTCTGAGATGGGATTTCCATTGTGATGATACGAAGACTTACCTTTGCCATCCGTTCAATAAGAGGAATGATATAAACAAGTCCGGGGCCACGAATACCTTGATATTTCCCAAGCCTAAAGATTACTCCCCTTTCATATTGGGTAACAATACGAATACCTGAAAGCGCAAGTAAAAGAATAACAATAAGAGCAATATCCATATGTGCTCATAGGATAATCCTCGCTGAAGTATTTGTAAAGAAGCAGTTTAGAAGCTGTGTCGGAATTTCGTTAAAAGAGAAGGGCGTTCATACCCATCTACGGTTTGTACATGCACGCTCTTTTCTCTTAGTCTGGCATTCTCGACTTCAAGCTCGTGCACTTTCTTTATGAGATCTTCAATTATTTTATTATCTTTCTCAATACGACTACTTTGTTTATGGAAAAGAATTGAATTTCCAAAGGCACTAAAAAGACTTATTATCCAGGCTACAAGAAGTCCAAAGAGAAGGGCTCCAGTGACCAGAATATATAGTGGAATATCGAAAAAGTGATACGAAGCAATGGTTACGGGGACAGTCATGGGATTTTGGGTGGCAAAATACGCAATGCCTATTCCTGAGATCACAGCGATTATGAGTATTTCCATAACTATATATTAATCCCTACTGTTAAGGAATAGAAGAGAAATGAGTAAGAAAGGCGTAAGTTAGTAGGTTTTTTTGACTTTTTTAATATTTTGACGCAGCTTTATGTATCTAATTCCACCTAAAATAGAAAGAATTATCCCAACAACAATAAAAATCCAACCTATCGCTTGCGTGATAACTGAATCAAAAAGCTTAATCAGTGTGACAGCAGAGATAAGCATGGTGAGTGAAGTTCGGATGTATGCCAAAAATGTTTTTTCATTTGCCAAACTCGTTCTGTCTACAGCCAAATGATCACGTAAAATAAGTTCCTCGTTTGAAAATCTTTCGTAATATGTTTTACTCATAGGAAGAATTTATTATAGCAAATATATTGATATCTTACATCTCATGCTCAGGTAGCTTCCAATTCAACGGTTGATGAAAAGTATAATGCTCAACAGAAGATTTAGATATCTCTCTCAATGATCCACGCGCAGATCGAACCCAACTCTTACCTTTCACATCTTTAAATGCGATCTCAACGGCCGGATGAAATGACATGCCACGATAGTCTCCATCAACAAAGGTAAATGACTTGCCAGGAGGAACAACACTTAAAAATGAGGTAAATTGCTTAGAACTTTTGGACGGAGTACTATCCACTGCTCCCTGAAAAATAGAAATTGACACGATAACTTCATAAATAGGCTCAGGCGATAAATTGAGAAGTGCAATGGTTGTTTTGGCTGGAGTTTCTTTGAAGATAAAAACCGAGATACGTTCTGCTTGCTCTTTCCTCTCTTTTTCTTTTCTTATCTTGCGCTCATTATGTATCTGAATAAAGCCGATTACAAACGTAGCAACTATTCCCAGTCCTGATACCCATGTACCTATATCACCCAGCCAGTCTTTATTGGCAAGGTAAAAAGAAAAGATAGTATTCATACGACCAAATTAGAATGAGAAGTAAACGGATTACTTTTGAATCCTTAGTGCTGTATCGATCTGTTCAACGAGTGATTGAGGAGTCATATTTGCTTTGACAAAATATCCATTGGCTCCAGCTGCCATGACTTTCTTGATAAATACTTCTTCATCGAGATTGGTTATGGCGTAAATCAATAACTTTTTAGCGGGGGAATTCTCTGCTCTGCACCAATTGATAATTTCAGTGCCGCTCATTTTGGGGAGCATGATATCAACGAGCATGACATCATATGTATTTGCTTTTAATTTTTCAAGAACTTTTTCGCCATCTTCAGCAGTATCAACTTCGTAGCCTGCTGCTATGAAAGCAGTTTTGTAGATATCCAAGACGTAAAAATCATCTTCAGCGATAAGTATTTTTTTCACAATAGCTTTCCTTCCACTATAAAAGGGCTTTGCCTACTTGTCAAGTTATCTTTTCTCTTAAAGGACAAATTAGAGAGTTTTTATCCAAAGTGTTGTAAGATAAATCGTTGTTATAACTGAGATCACGATTATGCATTGCCACCACATTTGATACACAAACCAAAGAGAATCATCTTTAAATAATCGATACCCAATAAGTGTATGGGGTGGATTACGTTCTAAGTGAGAAAATTGTTGATTAAACCAATAGATAGTCTCTCCTATGCTTCGTACCAAATAAAATACTGAGAAGATTAGAAGAAAGAGAAGCCAACTTCTGAAAATAAAAAGCACGAAAAGTGAGGCTAAGAACCAGAATAAGCCAAACACAACTGCATCTGCCCATACGAATATCCCTATCCAATAAAGGAGGATAGTTACACCTTTAGCATTTTTCTTATATGACTCAACGAGACCTTTAATGAAAATACTAAAGGAGAATAAGGCAAAAAAAGAGAGAAAGATAGTTTCCCAAACATTCATAGGAACGATTATACCAGCTCATTTTTGCTATGTATGAAAGAGCTATGTATGATGGAAACTCTTGGGGCGCTTGCCAGGCTTAAGTCCGTCCTGTTCGGAAAAATACGTAAGATGTTGCTTCATGTCATTGATCAGCTCTTGGGCCAAATCTTTTGAAAAAGCATGCTTAACCACGATTCGTGCAATTACCAGGTCTTCTCGATTCTTTGGCATTGTATATGCAGGGATAAGCCAACCATTCATTCTGAGCCTATCTACAAAATCAAAAAGTGAGAATGAAACTTGCGCATCTTCTTTTATTTTCCAGGCCACGACTGGTAGATCGTCACCTTTGGCAATTATTTCGAACGGTCCGAGTTTGGCAATTTCACTTGAGACAAAAAGTGCAACTTCTTGAGAGGTTTTTTGAATTCGAGTATATCCTTCCGTTCCTAGACGGATGAAATTATAATACTGTGCGATAACTTGATTGCCTGGTCGTGAGAAATTGATAGCAAAGGTCGGCATATCACCGCCTAAGTAATTAACTTTAAAGATAAGATCGTCGGGCAAATCTTCTTTACTACGCCATACAATCCATCCGACTCCCGGATAAACAAGTCCGTATTTGTGTCCTGAGACATTGATTGATTTTACCCATTTGAGACGAAAATCCCACTTGAGATGCGACTGCAGGAATGGGGCGACAAGTCCTCCACTTGCTGCATCAACATGAATTCCAATTTCCCATCCTGTCTTTTTATTAAGTACTTCAAGCGCATCATTCATCTCATGAATCGGTTCATATTCGCCTGTGAATGTCGTTCCTAGAATACCAACAACTCCAATGGTGTTCTGATCACATCGCTTTATCATCTCATCAGCATTCATCATAAATCGATTTCCCTCCACAGGAACTTCACGCGCTTCTATATCCCAATATTTGCAGAACTTCTCCCAACAGACTTGGACATTTGCTCCCATAATCATATTGGGTTTCTCTGTTGATTTACCAAACTTCCTCATCCGCTCTCTCCATTTCCATTTCATGGCCATGCCACCAAGCATACATGCCTCGGAAGAGCCAATAGTAGATGTCCCAATTGCATCCTCTGATTCTGGTGCATGCCATAAATTTGCGAGCATACTTACGCACCGCAGCTCTATCTCTGCAGTCTGAGGATATTCATCTTTGTCGATCATATTTTTATCAAATGTCTCTGTCATGAGCATCTTTGCTTCATTTTCCATCCAGGTTGAGACAAATGTTGCCAGATTGATACGTGAATTCCCGTCAAGAATCAATTCGTCGTGAATAAGATTGTATGCGGTATCAGGAAGCATTCCTTTTTCTTCGAGTTCATACATTGGAGGCTTAAGTGACAAACCAAGTCTGCTATACGTGGGGATTAAGACATCTTCTATAGGTGGAAGAGTTTTTCTTTTTTTGATTTTATGTATCACCTATTTAGAATAGCAAAAACAAAAAAATCATGTCAAATGAAAATGTTTATTCCAAAGAGATTATGTAGTTCTTCGTGAATTATTGAATTCTAGATCTCCCATCTTTTCTTGCACTTTTCCGGTGACCTTTTGTAACCCGCCTTTAGCGTCTTTTCCTTGTGCTTGATTAATCTCTCTTTTTAATTGTTCTACTTGTCCTTTTATTTTTTTCTTTAATCCTCCTGTTACTGACATATAGCTATCACCTCCACTCTGTATTAATAATAAGCTACGTCTCTGAGGAAAACGCATGAGGGTAGTAAGAAGAAGGAAAGAATAGTACCATAGACATAGCTTTACAAAAAATAAAAATTGTATATAATATTCTCACATTATGCCAAAGTACGGTGCTGAATTCGGAATACAAATTAAAGATAAGCTTGTAAATAGATATCTAAAGGCTCCCGCAAGAGAAGCAACTCTTTTTGTCGCTGCCACAGCCGGTATGGCACTGCTTGCAGGTAAAGTAAGGCTTGAATCAAGCACAGGTTCAGGTCGAGACAAAAATGAAGATAGAAGGCGAGCAAAACAAAAAGAAGGGAAAAAAGAACATGAAGATAAATATGCTGACAAAGCTTCAGGAACTCAAGATTCGACGGGTACAGGGAGTGGAAGTGGAAAGGAAAGTGACAAAGACAAATCAAAGTAGTAAAGTTGGTGCCGATAAGTATCTGCTCCAATTTGCTTTTTGAAGACTACGTATATAATACTTAATTAATTATGGTAGAACGAAATGGAGTATCTCCAAAAATGGAAAACTTAGGGCAGCCGTGTATGTGGTGGAGTAACAAAGATGGCTGTACTTACCCAAAAGCTGAGATGAAAGGACTTACAGCATGTAGTGGTACAGTATCTATCCCAGAATGTCCTCTAGTGGTACCTCGAGAAATGAGGAGACAATCTCCAAATTAGCTCACTATAAAATGTGGGGATATAACAATCTCTGTATTACAAAATAGCCTGAAGGGATAATTAGGTAACGAATTTCAATTATTAGGAGAAAATTCAAAGATCCACTCAATACCATATTTATCTCGAAACATACCCGCATATGAGCCCCATGGACTATCTCCGATAGGTCCTTCTATTTCTCCTCCCGCCGAGAGGCCATGAAATAACCTATCCGCCTCTTCGCGACTTTCCGCATTCACCAAAATTTTGCTTCGATTTTCATGCTCATTTACTCGTCCCAAAACCTCTGGAACATCATTGGCTATTAACGTAGTATTAATACCGATAGGTAACACAATTTGCATTATTTTATTTTCTTCTTTTTCTGTTATGTGAGATTTATCACCCTCGATATCTTTAAAACGCACTACTTTGGTGAACTCTCCACCAAAAACAGATTTATAAAAAGTGAACGCCTCTTCAGCATTACCGTTGAAGTTAATCCAGGGATTTATGGTAGCCATAGAGGAATAATAGCAGATTAAAGTAAGTAGATAAAGCAATCTTTTTGGGCTCCACGACTAGTACCCAAGGGTATCTCCGCTCACTTATTCGCTTCGAGATTCAAAGAACTCTATTCCAGAGAAGGCATAAAAAAAGTCACCAAGATGGTGACATTTTTCATAGGCTCCACCAACCTAGCACTATTATACAGATAAACCAAGCTCAATTTAACACAATTGTGCAAAGTTTTCAGAATTTAAGTTACATTGGCGAAATGAGACAACGATGGGAAGAGATAAAAAGAATTGCAGATTAATACGTCTCTTGCATCTAGCAACCAGACTTCGCTTGACTTACAGTGTCTCATAGTATAAAATCCCAGAACCTTATAGAGCTAGTTACCTATAACATTAAGGAGAATTTCTCTCTATAGAGTTTTATTCGTATGTCTCTACTACCAGAATCAAGGGCGAGCACTGGCGGATTCACTCTTCCGGATAGTTTCATGCGCGCAGATGAACACATATTAAGAAATTTTCAAGCCGAAAAAGTATTGGCTGCTTTAGGGAGACCTCCAGTAACTATCACCGAAGCCTATGGGTACGTAGACTTTGACGTGCTTAAAAAGGCACAGAGAGCTGGAAGAGCAATGCTTGAAATGCCTCTTTGTAGAAGACAAATGATACGTCCCGGAGATCTTCAACTACTCCATAGCGGTGTATATAATATTGACAATAGATATGGAGGCGCACAGGTCAGCCCTCCTCGTGGTACGGATCATACATATTATCTTATTCTTGCTTCAGAACACGGTATGCATTTAGGTAAGGTGCGTGACGGAATTCTTGGAGCGAATAATACTTTAAACAAAACATATAGCGCTATAATGTCGAATGAAAATGATAAACACTTCAAATTCACAGTAGATGGAATTGAATATGATCTCCGTCATGGAATGACGAGAGAAGTATACAGACTTTTTACCCTTGATAGTTTTGCACGGAATATGAAAAATTCAGTGTATCGTATCCCTGATGTGCATGAGAAACCACGATCCAGAGGGATGAGTACAATATCGTGGAAAACATGGCTAACCGGAGAGCCTAACGAAGAATCATCCAAAAAAGCACTAGTAGCATGGATGGATCCAGCTATAAGTCAACGTCTCCCTCAATTTGGCACTGCGGATAAAGATTATACAGACGAAAATTATTATGGAGAGTTTGACACAATTACATTTCGGCCAGCTATAA
>DATIIS010000009.1:0-2348 GCA_035479415.1 Saccharimonadales bacterium (SeqCode)
GTGGAGGCAAAGGTAATCACACCGACAACTTGATCGCTGATGATGACAGGAATATGGAAATACGAAGCAACTTCTTCTGTCTCATTGGTGTATTCAAGGAGCGAACCTTCAATTTTTTCTTCAATGTGTGTTGGGAGGGGATATCCGACAGCCGTAGCAGCCGAGCTCACTGCGCTTTTCTCAACTTGTTCGATAAATCGTTTGCTCACTTTATCTTGAACCTTTGTGTGAAAGAGGAGTTGGCTGTCGTGAATGATCAAAGTGCTCAGAGTTGAGAAGGGAAGGACGTTTTGTAGACTTTGTCCCAATAGCGTTACTGTCTTTTCTATATTCAGGGAATAATCAAGTTCTTGTTGGACATTCTCAAAGATAGCAAGTCGTTGATTTTTTTCTTCAATATCTTTTTCTTTCTGCTTGAGTAAATTCTTTAATTCACTCTTTTGACGCTCTACATGAATAATCATCAATGCAGCGATTCCCGTAACTAGAATAGCAATAATAGACGTAACAATAGGCAGTGTCATTACAATCCTCCAATTATAGTATAGGAAGTTTTCAAGAAGTTGTCATTAGCAAAAGCATTTTTTTTGCTAGGAAGGGGGAGAGAATGGTCCAGGTTTCTCGAAGTTGTTTTTCTATTTGTTGTTGATCTCCATTTATTTTCAAAATAGTGCCATCTACATCGACTTCTAACCCTTTAATTTCTCCCAATTGAGCAAAGGTGATATCAGGACCAAAAATAGTAATATGTTTCTTTATGAGATTGTTGAGTTCTTGATTTTCTTTTGTAGGATCGAGCGGTTGCATAGAGACAAGTATTAATTAGTTTGAGCTGCTGCTAATTTTTGTTTGTTTTCGTCTACTATCTGCTGTACTTTTGCTGTGATTTCTTGTGGGTCAAGTTGGTATTTGAAAATATAATCAGAAGCACCGAGGCTAATAGCTTGTTGGATCATATCTGGTTGAGAATAGTTGGAGAACATAGCTACGGGAATATTTTTTGTAGTGTCATCTTGTTTCATCAGCTTTAAAGCATCGTTCCCATTCATGTCGGGGAGGATTTCGTCTAGGATAATGATATCTGGTTGTTCGGTCTTTGCTTTATCGACACCATCGTGGGCGTTCATCGCAGTTACTACAGTAAAGTCTGCCTTTTTAAGAATTGCACTAAAGACATCAATGATGGCTTGCTCATCATCGATTAAAAGTATTTTCATTACATACTTACGCTATCAAATGCATATTGGCTTGTCAAGAACTTTTAGGATAGTTTTGCAACAGTTCTGTTTGATAGTCTGTTTGCTTTCTATCTAGCCAGAGGTTTTTCATTTGTTGATTTACATAACTCATTGTTTGCTTATACTGTGAGGGAGGTATAGCATTGAGGTACAGGGGGAAGAAAAATATTCCTCCTTGTTGTGAAACACGAGCTAAAGTTCCGTCATCTTCATGGATAGTGCTATATATTCTTTGATCAGGATTATTCGGATTTTCAATGACAACATCGACCATATGATCCGGAAAAAGCATTCGTATCCCTACTTTTTCTGGAGGTTCTGTTAGCGTTTGATGGTATCCTATTGTTGCAATCAGAGAGGCAGATCCATCGATTGGTCTTAGCACAGCAATCCTATATCCTGAAGAAGTCGTAGCATCTTTGTCGTACACTATATTGCCTCCTGATTCTAATATTTCAATAGCAATCTGTTTTGCAGGTTCAACTTCAAGCTGCACCCCTGATTCTGCACATTCCGAATGAAGAATATCATGTCCTATAAATACTTCACAACTTGTCATAAAATTTATTTTTTCAATAACGAGTGAAGAGTATATGTAATAGATGCAAGGGTTATGAAAGAATTTACCAGAATCTCATGATATACTAGAGCCATGGTTAAAGAAAAAATTATTGTTCATTTGCGAGATGTCTTAAAAGAAATGTCTGTAGAGACGCAAGATCTTGTGTCTCTACAATTAGATATTCCAACAGATCTCTCTCACGGAGATTACACCACTAATATTGCCTTTCAGCTTTCAAAAATCCTAAAAAAATCACCAATGCAGATTGCACAAGAGATAAGTTCAAAATTGCATGAAAAGCCTATTAATGGTATAGAAAAAATAGAAGCAGTAAATCCTGGCTTTATTAACTTCACGATAGCAAAAAAAGAACTTATCAGAAATATAGACCAAGTGCTAAATGGCGAAGAAAAGATTGCTCTATCAAGTGATTTGAAGGATAAAAAAATTCTCATAGAATATGCGCATCCGAATACACATAAAGAAATGCATATTGGACATATGAGAACACTCATTACTGGTGAGTCTTTAGCCAGATTGTTTGAATC
>DATIIS010000010.1:0-1694 GCA_035479415.1 Saccharimonadales bacterium (SeqCode)
ACAGGCAGGATCTGAAGTTTCAGCTCTTTTGGGGAGAATGCCAAGTGCTGTAGGATACCAACCAACTCTTGCTTCTGAAGTAGGTGCATTGGAAGAACGAATTACTTCAACCAAAAATGGATCTATCACATCTGTACAAGCAGTATATGTTCCTGCTGACGATTATACAGATCCAGCGCCAGCAACAATTTTCGCACATTTGGACGCAACCATTACCCTGGAGCGATCACTTGCAGAACAAGGATTATATCCTGCTGTTGATCCATTAGCATCCAGTTCCCGAAATCTTGACCCTAATTTAGTTGGACAAGATCATTATGAAGTTGCACGAGGTGTGCAAAAAGTATTGCAAAGATACAAAGACCTCCAAGATATTATCGCTATTTTGGGTATGGATGAGTTATCTGCAGAAGATAAATTAACTGTTGCTCGTGCTCGAAAAATCCAAAGATTCTTAACCCAACCTTTCTTCGTAGCAACTGTCTTTACGGGAGAACCAGGGCGATATATTAAAGTAAGTGATACAGTAGCAGGATTTAAAGAAATTCTCGATGGAAAACTCGATGATATCCCAGAACAAGCATTTTACATGGCTGGTGATATAGAAGAAGTAAAAACGAACGCGAAGAAAATGAAAAAATAGTTTTTCTTCTCCTCTTAGGAGAAGATGTCCGAAGGACAGATGAGGTTAAAAGACCTTTCTCAATACCCAAACCTCACCCCTACTTCGTAGCCCTCTCCTAATAGGCGAGGGGGAAAGTTATTATGAAACTCCAAATAACAGTCGTAACACCAGAAAAGAAACTTCTTGAGCAAGAAGCAGATGAGATAATAATCCCTACTACTGAAGGTGAAATTGCTGTATTGCCCGAACACATTTCCCTCCTCTCACAAATTGCACCAGGGACCCTGCAAATTAAACTCAACGGCAAAACAGATCATCTAGCAGTTATGGGTGGATTTCTGGAAGTAGGACATAATAAAGTAACCATCCTCGCTGATTACGCAGTTCATGCCAAGGATATCAGTACCGGTAAAGCACAGGAAGCTAAAGAACGAGCAGAAAGAGCCATGAAAGATAAAACATCCGGGAATGAATTTAAAGTAGCCCAAGACGAATTCATCAAAGCCATCCTCGAACTCAAAGTAGCCAAAAGAGTTGGTAAAGTTAGTTAAAAAAACTCTCTGGATGAGGTTCTTGAATCAACTTCTTCATAATGTAGCTGTCTACTCCAAAATACCCTCTTTGATCAAATCCTAAAATTTCAAATCCAAGTTGTTTATAAAATGACAAATTCCTTTCATCTGCTTGCAATTGCATATTATGAACTCCCATATTGATGGCAAGCTGTTCAATCTCATGAACCAATTTTGTCCCAAGTCCTTTACCTTGATAGTTGGAGATAATTCCTAACCAAAAAATAAACATAACTCCACCAATTGGATCATCTGCAAGAAGAAAGCCGATAAGTTTTTTATCATCAAAGACACCAATCTTGATATGCTTGTCCAACATACTTTGTTTGTATGCACCCGATGTAAAATGATCTCGTATTTGCTGTGAGTATTCAGGAAATTCTTGTTGAACTGTTTGTATATAAATTTTTTCAAGTTCCTGTTTATCTTTTTCTTCAATTTTTTTGATACAAATATTCATTTTTTTATAATCAACCTATTAACTAAAAACTCTTTAA
>DATIIS010000011.1:0-55249 GCA_035479415.1 Saccharimonadales bacterium (SeqCode)
ATAAATGGTGAAATGGTCGATTATTGGAGCAATCTTCTGGACCATTTTCAAAAAATTTGGGAACGACTTGAAGATAACAAAGAACTTATCGCCGGCATCGCATCAAGTAATGAATCAGTCCTCTCAAATCGCAGTAACGAACTGGTTAAATTTTTGACAGTAATTACATCAATTTCTTTCCCTTTTGTTATTGTGAACAATCTCTATTCTATGAATGTCAAGGGTTTGCCTTATGCAAATGAGCCTTGGATTGTCTCAGTTCTTTTCTTGGCTATTCTTATTGGAGGAGTTTCAATTATCGCCTACTTCAAATACCGCGACTGGCTATAATTTTTTCACTAATCATCTTTTCTATCTGTTTTGTATGTACATTTTTGCAGTGATGAATGCCACCTTGATGTGATTATAAAAAGTAGAGGTCCTAATTGGGTATCGAGTCTATGAAATAATAGTTTGAGATGGATCACAAAAAAATGGATATACAAAACAATCCACTCTTTTAATTCGTAAAATCCTGCGTGTACATCTCTCCATAAATTCCGCCATCGATGACTCCAATCCCGACTTTATGGAAATTTGGGCTGAGGATATTGGCTCTGTGTCCAGGACTATTCATAAGTCCTTGCATCGCAAGTGCTGTACTTGGCGCAAGCGCTAAATTTTCTCCAGCATATTGATAGTTGATACCAGCTTTTTGCATCCTATCAAAGGGTGACAATCCTTCTGGTGTAAAATGAGAGAAATAACCACGTTTGAACATGTCATTTGAGTGTGCACGTGCGACATCACGGAGCGAATTATCAAAGATAAGCGGATCAAGCCCTTGCTCGACCCTTTGAGCATTAACGAGTCCAAACATCTGCTGCTCAGCATTTGCATCAACAGTACCATTGGTAACGGTATAATGAAGCTTTATTGATTCATCACTTTTTGGTTCAACCGTGAGGAAATTCAACGTCTCATTTAGTGCTCCACCAAAAACACTATTGAGTGCATTCTCAAATTGAGAAGTGTTGGCAACTAATTTCGCACCAATCACAGAATTGTTAACTGCTTGTTTGATAAGAGGAGATGAAGGAAATGTCACAATAATAGTAAGAAGGAAGGACAAAATAATAAAGGATGACAAAAGCCCAGGAAGAATCCCCAGCCAATGATTGAGAGAGGTAAATGTGCGTGAAATCCATGTTCCAGGCGGAAGTCCTGGAAGATAATGAATTAGCCTCCTTGCCAGAAGAGACATAACTACCTCAAAAACGAATGCTACGATAAAAAATCCAAGTGCATTTGCAAGACCAAGCGGCAAACCAAAAAATGTCGTAAAAAATCCAGTGACAAACGTATAAAATTTCAGAGCGGCAATAAATGCTATAATAAAACTTGCCAGATCCATAAAAGCCAGAGAAAATCCCAAATTGTAGCCTTCCCTAATATAAAAAAATACAATAAGAATCATAATCAGATCGAGGAAATTAAAATGTTGAACGAAGTGAGAGAATGACATCTGAATCATCAAAATAATGTGAGTTAGGATATCCATCCTTATCATTATACGCATTTTTGGGAAGATATTGGATAGGAAATCTGATAGAATAAATAAAGAAGTGCAATGATCAAACGTTATAAAAAAACTGTTAAGAAAATACGGAAAATCTCTTTCAAACGAAAATCGCTTCTTTTCCTGGTCATACCACTCATTGTGGTGATATGTCTTGTGGTAGCATTTTATCTCTTAATCATCAAAGACCTCCCTTCTCCAACTAAATTAAGCAACAACACAGGCTCATACTCAACGCAAATCTATGACCGCAATGGCAAACTTCTTTATACGCTGTATGGAAATCGAAATCAAACCTTTGTACCCCTCGCAAAAATTCCAAAAGAGATGCAGGAAGCAACAATTGCCATCGAGGACCGTGATTTCTATCATCATGGCGCGGTTGATTTCCGAGGTATTGCGAGAGCTCTCTACTCTATCGTTGTTCATAAAGAGATTCAAGGTGGATCAACCCTCACTCAACAGCTGGTGAAAAATAGTTTGCTGACACCCAAACAAACCATTCAGAGAAAAATTCGTGAAGTTATCCTCTCGTTTGCAACCGAAGTGATGTACAACAAGAACCAAATTCTTGAAATGTATCTCAACCAAGTACCATACGGTGGCACATCATATGGAGTTGAGGCAGCAGCACAGACATACTTTGGCAAAGATATTAACAAACTCGACCTTGCACAGCTTGCTTTCCTGGCTGCACTTCCTGAAGCGCCAAGTACACTTTCTCCTTATGGCTCACATCCAGAACTAGGAATTGAGAGACAACATGAAGTTCTTCAAAACATGTATGCTCAAGGCTATATTTCAAAAGATCAAATGACTAAATCGTTGAATGAAAAGCTCAAATTCGAGAAAATCACCAACCCTATAAAAGCACCTCACTTTGTTTTCTATATCAGAGATCTGTTGGAGCAAAAATACGGTGAAAACGCTGTCGATGAAGGTGGATTTAAGGTCATAACAAGTCTTGATCTGAACGTTCAAAATATGGCTCAAAAAGTTGTTGAAGATCAAGTCGCAAGTGTTGCTCAATATCACGTTACCAATGGCGCAGCACTTGTGACCGATCCTGCAACTGGTGAAATCTTGGCGATGGTGGGAAGTAAAGATTATTATGATCCAAATGGCGGCAACGTCAATGCAACAATCGCACTTCTCCAACCTGGTTCATCTATCAAACCTCTCAACTACGCACTTGGTCTTGTCAATGGATATGGAGCATCAACTCCTTTTATCGATGCACCAATCTGTTTCCCAGATCCACCAAATAAGCCATATTGTCCACACAATTATGATCTGCGTTATCATGGAATTGTTCAGATGAGATATGCCTTGGCAAATTCATACAACATCCCAGCTGTTGAGATGCTAGATCTTAACGGACTTGTTCCATTTATCAACCTTGCACGACAAATGGGTATCACAACATTTACCAATCCTTCAGATTATGGACTATCTCTTACTCTTGGTGGAGGTGAAGTCAGAATGATTGATATGGCAACTGCATATGGAGTTCTGGCAAACCAAGGATATCGAATTGACTTGCATCCAATTCTTAAGATTACCGACCGAAAAGGAGATGTCATTGAACAATATACTCCTCCAGCGAGTCCAATCTTTGGCAAAAAAGTTCTCCCTTCTGCAGTTACGTTTGTTCTCTCCAATATCCTTGCTGACAATCAAGCTCGTGTCGCGGAATTTGGACCAAATTCTGCACTCAAAGTGGCCGGACAATATGTCTCGGTCAAGACAGGAACGACCAATGATTATCGAGACAACTGGACATTTGGATACACTCCTTCATATCTGGTTTCGGCATGGGTCGGCAACAATGATCATTCTGCGATGTCAGGAATTGTCACTGGGATCACTGGTGCCGCACCTATCTTCCATGACATCATGACCAATCTTCTCAAAGGCAAACAGCCTGAAATTCCTCAAAAGCCATCAGATGTATTTGGCGAGTATGTCTGCTCTACGACCGGTCTTATCGCATCAAAAAGTGGTGGTGGTTGTCCAACAAGATTTGAATATTTGATTAATGGCAAAAATCCAAAGACACCAAAAATTACAACTGCTAAAGTTTGGGTTGATAAAACAACCAACGCACAAGCTCCAGCTGGTGACACTAACAATGTTGAACAACGAGATGAGACAGTGATGATGGATAGTTTGGGACATCAATACTGTATCAGTTGCGCAGTTATCACGCCGTCACCAACACCATAAACTGAAAATTCAGACAAGGATGGAATGGAGCCCTAGACAGGACCCATGTCGTCCAAAAAATTTTTTATACCGAACGATATTAAAAATTATTATGAACAAGAAAAAACAAACAGAAGACTTTCTTCATCAAGAGAGAAGTAACTATAATCGTCAATCAGGCAAAAAAACGCTTGTGCTTGTTGGAATACTTATCTTCTTTGTCGTAGTTCTCTCAATTGCTACGATACTTATGGTCTAGCTACTTTGACATGACTTTTGGGCGAACAACCCATGATGCCAGATCAACAACTCGCGTAAGATGTAATTTCTCAATATAAATTGCCTTTTTCTCATGCTTTTCTAACTTCCTATATGGTTGTGTTGCTTGCATTCTCGCAAATCTTTCTTTATACGTTTCTGCTATTCTTTCACCTTCGTCCCCGCCACCATGGGTTTGAGGATCTGATAAAACATCTTCTGCCCTAAATACTTGAATGCTAATACCCTTTTTTCTGATACCTCTTTTTCGATTGATTTTAGCGGCTACTAGAGCAGCCCTTTCATAATGTGGGCCAACTGCCACTGTTGCAACATTTTTCCAATCATGTTCCTTTGCTTCTTTGACTAACTTACGAACTTCCATCGACGTTGTTCTTGCTCCACCTGCATTGATAATTGATGCATCGGGAGATCTCTTCCTAATTGCATGAGCATATGTTTCTGCCGAGGTCAACAAATGATTCCACAATCTATCACCTGCAACAACATACTGTTTTGCTTTAATTACTGCTGCAGCATCAACTGCAAGTTCTCCAATACCACTCGGTTTTGAAACATCATATATTGTGGCTATAAGATCACCTTTTTGAATTTCGCCAAGATCTCTCCGTTCTTGAATTGAAGATGTTTCCCAACCATATCCGTGAGGCATAATAGCATCTTTCTCTTGAATCATAACGCCTTGTATTCTACAGACTAGAAGAAAGACATGTCAACAACTATAAGATCTAGAATATGTTGGGAAGATTATTTTATAAGGGTAAGTTCCTGAAGTTTTTTCTCAAGAAGTTTGTACTGTTCTTCGGGAGAGTTGAGACTATAGAGAAAACCAGTCGTTACGAATCGCGTCACTCCAGCTGCAGCTGCTATCTCAATAGTCTCATCATTAATCCCTCCATCAACTTCTATCTGAATATATTCGTTTTTTTGTCTAAGCGTCTTTACTTTTTCCAACCGATCTTCCTGAAATGATTTGCCAGAAAAACCAGCTTTATCTCCAGTATAAAAAAGGATAACATCAAGATCTTCATAACTCGCTTTCACCATATCAAGAGGAGTTGGCCCGTCAACTGCAAGCCCCACCTCTCCATGCATTTGTGCTTCAGCAACAAATTCTTCCTGGCTTGGCATTTTTTCAATTTGCCCAATGAACCTTCTGAACCCAGCATCAGCCCATTTCTTAATTTCCTTGATCGGGTCTTCAACCATCAAATGAACTTCAAAATAAAGCCCTTTCTCACCTGTCTCCCAACCGCCTTCATCTCCAGGCAATGATTTGGTCAATGTTTTAAACGGCTCTGGATCTGAAAACGTAGTATTGGGAGCAAATTTACCATCGCAAACATCAATATGAATAGTCTTCACAAATGGCCTGACGAGAGAAATTCTCTTCTCAATTTCTGAAAAATCTTTGTTATCTGTTCCTGGACTTGGAATTATTTCATACATAGTTTTGATTGTTTGAGATGAAAAATGAGACATCTTTGAAATTGACTTTTTGAAAACTTGATTTCTTGAATTCCAGATATCAAAATATCAAATATTCAAAATCAAGAATATCTCACATCGCACTTCATTTTTCTTCTATTTTTCTTATCTTCTCAATTCTTCTAATGTGCCTTTCTTCTATCGGATCTGGCTCTGAGAGCCAAATTTTTATAGCTTTGTAGACATCTTCTTCCTGAATGAAACGAAAACCAATTGAAAGCATATTGGCTCCATTATGTTCACGAGAAAGACGAAGAATTTCAAATGGATCTGAGCTTGTCCGTCCCTCGATATTGACAGGTTGTGTCGGCACAGCTGGTGCATAGAATAATGCACAGCGGACATTGTCGAATTTGTTTGCAACAATTGCTTCACCTTGGCCTGATCCTCCAAAAATAATACCTTTTTCGTGAGGATTCTCAGAAACTTTCTTTGCAGCTTTGCCTATAAGGTCGGGATAATCATCATTCTGATCATATTCGTATGCACCACAATCCTCAACATCATGACCTGCGTCTTCAAGGACTTTCTTAACCTTATTCTTCAGATCTACTCCAGCGTGATCGGTTGCTAAATAAATTTTCATATGAACAGCACTTATTTCCCAACAATAATTTGTATGTCGCTTGGAATTGCATCATCAACTTTGGTTGTTACTTTGGCGTTGGAACTTGCGCTTTCTACGTATTTTTGGATTTGCGGAAGTTCTGAACTTTCTTTCTTTTTTACAGTTACGGTAATTCCAGTATAGGTAAAAGCATTTGCGTTGCCTGTCGTTACATTGGTAAATCCGGCATTTTTAAGTGTATCCGCAACAGCTCCTGCTGCGCCTGCTGTACCGCTGCCATTTAAGACACTTACTCTAACAGTTGAAGGATTTGCTGTGGGACTTACTACTGCTGATGGAGTGGCACTAAGTTGCGCAGAAGCGGATGACGCAGGAGTTGGTGTCGCCATCGTTTCTGTCGGGATTGGATTGGTAGGAGTGACCTCATGTTTAGAACTTCCCAAAAGATACAGTGCCCCAAGGCCAATGATAATGAGAACCAGAACAACAAAAAAAACAGTGATGAGACGTCGTTTATTTGAGGTTTTGCCTACATACGCGGGCTGTTGCTGAAACGGTGATTCTTCATTCATATACAAACAAATCTCTTTGATACTACCACATTTCTCACTGTTTGGAAATACGCCCACTTAAAATACACCGGCTTGAGTATATCTGGTATAATAGCTCTAAGTTAATGAATCAAAATAAGTTATACAAAATCAAAATTAACTAATATGCCCACAAAAAAAATCGTTTCCTTATTACTTATTGTTACGCTCACAATTCTTCCTTTTGCAACGTCTGTAAAGCCAGCATATTCAGACCAACTCGATGATATTAACAACCAACTCGCACAGCTAAGTACACAACTTGACCAATCCGTTAATGCGACCAAACCACTTCAATCCCAACTTGATAGTGAACAAAAACAAATCAATAGTATCAAAAGCTAAATAGCAGGAGTTGAATCTGATATCGCTCTTAAGAAAAAACAAATTAATGATGGGTATGCCAATCTTGCGCAAAAAGAAAAAATTATTAATGCAACAATTCGTGACTTCTATGTCAAAAGTTATTATGATAGTCCCCTTCTGACATTCTTCTCTCAAGCATCAATGTCTGATATTACCCAAACACTTGCCTATCAGCACGCACAGACCGAGCAAGATAAATCAATTATCACCAACATCGCAATTACCATCAATGATCTGCAGCAAGAAAAAGCAGATCTGCAGCAAGAAGAATCCTGGCTCGCCTCAACGCAAACACGTCTTGCTGCTGATACTGCTAAATTAAATAAAGTCGTAGCAGGAGCACAAGCATATCAAGCACAATTATCAAATCAAATTGCTTCCTTGACCGCACAACAGCAACAATTGGTCGCACAAAAATACGCCTCACTTGGAATCCCAACAACCGCAGATACTGCAAGTGGTGGCTGCTCAAGTGATCTGAACCCGTATAAAGATCCTGGGTTTGGCGGGACTAAATTTGGATTCTTTACCTACGGTGTCCCCAACCGAGTTGGTCTCAATCAATATGGAGCCAAGGGACGAGCAGAAGCAGGACAGAGCTACACTGATATTCTTAATGCATACTACGCCAATTTCCAAATTACTAATATGCCGACATCATCAACTACTATCACAGTTAATGGAAGCAATGATTCAGGTGAATCTTTCTCAAATCAAAGCTTTACCGTTGAAGACTATCTCAAACATCTCTACGAGATGCCAAGTGGTTGGCCATCAGAAGCTCTCAAAGCTCAAGCCATTGCTGCTAGATCATATGTCATGCATGCAATTGCAAGTGGACGGACAACAGTTCCACCAAATACGACATTTCAGGAAGTAAAGACAGAGCTCAACGCGCAAGCTTGGATTGATGCGGTTGATGCAACCAATGGGCAGGTCATGACCTCAGGAGGAACACCAATCGAAGCATTCTTCTCATCAACTCATGGAGGATATGTGCATGCATCAGCTGATATCGGCTGGAGCGCAACATCTTATACAAAGACCGCGCAAGATACATCTGCCAATGTGGGCAGTTTTGCAGATCTTCAGAACAATGCATATGACAAAGCATCTCCTTGGTTCTATTGCGATTGGGGATCAAGAAGCGCTGACAATGGCACAGCATGGCTTGCATCGAGTGATGTTGCAGATATAGTCAATGCAGTTCTTCTCGCACAAGCTGATGGATCCGCAACCCCGCATCTCTCACAGATTGATAAAAATATCCCAGACACATGGGATGCAGGACAGGTCCAACAACAATTGAGAAGTCATGGCATAACTCCATACACATCAGTCTCAAGCGTTACAATCAATGCTGATTTTGGAAGTGGAAACACAACAACAGTTACAGTGAGCGGAGATGGTGGAAGTCATGGCATCTCAGGAGCAGCATTCAAAACAATTTTCAATCTTCGTGCGCCTGCAAATATCCAAATTGTTGGACCGCTTTTCAATGTTGAGATGAGATGAAAAATAATAATGTTGTATAATACCTCTACTATTATTTGCATAAATTTGCTCACAAATTCACGATAAGAAGAACTTACTATGCCAGATATTTTTAACGAAACACCAACACAACAGCCTACGCAGCAAACGGTACAGCAGGATATTAATACTGTTGCACCGGTTGTCAAAGATATTGAACAAAAAGCAATTGGTCTCTTCACGACCTTTTGTCGAAATCCTCGTGGGATTTCTTTTGCCGAGCAAGATGATGATGAAACAATTATTCTTTTTTTGCGGCGTGACTTTATAACCAATGTGCCTTGGCTTATTTCAACAATTGCTCTTGCCTATATTCCTTTTCTTGTCCGTTTCATTTTTGTCTCAACTAATTTTTCTCTTTTTACTCTTCCTGATATGTTCTCAATTCCGCTCGTCACGTTTTATTACCTCATTGTTCTTGGATTTGCGTTTGCGAATTTAGTTTCGTGGTTTTACAACATTGGATTGGTAACTGATAAAAGAGGTGTTGATCTTGATTTTAATGATTTATCAACTATTAATGTCGCGACAGCCTCACTTCCTGATATCAAAGATGTTGAATATACGCAGGCAGGATTTTTTCAATCTCTTTTTGACTATGGAGATATACGAGTGAGACTTGTCGCAACAGGTGAAGTATTTACCTTCTCAAAAGTACCACGTCCAACAGAGGTCTCAGGCATTATCAGTAGATTAATAGGTAAACAAGTACAATGACATTAGATCCAACTATCATCATTTCAGGATTTTCTGCAGGAGCAGCAATCTATGTAAAGATTGCACTTCTCGTTCTTATGGTCTTATATATCTTCTTTTATCTTATGCTCTCAACCAAAATTCGGTCTCTTAACAAGACAGTTTTTCTTCCTCCTGAAAGTGGTGAAGTTGTCATACGCATCTTCACAATTATTTATATTTTTGCCCTACTCTCGCTTTTTGTCATCACACTTGTTATAGTGTAATAGTAACTGTCCACGAATGAGCCATAAAGAGAGCGAGGAATACATTTTGATTTCGGGTGGCAGAAGTGTAGGGATCCCGACAGCGCGCAGTTCGTTGAAGCAAACCTAAATTGAAAAATCTATCAATGGCTTCACTAGAACGAGCACTGATGGGAAGAAACTTCTGACAGGACCCGTACTTTTATTCCAAGCGATAAAAATCGAAAATAACCATTTGAAGACAGTAGAATAGCATCATGCCCGAAGTCCAATCTGCTCCAAAATTGAGTTTGTCGTTTGCAAAATTGGTTGCAACACCAACAGACATAACGTGGTCACAAGCATATAACGCAGGCAACCTCTTTGTTTGTATCTCGCTAACAGGAAGCGAAGAAACAGATGAAGAAATTTCACTCCAAGCATTTGGCAAAGATCTCTTCAATGTGCTTCAATCAGAATTTTTCACTCTCCAAGAAAAAAACACAGCCAACATCAAAAAAGCAATCCAAACAAGCCTCACACAAGTTCCCAAGAATATACAGGTCGGACTAACACTTGCCTATTTCAAAGATACTATTCTTCTTGTCTTTATTGCCGGCAGTGGCAAAGTTGTTATGAAACGTGGAGAAAAAATAGGCACGCTTCTTGCTAAAAATGGTAACGATTTAGAGATTATATCTGCCTCAGGATATATGGCAAATGCCGATGTCGTTATCCTCGAAACAGAACAATTTGGAAGAAGCATCTCTCACGATATTTTTACCCAAGCACTTGAACTCGAACTGCCAAATGACATTGTTGAAGCATTATCACCACAAATGCATAGAGCAGCCAATGGAGCACAAGCCGCAATTGTCATATCATGTCGTGGAGCGACCTTTATCCCAACAGTTGAAGAAATTGACGAAGATGAAGATCCAATGATTGCCTCACTTCATCCAACCCTTCCTCCACTTAAAGAATCTGAAATGGATGATGAACCATTATCTGACTCAAACCCACAACTTCAAAACACATACTCTCAAGAACAAGAATATGAAGAAGAGCAGCCTGCCAAACGTTTCTCGCGACCGAAATTGCCTATGCCACATTTTAATATGCGTTTTAATTTCAATCACCGCAGACGATTGTTCCTTAATATCGCGCTTATTATTGCAATTCTTCTCATTGTAAGCATTTTTCTGACAGTTAAAAAATATCATGACGATCAACAACAAAAAACGTTCCAATCCATCTATCCACAGGCTAAACAGTATTATTCTGAAGGCAAAGGTTTGGCGACAGTAAACGCAAGTTTGAGTCAGAATAGCTTCAAAAAAGCACAAACCATCCTCGAAACTGGCCAGACAAAATTCGGCAAAGGCACAAAAGAGTATCAACAGATTACCGATCTTCTCTCACAAGTTGATAGTCAACTTCAAAGCAATAGCGCAGGACAATCAACTAATGTGACAGCAATTCAGGCACAACCCCATTCACTTCTGGCAGTTGAACAATCAAAGCCAGACGGCTTAGCATACGGAGAGGATAAAACTGACGTCTACATGATAACCAGCTCCAAAATAACCAAAGTTTCAAAAAACGATGGGACAACCACTGACATTGTCAAAAACGCAAGTTACTGGTCCTCGCCTGTTGCAATCGTCCCTTATGATGGGAACATCTATGTACTAGATCAGAAAAAAGGATTACTTAAATTTGTCGCAGGATCTGGAGGATACGGTAAATCACTATACTTCACAAGTGGTGGACCTGATCTTTCGGGTGCTACAGGAATGGCAATTGATGCATCCATCTGGCTTCTCTATAGAAATGGCACGATTGAAGACTACACGAGAGGCAAATCAAACAATATCCAAGTAAGCGGCTTACTCAAACCACTCAACAATCCGACACATCTCGTAACGAGTATCACTCTTGAGAATATCTATGTTCTTGATTCTGGAAATAGTAGAGTTGTTAAATTTGATAAAACGGGAAAATACCAGAGTGCATATAGTGCCCCAAGTCTTGCAACAGCCAAAGACTTTACTGTCTCTGAGACCGACAAACAAATCCAATTCATCTCAGGTGGCAAAATCTGGCAGATGAATTTGTAAAACTACTTCTCAAATACCACTGCTGTTTTATCCTGATACACTTCCTTCCAACCCATTTTTCTGACCTGAGCGACTACTGGATACAAAGAAGTATTGGAAGTAAAAAACTTCTTAAGAAATGGATTCTTGATTACATCAAACCCCAATACCTTGGTATCTTCCCTCTTCAGCTGACTTTTGGATACAAGAATCGTATCGATATGATATTTCGCAGCAACAGTAGAGAAAGATACTTTATTTTGCAAAATCTTTTCATAATCACCAAAGGCATAGGTACTTTCAGTCGCTGGTGCTGTAGGATTTCTCCAGCTGGGCATTCGTCCATCAACAAATTCTTTTTTTTGAGGAAGCTCCCAAATGAGAAAACCACCCCAATCATAGGTCGAGAAGATATTACCTGATGGAACATGATGATTAAGATAACTCACTGCACCATATGGATAACTATCATCCGCGTTAATTGAACTTAGTGTTCCGTATATAAAAACTCCCAGTTGAGGCAAATAAAGAAACATACAAATAATAAAAAATCCAATATATCCTTTAAGAAATCTCTCTTTCCCATACAAGTGTTTTCCTGCCTCCTCATACAGATACCCAATCCCTTGAACTGTTGGATAAAATGACACAATCAAAAAAATCGGGATATTTCTCATACTCAACATGCCGCTCAAAAAAAGGAGAACATATATCCCAAGCGCAGTATGCGAAAATTTCCGGCGATATCTGATAACAAGAAAAGCAGAAACTGCCATGTAGAGCCAAAAAGCGAGGTTGGTAAAATAAACTGCCGGATACCATTCTTGAATTATCCAGCGCAAATTTGGATCAATTGCTGATTTTACAACTTCAGTCCATAAATGATATCCATAAGGATTGATAAGAGTCGCCCCAATTGAAGCAAATAAAATAACTACATCTTTTTTATCAATTCGTCTTCCTTCAATCGTCCGTCCGATAACAAACCAGGAAAGAACAACAAGTCCTATGGCAAATCCTCCATGAATATCAGCCCACAAAAGAAAAAGAACAGGAATCGCATACCTCCATTTCTGCCATACTTTTTTATGCCAAAGAACACTCATAAGCAGTGAAAGCAGCATCCAACTAATAATTTGTGGACGAATGCCCATAAATTCAAATATTGTCCCGCCCACAAGAAAAACAGGCACATTCACCCAACGATAGTTAGTTCCACGACACAAAAAATAAAGCGTCGCAGTAGCAATCACGGCAAAAAGGATATTCAATGACCACATCCCAAACGCATCATACAGAGATGCAATTATTGCATCTGTTCCCCATTCATGATCAACAAAATGATAACTCGGCATCGTATATGAATAGAGATCATTTTGGGGAATCGAATGCGTCTTAAGAATTACACGACCAAATTGCAAATGCCAACCGAAATCAGGATCAAGAGTAACAACTTCGCGGAAAATAAAGGCTGAAAAATAACATATCAGGATGATAAGAAAAAACAAGTGCTTCAGTTTCACTTTTCTATTGTATACCAATCCATATAAAGCTTGGAAGGCTATGATAGAATAAACAAAGACGAGAGAGTGAGACACAAAATTTTTCGCCAGGACGAATGCCTATTTTCAACCCGAATAAAAACGTAGCGGTATTCGGAAAGCAGAGGTACCTATGTAACTAAAAATTTGCGGTGGGTCCAAAAAAAATTTTAGTGTCGAACGATTAATTGTTATGAAAATAATAAACAAAAAAGCAACATTTGATTATCAACTTTTGGAAAAATTTGAAGCAGGCATCAACCTCGTTGGTGCTGAAGTAAAAGCAGTGAGGGAAGGACATGTTGATCTTTCGGGAAGTTTTGTCCGGATCATCGGTGGGCAGGCACAACTCGTGAATGCAAAGATCTTCCCCTATCAACACGCCAGGCCAGAGACATACAATACGACACGCACTCGAAAACTCTTACTTCATAAAAAAGAAATTATCTCTCTTAAAGGCAAAATGGACGGCGCAAACTTGACAATCGTGCCTATTTCAATGTATACTACGCATGGATTGATCAAAGTTGAACTCTCAACTGCGAAATCAAAAAAGAAGTTTGATAAGAAAGAAGCGATCAAGCGACAGGACATTGATAGAGACATAGAGCGAGAGATTAAAAATTACAGATAAGAATCAATATTCGCCTAAGTTCTATGAGCGGAGCTCAAAGAGCGTAGGGGGATGAATTGATTCGACGAGAATAGCACTTTAAAACTGCAAGCCGACAATGATTCATAAGTCGCTAAAAAGGATCAAATAATAAATGCTGATTCAAGCATTGAGAAGCTCGAGAAGCAAGTTGCTCTCGCTGAAGCTAGATTAGCTCAAGCTAAAGCAGCCTTCCAAGGCTTCGGCCAACCAGCTTTTGCACTCGCTGCGTAAGCTCTAAAGCCTGTTCATACATATCTTTCCTCATCGGGATAGTATGGGCATAAAAACAGGTGGGGAAAACCTTAAAGGAATGGTTTGACCTTTATTGTATTTATCAACCTATACTTTGTTATTCCGGTCGACAGGAAACGGCAAAGCGAATCACAATAGTCGACTACGCTTGTAGAAGTTTTACTTTACTGTTACTCGGACTCCGGTTCACTGCCGGACATCTCCACTCTTCGCCATTTGCTAACGCAAAAGGCTACGAAGTGGCGAGCCACACTTCAATAATTGTATCTGGTTCGAAATAAGGAACGAAGAGTGCCCCTAACGAAGCCTTCGGTGAAGTGGGGCTTTCTCTTAATTAAATAACTTTGTGTACTACACCTATATTCTCCAATTAAAAGATAACTCTTACTATCATGGTTCTTCAGACAATCTGAAACAACGACTTACATATCATGAGACTGGCAAAGTTGCTTCAACAAAAAATTTAAGACCTGTTAAGCTTGTTTTCTACGCCGCATTTAGAACTAAACGGCTTGCTACGGATTTTGAAGATTATTTGAAAACTACTTCTGGTTGGGCATTCAGGAATAAACACTTAATTGAAAAACCATAAAGTCTGTTTTTAACTTTTTCGGATATCTCTACTGATACTTTTTCCAGGTCCATATTTTAGTTTTCCTTGTTTTTCTCTACTTTTCGAGGCTAAAAACGGTTCACTTCCGGGAGTCTACTTCTTCAAGCGGAAAAATAGAATTTTTACTTTTTACCGTACCCATATTCTGTAACTTCAAAACTTATCGCTGTCATTCCTTGTGGAACTTTTATAGTTGAATATCCTGCAGTATAACTCACAGTATTAATATTTACAAAAATCTGATCACTATTGGCAGCCGTCCCGCTTAAATCAGTTTCATCCGGGCTATCATTATTTGGCGGTACAACTTCCACTTTATACCCCTGTTCTTCTAAGAGTATTTTTATATCCTGTTCTACAGTACTCACGCTTTGTCTGGTTAAAAATACTTCATTATATCCAGGCGTTACCGTATCTATTCCCATAGGTTCAAAATCGTAAACAGATTTCCATTGATGTGATTGTCCATATATTGCATAAGGGATTAGAAGAGCTTTTGCCACATCTATATAGCTGAATCCATTAAGATATAGATTAAATGATCCTAACAAATAAATAATAACTGCAAGGATCAATGCAATTGTTCTAAAAATAAATTTTTTACCTTTTATATTGCTATACGTTTCTTCGCGTACAGTAAAGCCGAATATCTTGAAACTGCAAATAATAAGATAAGAAAAAATATTCGCAAAAATGACAACAATAAAAGGTACTAACCAAAAAGAAGTATCCATTAAAAAGTTTCCCCATCCGTTACACAACTTAAGAAAGGACAAAGATGTAGATGCTTGCTGGCATTTAGGAATTTCAGTAAAGAAAGCTAGAAAAAAATAGATAATAGGGAAAATGAAATAACTAAAATATATCGTACTCTTTTGTGGCTTTAAAAAACTCATCTTATATTGATTCTCTATAAACTATATTCGTACTGTCAAGGTAGTAAAAATCAATAGTTCCAATACTCTTATGTGATAAATGATTTCTTCTGCTCTTCCTCAAGTGAGGCTACCCTGATCAACACCGAATACTACTTCCAGATGTATTCATGAATCTGGTTCCAACTTTTCTCAGAGATGCATATAACTGATTAGCTAATTAGGCTGATTTAGCAAGCTTAAATTATATTCATTTTCTTCATTTATTCCTTGACAAAAATTACTATAGGTAGTATAATCCCAAAACTATGTCCAGAGCCAAAGATGCACCACAATATGTACCTCATGATGCTACAGGTAGTGTTTCAGGATTTCAGGACAATCCAACTATCAGTCGAAGAAATCTACTTCGTGGCCTCGCAGGAGTAGGAACATTAGCAGTATTGGCTGCTTGCGGCACCGATAGTCGTAATAGCAGTGGTGTAACTGCTATACCCGGCACAAGGAAACCTGATACTAGTGCTTCTCCTGCTACAACTCCTGCATCATTGCAACCCACCCAGGAAGTAGGAAATTCTAGTCCAGTTCCTATCATAGAAACGTTTGGCAAACCAGACGTAACTGAAGAAATAACAGTTAACCCTGGTGATGGTGCAGTAATCGTAAATGCATCAAGAGAGCATCCATCCGTAGTGGTAGTAAACGCAAGAACACCTGGAGAGAATAAAACGTTTAGATGGAGACCTGCAGGAAAAGATGTACCATGGCAAACAGTAAATCGTGATAGTAATCCTGATGTTGCAACTGTTTTATTGACATCTGTTGGTATTGAGGTTGATACACGAGAAGATCGTGGTTTCTGGACTAAAACAAGTGAGCAAACTCCAAATGATGGAACTGCTGAAGTTCCAAGTCGAGAGCAAGATAGTTTTAAAACACCCCCAAAATCTTTAACGGTTACGGAAATTATTGTCGATGATGATGGAAAAGGATATTCTAAAAGAAATATTCCACAAGGAACAGATCCCTATCATGACTATATTCCTCCAAAACACTTTGTTTTTTGATATTTACAGCTTTTGCTTAAGTTCCAATCCTCTTATGTTATAGAGATTACGTCTCATGATCTTCAATTGAAGCAACCCAATCAACACGGGAAACCACTTCCAGGTATATTCTTCAATCTAACTCACTTTTCAAGAGTTGATTTTTAGAGAAAAAACTATCATAGTTGAGATGTGGAATTCTTCAAACCTACATGGAGAAAGATCATCATTGCATTTGTCCTTACTATTTGGCCATATGTAGCAAGCCTCGTATTTGTACTTTTTGCTCATGACGGAAATATTTTTTCTGATCCTCTTGTACGGTATAGTTTCTGGTTCCACACCTGGTATTGGTCCCCTTTGTATCTTATCTTTCAAATTGCACCCAATCACGTGTATCGAGATGACTTCTGGCAATCAAACATGTTTTTATTTTTCTATTATCCTCTTGTGAGATTTTTCTTCAGATATCTTGTCGCGTGTCTTATCATTTTTATTGCAAAGAAAGTATCCCACAAACATGCCGCTGCACAAAGGTGAGCAATAAACTATATAGCATAGTAACTCTGGATCTATAACTAGCCTTATTCAGCAGGATAACCGGGGAACCAATCTTGCTTGAGGTGATCGTCAGAAACTCCCATTTTCTTAAGAGTTTCACCCAGAGCATCGACCATCGGCTCAGGACCTGAGATGTAAAAAAGTGGTTTTTGGAGATCTGGGACAATACTCTTAATTTTTTCTTCATCAATATGTTCAGGAGAGAAGATGTAATGGATTTTGAAGTTAGGATTGTTCTTTGCAATCTCTTCCAATTCTTCTTTGTAGACAACATTCTGATCGCGGTTGGAATAGAGAAGCGTTACATTGATTGGTTTTTTGTCATGATTGAGTTGCGTAAGAATTGATCTGTAAGGAGTAATTCCAATCCCTCCAGCAATAAAGACATATTGTTGATCTGGATCTTCAACCACAAAATCTCCCTCAACAACTGACATCTCAATCCTCTTCCCTTCAACCAAACTAAATAATTTTTTCTTAAAAGAACTGCTTTTATCTGTTGATTGGCGTGTTGTGATACGGACGTGATTTTCAAAGGGTGCAGCAGCATTGGTAAACCATCTATCAGATCCCCTGTCATCTGTTGGTTCATGATGTAACACATAATGGATGTATTGACCAGATTGCCAAGTGAGCGGCTCTGTCGGCTCAAAAATAAATGTAATTACATCAGCTTTCTCTTGTCTTTTTTCGATGAGTTTGAGTTTCATTTTATTTAAGTATAACACTACATCTAGATTTTGAAACTCTAACTCAAAAAAATATGTGTTTTCTTATCCACTGTCAACAAAAGATTGACTTGGACAATAGCCGTCAATTAGAATACTCATATGCAAATTGGAGTTATTGGTCTTGGAAAAATGGGCAGTCGTGTCGCTCGCAAACTCATAAAAGAACATCATGAAGTTGTTGTCTGGAATAGATCCGCTCAAGCTGTCGAGACTCTCAAATCAGAAATACCAGATCTAAGATCATTTCCAACGATAGAAGAACTCATAAAAAATCTTACATCTCCACGCATTCTCTGGATTATGCTTCCAGCCGGAGACGCAACAGATGAGATCCTTCAAGAAGTATCAACATATGTTGAGAAGGATGATATCGTTATTGATGCAGCCAATTCAAAATATACTGATACTGAAAGACATGCGAAGACGTTTGGGAAAATGGGAGTCAAATTTTTGGGAATTGGAGTCTCTGGAGGAATTGTCGCTTTAACTGAGGGCTATCCATTGATGGTAGGTGGAGACAAAAGCGCATATGAATACATTATTCCCCTTCTTGATAGTCTCTCCCGCCCCAATGGCGGACATGAATATTTCGGCCCAGGTGGTGCTGGGCATTTTGTCAAAATGGTCCACAATGGCATTGAATATCCTTTCATGCAAGCAATTGGTGAAGGCTTTGGTGTACTTGAGAATTCTTCGTATAACTTCGATCTTCTCAAAATTGCTAAACTCTATCAAAAAGGCACACTTGTATCAGGTTTTATGATCGATCGAACGGTTGATGCATTGACCAATGACCCCAAACTCAAATCAATTCAAGGCATAATAGGATCAGCATCAGGTGAAACAATCTGGACAATTGAAGAGGCAAAGAAGAATGGTTTGCCGATAGAGTCTATCGAGCAATCTCATGATTTCCGTATCCGTTCAGAGACTGATAAAAAAGTTCAACAATCATTTGCAGCTCGGATGGTGGGCGCACTTCGTATCGCATTTGGAGGACATCCTGTTAAAAAAGTCTAAGAGTAGTTGAGGAATTACTTGCCGGTCTTCTTATCGCCTTTAGGCTTTTCACCCATTACAGTTCCATTTTTTGCTGTTTGCTGTTCGGCAATACCCATTCCTGATTGAGACGCAGCGACCTGATCTACGTTACCTGTAAAAACTCCTTTAAGAAATCTCCTCTGCTCGGCTTTTCCTATTAAACTTATTTTAGAAACTTTTTCTCCCATAGCTAAAATACATCACCAGTATAAGCCATCTTCCATTCTAAGACAACCCTAATACACGACGGCTATTCCAAGAATAAGAATCACTCCAAAAGCCAAAAAGATTTGGGGATATGAAGAATCTTCTTCCAATCTTGCACTGAGATAAGAAGTGCACTCACCAAAATAATAACAAATCCCAGAAGCTGCCTTATGGTAATCGTCTCTTTAAGAAAAAGAAAAGATAAACAGATAATAAAGATTGGAATTAATTGAAGCATAAAGATGACATAACTTGCATCTTCTTCTTTGAGAACTTTAAAGTATACTGCTGCGGCACAAGTATTTATCATACCTGTCCCAAGAACAATGAGAGCATCAGTTATGCTGAGCCCTGGGAAACCTGTAACAATCCAAAACAACGTCCCGACAATAAATCCCATTACTGCCTGCATAAGAACAACTCCTCGCGCGTCTTTGACTGCATTACCAACAATATATTTATCTGTAAATATTGTGATTGTGAGGATAGCCGGAGAAAGAAGAGCGAAGAACAACCAATTCATAAGCTAATTATACATTAGAAGCTTTTTATCTGGCGTATGACTGCGTTCGTGAACTTGCTTCCTCTGCAATACCTGTACCAAGAGTGACCATAATACTCTTTATTCGAGAAGTCGCAAACTCAACAACTGATTGCATAGGGCCAGAAACTCCAGTCGCTCTTCTAACATCTGCTTCAAGTTTGCCACGTTTTGCGCCAAGTCTAACAACTTCATATTTTTGTGACGAAATTGCCTCATTAATATTGGCAATTTGCATATAAAGAGAATATTCTTTTTGTCTTCCTTCAGGAGTATTTGCTTTCATGTGAGCGATACGGGCTTCTGCTTGTACTTTTTGACGCTGTCTTCTCAGTTGATCAACATTTTTAGGAATTGCCAATATCTGCATATCAATTGTCATTAACTCCTGTATCTTCTGCTGCAGTTTTGAATTTTTTTCCGCCCTTCGTTCATTAGGACCACCGTTCTTTTCAAGTGCTGCTTTTACCAATTCACGAGCCTGTTCAGGAGTGAATTTAACCTGGAGTAATTGCTGTTCTCCTCGCATTGCCTGAAATTTCTCAAGATCCGCCTGATCTACTTCAATCCCATTTGCCCATCTAAACATGATGTCAGTACCAAGATCTTCTATTTCTTGTCCCAACTTTTCTAATCGTGCTTCAGTTGGATCTTGGTCTTTAGATGCTTCTACATCTTTCTTAAAGTCTGGATTTTCTGCTGCAAATCCATCTTCAAGAGCTTGGTATTCTTCATCACTTAATTGCTCTCCTCGTTGGAATTTTTCGCGGACCGCCTGCTGACGTGCTTGTTGCTCAGGAGTTAAGGAACTTTGTTCAGCGTTTCCTTGTTGATATGCTTCAGGTATCTTGCCAGCATTCAATTCACGCATGTGATCTAGGTATTCTCGATCAGAAATTTTTCCATTATTTCTATCTGCTGTTATTCTATCTTCTGCAGCTTTTCTATCTTTTCTTGAAGCTTTCTGATCTACAGTTTTCCCAGATTGATCTTCAGTAGATGGAGCAGTAGCCGATTGTTCTTGATCCGGTGGATAGGTTCGATCCATAACTCTTTGCCAAGTATCCCACTCTGGATCATCTGGACGATCTGATAATTCTCCCTTTTCGTATTTGTCCATTACTCGTTGTTCTTCGGGAGTTAATGAACCATCATCGTAGTCTTTTTTGCCTGACGGGGAAGAAGTTTCAGCGCCCGCTTTCCCTGTACCAGCATCAGTTGTAGAAGATTCTGCATGTTGAGCTTTATTCTGATTTATCCTCTCTTGTAAGTCTAAAATTTGTTTCGTCTTAAGATCTTTCAGTTGTTGTCTTTCTTGATCACTGAGCTCTCCCTTTCTGGCTTCTAAATTATTAATCTGATCAGCAACTTCTCTTGGAGTCATAGCATCTGGCTGTGCTTCTCTAGGAGCATCCACTTGCGCATCTGTACTCTCTGCAATATCTGCAGCTTGTGCTTCAGGAAATCCTTGCTCAGCGATAATCTTATCCATTGCAACTGAATACTCAGCATCAGTCATAGTTGCCTTTTGTTCTCGAAGAGCATCCATTTGAGCACGAGCATCGAGTGGAGCTTCACCCGTTGCAGCTGGAGTATCTCCACTGGCATCAGGACGATCCTGAGGTTGTGCTTCTGCTCCAGGAGATGAAACGTTTATCTTATCACTGAAGGTCTTACTCCTTTCAGCATCATATGTTGCCTTATCTATTGTGCCATTTTTTAATTCATCTCGGAGATTCGCCCTGCGCTCATCCAACGCAGCTGCGATAATTTGATATTCAGCATGATCGGCTGGTGTCATTGAACCAACATCATTTTTTTTATTAAGTATGTTAAATCGGCTTCTGAGATCTTCAGTAGAAGTGGCTTTATTATCGGGACCCGGGAGTGAATCACCTCCTGAAGGTGTATTATCAGGTCCGCGATTGCCTGGTCCTCCTGATGAAGGACCTCCAGGTCCTCCTCCTTTAGGAGGTTGCCCACCTCGTCTAAAATATCTTTGACCAAATCTAGGATCGTCCTTATCTGCTTTCTGATTAGCTGGAGCAGCAGCTTCTGCTTTTCCCTCTGAACTTTGATTTACTGCACTTTCAGTATTTCCATCTCCACCTTTAACATCTACACCTTCTACTCGAGGAGCATCTACAAGAACTTGTCCAACTCCTCCGTCAGGGCCTTGTTGTGGAGGGGCATCTATCTTTGCAATCATTTCAATACCTCTTTTAGTAGATGATGCTGCACCTGCTTCTTGAGCAAGTTTGGGACCTGCGGCTTTTGGAATTTCGACTTGGGGAGCTTTTGCTCCTGCCTCTGGTGTTTTTAATCCTGTATTTACTTCTGCCATAGTTATGATTTTGCGACTGCAAGTGCCGCATCGATATCATTTTTCTTCATATGCTCTCTCATCTGAGCTATCTTTGCCAGGTCATGTTTCTCTTTTTGATACGCATTCATATGATTTTTAAGCTCTATAAATGTCTCGTGTTCTTTGACAAAATCCATTATCTTTACATATGTCTCTTCAGGATCTGTAAAGGGCTCTAGCGCCAGAAATGCATTTGCCTCACTCTTTGCTGTTGTGACGTCCATTGTCTCATCCCGCAGCTGAGCAATGATCTTTTTGAGAAACAGATACTCCAACTGATGCGTCAGAGCAGACATATCATCCATACTAAAGTATAGGCAGATTTGTGGTTCAAAAGCAAGTTTTGGGATAGCTTTTTTCTGTGCTATTATAGAATTCTAAAACCCATAATTTTACACTGAGACAATGAGTAAAGACTACGATATCCCAAATCTTTCTAAACCAACAATTCAAACCCGTCCAAGCCGTCAACAAACAATGATTAAAAAAGAAAAACCTTTCTGGCCAAAATTTCTCTTGTGGATTTTGTGTATGATTGTTTGTTTTGGATTGGGATATGGTATTTTCTATGCACAAAAACTTCAGACATTTATTCAAGCAAACACCGGACAAAAAATAACAGCCGCTCAACCTATCCATACCAAAACATCTCTTCCCTCAATTGTAGAGCCGACGGATCAAACCAATATTCTACTTCTTGGATCTGACAATGATCAGAAATTTAGTGGCAGCAACCCTTTGACGCAAACAATGATGGTTGTGCATATTAATTACGATACAAAATCTGTTGACATGTTCTCAATCCCACGAGATCTATGGATACAAAAACCCGATGGGACATATGGCAAAATCGATCAGGCTGCTGAAGAACAAGGTATCCCATCTGCGATTACAGCAGTTGAACAGACTTTTGGGATACATATCGATCACTATGCATGGGTGGGGCTGTATGGATTTATTAAAAGCATTGATGCAGTTGGAGGCGTGAATTTGCAAATTATTCATCCGGTGTTGGACTATTCATATCCCACAGATATTACCGGCAACAATCCGTATGGCTATCAAAGGCTTGATATCCAACCAGGTATGCAACATATGGATGGAGAACACGCTCTTCAATATGTCAGATCTCGTCATGAAGATGTGGTTGGAGATTTTGGAAGAACACAAAGGCAAAGACAGTTATTGTTGACTCTGAAAAATACAGTTCTTACAACGACTGCTTCTCTTGGCCAAATTCCATCACTTTTTGATTCACTCAACGGACAGACTAAGACAGATCTAACCCCTGTTATCGCGCTTCAATTGGGATCATTTTTCCTGACCAATAAAATAATTCCAAATCAATTCACCCTCACTCTTCCGACATATTCACAGATTGGATGGTCAGCTGACAATCAAAGTATCGTCATCGGCAACGCGACAAATTCTGCACAACTTATCTCAAATGTTTTTGGAAGTAGTGCAGGAACTGCAACATATAATAGTCTCGTCTCTGTCCAAGATCTTGCGTCACAATCAGCGACACCAACACCATGAAAAAAATACGTGCAATTATCATATTTATTATTCTTCC
Source organism: Saccharimonadales bacterium (SeqCode) (assembly GCA_035479415.1). GTDB lineage: Bacteria > Patescibacteriota > Microgenomatia > Levybacterales > UBA12049 > JACDET01. The sequence goes on from DATIIS010000011.1 coordinate 23,611, forward strand.
CATCATTGCAGGATATCTCATCGCATCTCACCAAGGGCACAAAAGCATACCTACTGCTTCCTTAAGTTTTAGCAATCATGCACTTCAACCAACAGATCAGATAACCCTTGTTGAAAATGGAACGATTGCAACAATCACACAAAAAAATGTTACAACTATGCAGACGCATCACCCACAGCTTATCGAGACACTTCCACTTGGAGGAAGTTTTGTCGGAGTTGATAAGCAACTGAATTATTCTTCTCTTTTGGAATTCTCACCAAATGGAACTGTCACAAAAACACTACAAAACGGTAATACAGGCAATATCGATACGATGAATTGGTTTACTGATCCAGCTATGAGTAGCGATCAAAAGAAACTTGCATTTGTTTCAGATAAAAATAAAGCCACAACAGATGTCCAAGACAATGCGCTATTTATAGAAAATTTTGGGACTGGAGCTGTCACCAAAATTGTAGATCCTGATCCTCATTCAGGAGGAATTGCCCATCCATTTTGGAATCCAATGAACCCAAATCTCATCACGTACGATTATTATCAGTACGATGACCAATACAACCCTTATTCTGTCATACAACAATATGACATCACTTCTCAATCAACAACACCTTTAACAACCCAAAAACAAAATGCATATCAAGGATCTTTTTCTCCAGACGGAAAACATTTTATTTTTCTTGAAAGAAATAACAATATAACGACACAAATGTATATCGCAGATGTCACATCAAACGGCTTAACCAATATCCAACAACTTGCCAGCGGAGACTTCGCTTATCCGCAATTTTCCTATACACCAAATCATATTTATTACCTCGAAGCAAAAGGAAATACACAATATGATCTCTATACAGCAACAGTTGCCAATGGTCAACTAAGTGGAATTATGCAAATTTCAAATACGCAACAACTTCTTGGAAATTCGGGTTTTGTTGTTGAGAAAGCACCACAACAATGATTATTCTTTTGGAAGAGCGAGGTTGATAAGGGAGATAATAATACTGAAGAAAAAAGCCCACCAAAATCCATCAATTCTAAATCCAGGCACAATAACTCCTGCTAAAAGTACAAGTAAGGCATTGATAACAAGAAGAAATAATCCAAACGTAATAATTGTGAACGGCAGTGTGAGAATGATAAGAAGCGGCTTAACCAACATATTTAAGATTCCCAACACAAGTGCAACAACAAGTGCCGTCCAAAACGTCATGACATGAACTCCTGGCAAAAGATATGCGGCAACCATTATCACAAGTGCATTGATGATCCATTTAAGAATAATATTCATATCTAGCGATATTGTACACCACAACGAATACGTTATTCAATCCAATACCAATTAACAAAATACAAACTGCTTATGAGAATCCCCACAATAAAAAAGATAAGAAGAGATACAAAATACCTTCTTTTAAGAGTTGCTGCGATATAAACAAAAAATGGAAAAAGAACAATGGTAAATCGAGCAAATGACACACTATCCTGTACAAAAAGTGGAGCAACTGCAAGAACAATTGTTGCCAGCCAAACAACTTTTGGCAGTACATTTTTTGAAAGAAATGCCACACAAATCGTCAACCAAATAGAAAGAACATCAATCTGTGAACTATAAAAATCACGGAACGGCAAAAATGGAAAATACGCTAGAAGAAAAATATTATAAAAAAGCGGAAAAATTTTTGGTCTCTCCCAAGCATATCTCGTATGTACAAAAATGAATGCATCTCCAGTTTGCACAAAACAAAAAATCATCCATATGGATAATGGGACTATCGCAATTATGAAGTAAAGAAATATTCTCCCCCATGATATTTTTTCTTTTCTTCGATAAAACCAAAGTGCTGCGTAAAAAAATGGTAAAAGAACAAGCGATATCCCACTTGTTATAGATAAAAGACCTACCATAACGGAAGAAAGAAAATACTTCCTGTGAGTAAGTCCATAACAAAACCAAATAAATAACAATAACCGAAGTCCTTCAGAATAATATCCTCTCAAAAAAATACCAAATGGAAAAAGAAGGATGAGAAGGATTGTTTTGATTGCGACGTTTTTAGAAAACCACTGAGAGACAACAAAATAAAGACTCACAACACTTGCCAAAAGAAAGCCATTACTAATAATAAACGCACTCAGTTGTACGTCGCGAACAAAAAAATTAATTACTGCTATTAAGAGCGGATACAATGGGAAAAAATTATAAAGAAGTGTATTCATTACTCCCCTTTTCTCTTTTAACGTTCCTGTGGGATGATTGGGATATCCTTTATCAGCAATTTTGAGATACCATTGACTATCATACTGTGCAACAGCGTTAACAAGTGAAAATGTGCCAGTTTGCAAACGGGAATCAGGAATATAATGATTGGCATTGGTGAAGTATTCAAATTTGTTGAGTGGAACACTTGAATGAAATAGCCCTATCCAAGAATAAAGAAACGTATTTATGACAAAGAACAACACCAATGGGTACATACTTCTTTATCTCATACATATGAACTGATGACAACCTATTCTCCATGAGCAAGTGTCACTCCCCACACGTATTTGAAGCCAGCTTTCTTAAGAATTTTTGCAGCTTCTTTAAGTGTCGCGCCAGAAGTCACAACGTCATCAACAAGAAAAATATGATGATATTTTTTAACGAGATCCGGAATATCTTTCTTAAGTGCAAATGCATCCAGAATATTTTTTGCCCGTTCTTCTTTTGTAAAACCAACTTGTGAATTGGTATATCTTGTCCTTTTAAGTAGATCAATAACTGTGATATCAAATTTCTTCGCCAAACCTTTTGCCAATATCTCGGATTGATTATATCCACGTTTGCGAAATTTTACGTGGTGTAAAGGGATAGGAACAAATGCAGCTTTTTGAGAGAGTAAAGAAAAAAATTGTTCTTTTTGGATAATTCCTTCATATAATAAATCAATCAACTGCTCCTCCAAATCTCTAAGATATGGAGGATATTTAAAAACATACATAAGTTTTTTGACAACACCTTTATAAACAAGACTTGGAAAAACACCATCAATGGTATAGCGAGTTTTACATACTGGATGGGTCAGTCCTCCGAGCGCTTGCTTCTGACAAACAGTACATACCATCACATCAGTAAATCTAATTGAGGAAAAACAATTCGGGCAAAGATATGAGCCAAATTTCTTGCACTGGACACAACGCTTTGGAAAAAGCACATCAAAAAGTGACATGCTAAAATCATAGCAAAACTCAGCAATAAAATCTCGAAATTTTACTCTGAGCGAAAAAAACTAAACTGCTTTTAACGCTTTTATCAAACGCTTCATATCACTTATCGAATGTGTTGGAAAATTTGCAATGCGAATTTGTGTATTTTTATGTATGCCATACCCACTCCCCACGATAAATCCTTTTTGTAATAATATCTTCTCAAGATTCCCTTTTACTTTTTGAATGTCTGCAAGAATGACAGTTCTGGATCTAAATTTTTTATCGCGAATTACAGCAGAAAATACATCGCTGTGGTCAAAAAAATCATAAAGCATTTCTGCTTTTTCATCTGTCTCTTTTCTGATAACTTCAATACCTTTTCGCTGCATATCTTTTATAACTTTTCCTAAGACATACATTTCAAGAACAGGCGGTGTTTCAAGAGTTTGATTCTTGTTGGCAAATGCCAAAAGACTTGAAAAGCCTCGATACGACCCAACACTAATTCCTTTCTCTAAAAGTTTTTCAGATTTTTCAATTGCACGAGGACTCACGATCATCACTCCGAGACCTGCCGGTAACCCAAAACCTTTTTGAACAGAAAAAAAGACAACATCTAATAATCGATAATCAAGATCAACATAAGGAACTGATGAGACAATATCAACAGCAACAAGCATATCTGTATAATGTTTAGCCATTTTTTCAATTTCTTTTGTTGGCAACATAACTCCTGTACTTGTCTCATTATGAGTAAAACAAATAAGCTCCGTCTTGTCAGGAATTGCAATGTGTTTAAAATCAAATCCAAGCCCTGAATCAACTGTACTACTCAATGGTTGTTTGCCAAGTTCTTCTGCTGTTACAAAAAAGCGTTTTGAAAAAGAACCATTAACAAAATGCCAACTATACTTCTCTACACAATTTTGAATCGTCCGTTCCATTGCTTCTGTTGCAGAACCAACAAAAAAGATATGATAGTCATCCGGAATTAAGAGAAGTTTTTTGAGACCTGTTGCAGCATCAGCAAAGATCTCACTAAATTGTTTTCCTCTGTGTGAAATTGAAGGAATTTGAAGATCAAAACCTTTCTGGAAATGTTTGATAACTGTTGGGTATAATTGCGCAGGTCCGGGTGTAAAATACAGTGATTTTTTCATCAATATAATACTCGTACTTTAATCGTCCCTTTAATTTTTGTCAATGACTTGATGAGCTTTTCGTCATTTGTCTTGTTAACATCTGTTATTACATAACCAATTTGCTGATTAGTTTTTAGGTACTGTCCTTCGATATTTACATTCTTCTTTGCAAGAACGGTATTGATTTGAGCCAAGATACCGGGAGTATTGTCATGAATATGGATATATCTATGAGTATCCCGTTGTGCTGGAAGAGAAAGAGTTGGGAAATTAACTGACAATGTCGTACTACCTGTATTAACATAATCCAATAATCGTTCACTAACAAACTCTCCTATATTTTTTTGCGCTTCTTCAGTACTTCCACCTATGTGAGGAGTAAGAATTACATTTGGCATGCCTTGCAAAGGAGAAATAAATACCTCATCATTGCTTTTGGGTTCTTTAGGAAAAACATCAACCGCGCATCCTGCAATCTTCCCAATTTTTATAGCAGCTGATAGAGCATCAATATCAACCACATGTCCGCGACTTATGTTAAGAAAAATAACACCGTCTTTCATACGAGCAAATTCATTCTTAGCAATTAACTGTTTATTTGTTTTTGCTCCATCCACATGAACTGTTATGACATCACAGATCTCAAGTAACTCTTGTAATGTCTGACATTTTTTGGCATTTCCCAACGCCAATTTTTCAACCACGTCATAAAAATAGACCTGCATTCCCAAATTCTCAGCAAGCACAGATACTTGTGTCCCAATATTGCCATAGCCAATAATCCCCAATTTTTTGCCTCGAATTTCAAAACTCCCTTTTGCCGATTTATTCCATTTCCCATTATGCAGATCACGACTTTTATCAAAAACGTTTCGATACAACATAATAATTTCCCCAAGAACAAGCTCAACTACGCTTCGTGTATTGCTGTATGGAGCATTAAAAACTGCAATTCCTTTCTCTCCTGCAGTTGATAAATCGATTTGATTTGTTCCAATACAAAATGCGCCAATTGCAAGAAGTTTGTTTGCGTGATTTATAACTTTTTGGGTAATTTCTGTTTTTGAACGAATTCCAAGAAGCGAGACATCCACAATCTTCTCAAGTAATTCTTTCTCAGAAAGAGATTTGCCTATTTTCTCAACCTTATATCCCTCTTCAAGGAACTTCTCAAATGCTGTTTCATTGATATTCTCAAGAAGTAATACTTTCATTTTTGATGTCGGATATGACTGAGATCGTGGAAGTTTGTAATAGAATAAAAGCTCATCAAAACTTTTAATAATATTATCCGCTTTTGCAGCAACTCCTTTTCTCTGAACATTTTCGCAAAATGCAAAGAATGTGTGAGCCATTCCTTGTTCTTTTATCTGATAATCAGTAATCCCATCACCTACTACACAAATCTTCCCTTTTTTATGAAGTGATGCGACTGCTTTTACTTTTCCATTTTCTTGAGCTAATAAATTATCTTTATCATATCCAGTAATTGAACCATGTGTATCATAGATCAAAGTATTTGCCAGGATATGATCTTCAGTGATCCCAAATTCTTCAATCACCGGCAAAATATATTCTCTAAAACCTCCCGAAATGATATAAATTTGTTCGTGGTACTTCTCAAAAAATGCTTTATTCCTTCTGAATGATGGTGTAATTTTCTCTTTCAAAAAAACAATAACTTTTTCAAGATCTGCAGTCGTTGGATTAAAAAGGCTGAAACGCTTAGCAAGAGATGTTGGGAAATCTATTGTCCCTTCCATTCCTGCATGAGTAATATCTGCAATTTGTCTGGCAATTTTGTCTTTATTTGGATTATGTTCAAGAGCAATTCTCGCAAGTTCATCAAGCGACTCAACCGTTATAATAGTGCTGTCAAAATCAATAATAAATGTCGGTAACATAGAGTGTACGAAACTGAAGACTAAAAACTTGCAAAGAAGAATATTTGGAGTTTCTAGTTCTCAATTTGTAGCGGAGGGAACAGGATTCGAACCTGCGGTAGGGTTTACCCCCACGACTCCTTAGCAAGGAGTTACCATAAACCACTCGGACATCCCTCCTTAAAACATTCTTCAGCAAAAGAGTTCCTTTGGGAACGGCTTTCACTGCAAATTAAACCTGACGTAACTCGGATAGTATAGCAGATTAAGTGAGAGAAATATTAAGAATTGAAGTAAGAAAAGCGATCTTCTACTCATTAAACACCAGAATATATATCAACTTTCCCCATGATTTCATCTACATACAAAGGTGTATCATCAAAATCATGAGGAGCGCCAGGAATCGTAACAAGTTGAGATTCAAAAAGTTGTGAAAGTGATAACGCACGTCTTCTTTGAGGAGGACTTTTTCTCCCCTCTTCCTCACCAACAAAAACAGTAACTTCTTCTGATTCCAGATGCATTCGTATAGTTGCAACATTTGGCCCTATTACTAAGTCTTCAAATGCCGGAGGAAATCTATCAAGAGGATTAAGATCCTTTGCATGTTCTCTTATTACATTTGGATATGCATCTTGATCATCAAGATATCGTGCAGAGTGACCTAAGAAAAGTAATTTAGGAAATGAAGGAAGAGACTTTTCTCTTTGCGTCCAATCCGAAGCAACTTGTAATAACGTCATCGATCCATACGAGTGTCCAATACCAATATCTATACGAGGAACATCCCCAAGTTGACTATGTACTTGATCCGCCCAGGCTCTTGGATCTGATTCTACATCCCAATCCATAGTTATTGGGATAATATGATGTCCCCTTGATTCAAGTGCACCAACGAGTTTGGGATAGTCTTTTCTAGTTTGAGTACCACAGCCTGGAATAAATAAGATTTCGCTCATAAGGAGGAATTATAACGTTTTATGAGCAAAACGGGAAGGACTTTTAAAATGCGGAGGAGATGAGATTCGAACTCATGAACCCTTTAACAGGTTGGCGGTTTAGTAAACCGCTGCACTCGACCACTATGCGACTCCTCCTTGATTATTTTTTAAATCATATAACGAGAAGTCCCTTGTGGGCGACTCCTCCAACAATTTATAAAAACTTTGGCGGAGAGAGTGGGATTTCCCCCAAGGGGACTTGCTTCTTGCGAAGCGGCGTACTCCAGGAGCACTTGCTTCTTGCGAAGCGGCGCTTCTCATCCCAATTCTCCATTTCACCAATCTCAACGTGTATTGAGTTTGCCGAAATGCGGAGAGAGTGGGATTCGAACCCACGGAAGGCTTGCACCCTCAGATGTTTTCAAGACATCCGCACTCGACCACTATGCGATCTCTCCTTGATTAATAAGTCTTATTCTAATAGTGAGATCGTGCTCTTGAGGACGACCTCTCCTTTATTAAGCGTTATTTTACTTGCGAGTAGTACCTTTAGGTACGACCTCTCCTTGATTAATACGTGTTATTATAGCATTTCTTGACTTCCTTTTTCCAATCAGTTACAGTGAAATTATGACGGATTCTGCCCAAGCTACGCAAGACTATGATCCTGAAGAGGATATGGAACCTGAAGAAGATTTTGAAGAAATACAGACATATCTTTCATGGCACTCTCCAGGTAGACCGTATAAGAAGCATTCTATAGAATATTTCACCAACAGTTTCCTCATTATGATGGCGCTTGAGATAATCCTCTTTTTATTTTCTCAATATCTTTTAATGGCGCTTGTTTTTTCACTTGTCTTTCTTGCTTTTGCATTGGCAGTTGTTCCTCCTCGAAATCTTTATTATAGAGTCAGTAGTGAAGGAATTCGAATTGAGGACCATTACTTTATTTGGGATGAATTGTATGACTTCTACTTTGTCAAAAGTTATGGGCAGGAAGTGTTGCACATACGAACCAAAGATTATTTCCCTGGAGAACTCACCATTGTTCTGGGAGATATTCCTCTTCAACAAGTTAAATCGGTTTTAATTCATTTTTTGCCATTTAGAGAGTATGTCAAACCCACCTTTATGGAAAAAGCTGCTACATGGCTTGAAAGAAATTTCCCACTCGAAAGAACAGCCGCCTAAGGATAAAATTGCAAGTTATAGGCGTAGTTGGTACAATACCCAAGTAAACATTTGATTTTATAGCATGTTTTGCATGCACCCGTAGCTCAGTTGGATAGAGCGCAACGTTGCGGACGTTGAGGCCGGTGGTTCGAATCCACTCGGGTGTACATATATTTATTCTATTTTTTGCTCTCAAACTTTTTTCAATGTGGGGAGGAGATCGTACCCTTCGGGCACGACTCCACAATGAGAATAACACGTATTAATCAAGGAGGAGTCGCATAGTGGCCCAGTGCACACGCTTGGAAAGCGTGCGAGTGAAAGCTCTCGCGGGTTCGAATCCCGCCTCCTCCGCTAAAGCGGGATGAGAAGCGCCGCTTCGCAAGAAGCAAGTGCTCCTGGAGTACGCCGCTTCGCAAGAAGCAAGTCCCCTTTTGGGGAAATCCCGCCTCCTCCGCCAGACGCCATAGCATAATTTCCATACTTTTAATAACCAAAATTGTTTGAATACAAATAATATTTAGTATAAACGATTATGCAGCAATAGTAGGTTGGAGAGCCAACGGATTATGTAGCCAAGATGTATCTATATCGGATAATTGTGTTTTTAAAGCAGTCTGAATATTATGTCCTACCAAATCCCATGTTCCACCTTCGGGACGCTCTTATTGCATCTCTTTTCCAAAAGTTTTTCTATAACGTTCTTCATACGCTGCCAGGTGTGCCTGATAATATGCCTCAAGTTCAGGATCTTCTCCTCTGCCTTGTGATGCTTTAAAGAATGTAGATAATGCAACTGAATCAGGAGAAAATATCGCCTTACGAGCTATTTCAAAAGTACGTCTTAATTCAGCAACTTGAGCTGCATTCGCTGGATTAGTTAAAAAAGATCCTACATATTCTCCAACTTCAGCCCCTGTGCCTTTTAAAGAAGTCATAGTTCTATGGCCAACAGTTGCGTAATCTGCATAGGTAGAAAGAGTCGGTAAGACAGCTTCTTTAATTGATCCACTCCACAGATTTCTCATAGTAGTTACCATATAATCAGGATTTCTTTCTGGAATGCGATATCTAGCGTGATGACCTATTCTAGCAGTAATAGCATCTGCAATTTGTTCTTCTGACAAAGAAGACTTACTTAGAGTAGACCAATCGTCTGGCGGATGAGCAAGAATCGCTGCCGTCTCAAGAACACGAAACCCTTTCGTTGTCTGTGGCCATAGCGTATTTGCCTGCAAAAAAGCAGCTTTCCATGACTCTTTTACCGGCGCCCCTATTTCTGGTTCTTTCTTGATAATATGTGTAACGGCATCAGGTGAGGCCCCAGACCCCAAAAATTCACTACTATCTACCATATAATTATATTACCACAGTTTCAAAAAAATATATCAAATACTAGCAATTTGGCCTCGATTCCATTATAGTAAAATATATGCCTCCTGCCATAAAAAAATCTCTTGTAATACTCTCATTCTTCTTAGTATGTCTATTCTCATTTGCCTTTTCTGAGACAACATACGCTCAAACTTCCAATTCAGGAGGACAAGTTGAAGGTGCAGCAACGCTTGGAATTGCAACGCTTGTGAGTACCAATGTCAAAAATATTAAAGATGGTAGCATTGTCTCAAATTCTCAAAAAGGCGCAATATTATCAACTACGCCGTATGATCCACAAGTCATGGGAGTTGTCTCCCGTGATGCAGCAATTGCAATAAGTACAGACAATAGCACCAACACAGTACCTGTCATCTCAAATGGGACAGTATATGTGCTTGTCTCAACGCAAGAAGGGAAAATTGCCAAAGGAGACTATCTCACCACCTCTACAATCCCTGGAATTGCTGTTAAGGCACTCCTTTCAGGATATGTCCTCGGCACTGCACTTGAGGCAGATAATGATTCAAATCCCAAAAGCACAGAAACAATCGCAGTTGATCTCAATTTGCATTATTACAATACTAAACCCACACTTATCGGTTCACTGACAGATATTTTCAAATTTGCACTCCTACCTACCAAAAATTCTCCAAGTCCAATTTTTAAGTATGTCGTGGCTGCACTCGTCGTTCTTGCTTCTCTCGTTCTTGCATTTATGACCTTTGGAAGGACTGCTGCCAAAGGAGTTGAGGCTTTAGGACGCAATCCTGCGGCGAGTAGAATCATTCACTTGGGAATTATCTTCAATGTGGGAATTGTGGTCGTTATCGTTGCGGCAGGACTCACTGTGGCATTTATGATCCTGAGACTCTAACCTTGACAAAAAGTGTTTAAAGCGCTAAATTTAAAAATCAAAACCACCTAGCAGCGGAGTTGACGTAGACCTTCCAGTTTAAAAGATAGGTTTTAGCTGAAAACTATTCCTTAATCTCTACAACCCCGATGACAGGTGGTTTTTTTGCGTAAAATTGGTAGCTTATGTGCAGTATCCCCTGTAGAAGAATAAATAGTAGCGAAGTTTCTTATTAGATTGTAATAACAGGCAGATGTTATCATACATTCATTGTAAACCAATATATTTTACAATGCAATAGTTATCCACATATTTTAAGCTCGTCAATTGATTTTGAAGCTAGAACTATGAGTCTTTTGCAAAAATTATTTCCCGAATTCTTCACTCAGACTCATGCTATAAGTTTAAATATAGACTTATTATCTAAACCCATTCTCTTCCATATCCCAGCACTAGTAAAACCTACTCATTTTCTCTAAAATAATAGTAGTATGCTGCCCACGACGGTTATTCAGATAGTGACAATTTTGGCTGATCTTGTCATTTTCATTTTTGTTTGTTACTACCTTTGGGAACTTCGAGCAAAAGAGAAATTGATTGAGAAAGCGCAAAAAGAGACTGATGAAAATTATCATCATGTCGTTGATGACGCGCTTGCCAAAGAGAGAAAAATTCTTGAAGATGCGGCTTTTTCGTCGAGTCAGATCATTGCAGGCACAAAATACGTCACTTCTACCTCCAAAGAATCGCTTGATGAAGCTATCCAAAAAATGGAAGGCACGCTTACCCGTGAGCTTGGGAATACATCTGCTGATTTTAATAAAAATTACTCCACATCTCTTCAACATCTGGCAAATCAATCTCTTGCTGAATTCCAAAATGTCGTTAAGACCATGGAGACAGATTTGCAGAAACAAACAAGAACGTTTAGCGAAACGATGATCCCCCAACTTGAAAAAGAACTTGAAGAATACAAAAAGTTACGACTTCAACAGGCGGATCGGACAATCACAAACGTCATACAGGAAGTCTCACAGCAAATACTTAACAAAGCACTTCCGCTTGAAGATCATCAACAACTACTCATCGAGGCACTTGAGCGTGCAAAAAAGGAAGGAGTGTTCAGTTAATTTTCAATTTGCAATTTTCATTGAATCTTCAATGACATAATTTTAAATGTTTGAACATTGAATAATTGTAGCTTGATTGAAAATTAAAAATTTAAAATTGAAAATTATTTTATGGAAAACATAGATCTTTCAGATTTATTTACGACAAAGTCAGAAGCAACTGATTTTTTGGCGCGGCTTACAACTATCTCTGAGATGTTCTTTCAGAATGGCTTTAATCTCGAGAGCGCACTGAAGACTCACCTGGGAGTTAATAAAAGCGATCATTTCATGTCGATTTTGCGCACTAGCAATGTCAACGTAGAATCACTTTCAGAAGTTAAAGACTTTATTTTTATTCTCATGTCAAAAATTTCCTCGCTTCCTGTTCTCTCTCTGACTATCGCTTTTGAACCAAATGACCAGACTCTTAAATTACTTTCAGAATGGTTTTTCATTAACATGCACAAACAAATGTTATTTGATATTTCAGTTGATAAAAATCTTATCGCCGGTGCGCGAATTACCTACAACGGGAAATTTTTTGACTTTTCAATTAAATCAACATTTGAACGAATTCTCAAAGAATATATGGAGAGACTTGCACATCCTGATGCACATATCGTACCAAAAGCTTCCCTGCCAACAACTCCACAAGCAGCACCAGCTCAAGCACAGCCTCATACTGCCGTCCCGTCGCCTGTTCTCCAACCTGCTGCACTACATCAAGCAACTCAGCCAGTACACCAGCAACCCGCAGTTGCTAATTCTATGCCCAAATAATGGATACACACTTTAACCAATTATTACGTGCAACAGGAGAATATGGAATTACCTACCAAGTAAGTCATCCTATTGTCTTTATCGAAGGATTGCCCACAGTCAAGTCACATGAGGTTATCCTTTTTGAAACAGGACAACGAGGTGAAGTTTTTGCTATTAATCGAGGAAAAGTTGAAGCACGTGTTTTTTCTCATGACCCAGTAACTGTCGGCACAAAAGTCACAAAAACTAATCAGCTCTTATCAATTCCTGTCGGACCGGAATTATTGGGACACACAATTGATCCACTTGGTGATCCCCTTGATCCAGCTGCAGCATTTGTCAAACCAAAGATATTTAAAGATTTGGATGCAACTCCAGTTGGTATTTCAGGAAGAAAAAAGATTACCAAACATATGGTGACAGGGATATCACTTATCGATCTTCTCATTCCACTTGGAATTGGACAGCGTGAACTTATTATTGGAGATCGTAAGACAGGTAAAACATCACTTATTCTGACAACACTTAAGAATCAAATTCACGAAGGAGTTATTGCAATTTATGCTGCCATTGCCAAGAAAAAAAGTGATATTAAACGACTACAAGAATTTTTTGTTCACGAAAAACTTATGGACAGAACAATCATTGTCGCAACTTCATCCTATGATTCTCCAAGTCTTATCTATGAAACACCCTATGCCGCAATGGCAGTTGCTGAATATTACAAAGAGCAAGGCATTAATACGATTCTCGTTCTTGATGATCTTTCAACTCATGCGAAATTTTATCGTGAACTTTCACTTCTTGCTCGCCGTTTTCCTGGACGTGATAGTTATCCTGGAGATATTTTTTATGTCCATTCAAAACTTCTTGAACGAGCTGGTAACTTTAAACATCCAACCAAAGGTGAGGTTGCCATAACATGTCTTCCAGTGATTGAAATTGTTGAAGGAGATTTGACTGGATACGTCTCAACCAATGTCATGGGTATTACCGATGGCCACATTTATCTCGATAGCAATATTTATTACCAGGGTATGCGACCTGCTGTAAATATCCCAACCTCTGTTACTCGTGTCGGTCGACAAACTGTTGATAAATTAACTCGTGATGTGAACAAAAATCTTACTGCCTTTCTTTCTGATTATGAACGACTACAAAATCTTTCTCACTTTGGTCAAGAATTAACAGATGATGTAAAAAAATCACTTAAAATTGGCGAGTTGGTTTACAAATTTTTCAATCAACCTTATCAATTAACAGTTCCGTTAACGATTCAGTTAATTATCCTTTCAATGATTCTTCAAAGTATCATTGATTCAAAAGAGAAACTTGATAAAGCAAAAGCAGCACTTATCAAAGCTTTTTATGAGGAAGAACCGCAAAAATATTTAATGGAACTTGCAATTGCTGATGATTTAAAAAAATTCAATGAAAAAGTTTTGAAAGAGAAAGATAAATTATTGGAACTCATGAAATAAATGTAAAACTATGCCACAGAAAAAAATTATATTTGAAGAATTAGAAGCGCTTAACAGTCTTAAAGATTTGGCGGAAAGTTATGAAGAAATTGCTGTTGTCAGAATGCAAAAGATCCGCGAATCAGTTCTTAAGACGCGTGATTTTTTGGCTGATATCTCAGATGTTTTTGTCGATTTGAAATCATCATACAATCGTGAAGTTAAAGATCTTATGGAGAGAATCAGAAAAGGAGATAAAGGCCTCCTCTCTACTCTTCAAAAAAAAGATAAGACACTGCTTGTCTATCTTTCATCAAATGGAGGTCTTTATGGAGCTGTGACGCAAAAAACATACAAACTTTTTATGCAGGAACTATCAAAAACAGATAAAGAAAAAACAGATATTGTCGTCATCGGCAATGCCGGACGTTTGATGTTTGAAGGATCTGGCGCCAATAGACCATATGAATATTTTGAAATTCCAGACACGAGTGTTAATGTCTTCCATATCAAAAGTCTTATGAAAAAATTTCTTCAGTATGAACGAGTTAGTGTTTTCTATGGAAAATTTGGAAATGTCGTCAAACAAAGTCCTATTCAAACAAGTATCACCGGTGAAGATATTTTCGAAACAGAAACAATTGCACAAATCCCTCGTGAAGATAGATTTATTTTTGAGCCAACTCTCCAAAAAATTTATCACTTTTTTGAGACTCAAATCATGGCAAATCTTTTCAGCCAAACACTTCTTGAAAATCAACTTGCTCGACATGCATCACGTGTTAATGCTATGGAAGAAGCGCTTGTTCATATCGAAGATGAAACAAAAAAACTCAATCAACAGAGATCACGTCTTAAACATCTTGTAGAAAATAAAAAGCAACTTGAAACAATTTCAGGAGTTGTTATGTTGATGGATGAGATGTAAAAAATAAAAAGTAAAAAACCATATATATGTTAACAGGAAAAATAGTCAGTGTTAAAGGACAAATAATTGAAGTAGAATTCGTCGAGGGAAAACCTCGCTTTAATGATGTTCTTTATTACAAAGAGGATCCAAAGGTCAAAATGGAAGTTTATCGTTCTGCTTCTCCTAATTCATTTTTCTGCCTTGCATTGACAGATGTTGTTAAATTACATCATGGTGCTGTTGTCCTTTCATCAGAACAGCCAATTAAAATTCCTGTCGGTAAAGAAATGCTTGGGAGAGTCGTTAATACCCTTGGTGAGCCCCAGGATGGTCTGGGACCCATCAATGCAAAAGAATCCAAACCAATCATCTCCAAAGGTATTTCTTTTGCAAATGTCACTATCCCACATGAAGTCCTTGAAACAGGGATCAAACCAGTTGATTTCTTTACACCTATTGTCAAAGGTGGAAAAGTCGGTCTCTTTGGAGGTGCAGGTGTTGGTAAAACAGTTATTATTTCAGAAATTATCCATAACTTGGTTATCTTAGATCCTGAAAAAAACGTTTCTGTTTTTACCGGTGTTGGCGAACGTACTCGTGAAGGAGAAGAATTATTCCAAACTCTCATTGAAAGTAAAGTTATGCAGGGCGTAAGTCTTATTTATGGAAGTATGGGAGAAAATCCAGCACTAAGATTCCGTACTGCATTTACAGGGGTAACACTAGCTGAGCATTTCAGAGATTCTATGGGAAAAGACGTGTTGTTTTTTATTGATAACATCTTCCGTTTTGCACAGTCTGGATATGAATTGTCTACATTGATGAATGCCATCCCTTCAGAGGGTGGATACCAGGCAACCCTTGCATCGGAGATGGCATCGTTCCATGAAAGACTTGTCTCTACTTCCAAAAATGCCATCACTACATTTGAAGCAATTTATGTCCCTGCTGATGATTTGACAGATAGTGGTGTTCAATCTATCTTTCCGTATCTTGATTCAGGACTTATTCTTTCACGTGAAGTTTATCAAGAAGGACATTTCCCTGCCATTGATATTCTCGCATCCAATTCATCTTCACTCAACGTAGAAACTGTGGGTGAAGAGCACTATCAGACAGCTATAGATGCCCAAACCATTCTTAAAAAAGCGAAATCACTTGAAAGAATTGTTTCTCTTATCGGAGAATCAGAACTTTCTACTGAAGATCAAACGACGTACAAACGCGCAAAAATGCTTAAGAATTATATGACCCAAAACTTTACTGTCGTTGAAATGCAAACTGAAAAGAAAGGTGTTCATGTATCGCTTAAAGACACAGTTGCAGATGTTAAAGCAATCCTTGAAGGAAAGGTCGATAAGTTAAAACCTGAGGACCTAATGTACATTGGTACCTTAAAAGACTTAGAACAAAAATTGGCAGCAAAAGCGCCTGTTTCTACTATAAAGACAGATCAAACAAATCAACAGAATAATGCAACACAGCCCGTTTCACAACAAACACAACCATCTCAATCTCCGCAACAACCATCAAATCAACAGCCAACTCCTCCACCAAATTCACAACCAACTCCACCGACAACTCCTCCAGCAGATCAACAAAACCAACAACATACGGACGGTCAAAAGACACAATAATCTATTTTTTATAAAAATAAATCTTTTTAAAATAAATTATTTATGCCAGATAAGATAATTACAGTCAAAATTCGGGATACAGAAAACATCCTTTTTGAAGGCGAAATAGATAGAATCAGCTCGTTTAATGAGATCGGACCATTTGATATCTATCCGATGCATGCGAACTTTATCTCAATTATCAATACAAAAGTAACTCTTTACCATAAGAAGGAGAAGGTAAAAGAATTGGAGTTTGAACAAGCAGTTCTTAAAGTAAAAAAAGATCTTGCTCATGTCTATATGGGAGTTGAGATGTTCCTTATCGAAGATGAAGGCGATGAGAAAGATAAAAAGGAAACCAAAGATGCTCAACCTTCTGAAAAAAAGTAGAAAAAAATCCCGAGTAAAAAATACCCCCAAAATGTCCACATAAAAAATTCTCTGTGAAAATTTTTGATTCAATAAAACACATAAAAATATTTCTTTTACTTACCAGTTATTTTTTGTCCAAAAAAATGACTTTTTAGTCAGTGCAGTTACTCTAAATCGAGAAGAAATACCAGGAAGAGATCCCTCTATCGTTAGAGAGATGTTTTCACAGAATACACAAGTTATCCACACTTTATCCTAGGCATGCATACAACTATTTAGCCTCATTTATTAATATGGGCTTATCTAATAATTTCTACAGGACTTTTACTGATTTATACCTCTACTCTCTTTTTTTACCAATTGTTTAGAAACTTTTGTCTCTACAGACAGATACATAATCCACCACTTATTGCAGTCGCAAATGCTTTATATTCATTTATTATCCTGTAAATGTAGAATATACATTTATAACTTTTCATAATGTCATTTTATTAAGCATTAATAAATGGCTTAAAAACAAATTTATCCGTAAAAATACTTTCTTACTCAGTAAGTCCTGTAAAAATAAAATTGCATGAAGAATATCATTCCATCTGAAGAATTCTTTCGCTCTAGCTTTGTCTCTGTCAATAAGAATATATCCCATTATCGATTTATTCAGCACTGTCAACGTGATTTAAAATCAAGATGTCATAAGCAGACAGATTTTTAGTTTGCTAAATTAGCCTCATTCGTATTTTAGGACTACCGTACATTGAATTAAGCTCATCTATATGATCACTTATTTTAACTCTTTTTACACAATCATTACATTTCTCTTAAAAAACTCTTATTTTCAAAAAAAATTAGCCTCGAAAAAAAATTTGATCATTGACTACTACTAGAATTAACACCTATATTAATAATAGGCACGAAAACAAGCTAAAAAATTAAAGTTATCTGCCTCAAGAAATTATTCTTTTAAACTAATGGATTCAGCTCGCCCAGGCAATCCATCCGAATTTGTATCATATGAAGAAGCTGCCCAGAAACTAGCGGTTTCTGTTGTGCAACTTGAAAAATGGCATGAACAAAACCTCCTCAAGGCTACACTCGACTCAAAAGGCAAAGCTGTTTATACCCTCTCACAACTCGTAGAATTCAAAACTAATAATCCCTCTCTCTTCTCAAACCAAAATTCCCTTGATGCAAACGGAGGAAGGCCTGGGCGGGCTACCAACGTGACGGAGGGAGAACCTCTTCGCCACGTTGGTGATACCTCCGACGCAAATCTTTTCCAACGATTCATGCGATGGATCGGAGGCAAATACTATAGCGATGAATTCGTCAAGAACTATATGAAATCGCAAGTTAAAGATTCCCTGACTCCTCCTTCACTCCCTTCAAAACGAACAGCAACAATTTCTATGGCAGTCATCGCAGCACTTCTTTTCGGCCTCATAATCACACAACAAACACTCGTTAAATCAGTCAGTAAAACCCAAACAACCAGCTCACTAAAAGCAGCAAACGAAAAAGGAGTATTGGGAGCACAGACAAGCAAACTCAAACTTATTGGTAACATTAACTTCCGGTTGCCATTAACCACCCAACAAGTAACTATCTCAAAGACACTTGAAGTTGTAGGCAAATCAGTCTTTAAGAGTGATATTACTGCCCCCAATGTGCTCTATGGCATAAAAGCAGGCACAGGGGTGACCATCACAAATGCTGCAAGCCAAATACCAACTATCTCAGTTGATGTCCCAACTCCTATTGCAGTGACCTCACTTCAAGGATTGACTGGTCCTGTAGTTTTGCAGCCTGGAAACAATATTTCCATTGATGGTACGACCATAAGTGATACCGCGACATTTGCAAAACTCGCCAAAGATGGAACCTGTAGCACGTGCATCCTCTCTTCGATGGTGGCACAAGACCTGACAATTAGCTCTGGCGGCAATGTCTCAGCTGAAGCAATTAAGAGTGGACTCTTTGGAACAAGTATCGGAGGAACAGGACTCTCATCATACAATACGGGAGATCTTCTCTATGCATCTTCTGGTAATACACTTGCAAGTCTGCCAATTGGAACAACTGATGGAGAAATTCTCCAAGTGCTCAATGGTGTTCCGGCTTGGTCAACTACATCACTCAATTCTTCATCAGGGCCAACCGATTCAGGAGCTACGCTTGTAGGTGTCTATAGTAATACATTTTCCCATTCATCAAGTACCAATCTTCAAAATGTATTGAGTGATTTTGATACTGCACTGAGTAATGCAGGTGTCAGTCCATTTGTTGTTGGCAATGACCTCTCGACCGGAAACTTCATCTATCCTTCTGCAACTGCAAATAATTTTGTCTTGGGCGGAAATACTCCGGCAAGTTCTACATTATTCTTTAATGCAGGAAGTGCCAATTTAACTATTGGAACAAGCGGTAGTACCAATGGCACACTTACCTTTGCGTCGTCTGGCAGTAGCAATCCGAATTTGACAAGCAACGCCAATGGTGACTTACTGATTCAAAACACTCACGTTGGTATCGGAACTGCACCAGTTGATGTCGATGCAGACAATAATCCTTTCTTGTTGGAAGTTAATGGAAGTATCGGACCTGATCAGAACGGTGTCTTTGACTTGGGTTCTCCTTCCAAACAATTTAGAAACTTATACATCACTGGACAGACGACTTCCGGTGGAAATATCACCATTTCAAACGATGCTCCTGAGATCTCATTTATCGAAACAGACAACAGCAACTATCAATACAACATCACAACTGACAATTCTACCTTTACTCTTAGTAATGCAACAACTGGAACAAATCCATTCGTCGTAAATCCAAATGGCAATATTGATCTCGGCGGTGGATCTACATCTACTGGATGTACAGTATTTGATGCAACTGGGGATCTGACCTGTTCGGGGACAATCAGTGGCGCAACTATTTCAGGAGGAACATTTACAGGTGGTACAGTCACAGGAGGTAATGTAAGTGGTGGAAGTGTCACTGGAGGAACGTACACAAACACAGGACTCACAGTCACCGGAAGTTATGCCATAAATCTCGGCGCTGGCGGAACTCTTGCAATTCCAAATCTCTCAACCAACGGCCCAGTATATACAACAACTGGTGGAGTTCTCAATACTGAAGCACAACTTGCTCCAATCAGGGGAGGTACTGGCGTTGATGCATCAACTGCTGCTAATGGAAGTCTTCTCATAGGAAATGGTAGTGGATTCTCACTTGCAACAATTTCTGGAACACTCAATCAAGTCAATGTCACCAACGGTGCTGGATCAATTACCCTTTCATTGCCACAAGATATCGCTCTTACTTCTACTCCGACATTTGCTGGACTTAGTCTGACTAACACAAGCAATCAGCTCTCACTCGGTGCCAGTGGCAACAATGCAGTTATCTCATCTGCTGCACAGACTGCTACTCGTACACTGACAATCCCTACACTTGCTGCATCTGATACCTTTATCTTTGCCAATCAAGCACAGACGCTTAGCAATAAGACAATCGGTTCCACTGGTCTTACCTTCTCTGGCGCGACAACTGATATTACCACCCTATCAAATGCTAACTTAACCATCTCTACTGGTACAGGAGATATCGTTTTGGGCAGTAAGACGCAGCTTGGCACCCTGGCTGCCATCCCTGCATCTGCGACTTCACTGTGTGTAGATAATTCGACAAATGAAATTTCAGCATGTCCTGCCAATGCAGCTGGTACAACATTACAACTTGCGTATCAATCAGGTAACACGATTTCAGCAACTGACTCATTTGGAGATATCGGATTTAGTCTCGCAGCAAGTAGTGCACGTGCATTCACACTCACCAATGCCGGAACTGCAGCAAGTGCATTTGTCATCAATGACACGAGCGTTGCCAATCATAATGCTCTTACTATCCAATCAAGTGGTTCTCCCACACTTACCATCAATGAAAGTGGTTCACTTGTCGCTGCTGGATCACTTGCATCTCTTGCAACAACCAATCAACTCGTTCTTGGTACCACCAATACAACCACCATCTCATCTCTTGCTCCATTATCTTCAGTTACTGCAACGATTCCAGCACTTGCTGCAAGTGACACCTTTGTCTTTGCCAATCAAACACAAACACTTTCCAACAAATCTATTGGTTCAACTGGACTTACGTTCACAGGAGCAACTGCAGACATCACAACAACTTCTAACAACAACTTGACTATCACGCCAAATGGAACTGGACAAATCATCCTTTCCAATGCCACACAACTTGGCAATCTTCCAGGAGCTGGCATCGCTGCAACGACATTGTGTCGAGACAATACAAGCAATCAGATAACAGCCTGTCCTGCTAACTCTGCCAATGTCGATTTGCAACACGCATATCAAGCAGGTAACACAATTTCTGCAACCGACGCATTTGGTGATATTGCTTTCACACTTGCATCAAGTAGCGCTCGAGCACTCACTCTCACCAATGCTGGAACTGCAGCAAGTGCATTTGTCATTAACGACACCAATGCAGCAAATCAAAATGCACTTACTATTGAATCAGGTGGCACACCAACACTCACTATCAACGAGAGTGGTTCACTTGTCGCTGCTGGATCACTTGCATCTCTTGCCACAACCAATCAATTGATACTTGGAACTGGTAACACAACGACAATTAACTCTGTCGCTCCATCTGCTGCGCGGGTTGCAACGATTCCAGCCCTCTCAAGCAATGACACCTTTGTCTTTGCCAACCAAACCCAGACACTTACCAACAAATCACTTGTTGATGTCTCAACTATCTTCGAGAATGCCACTGACAACACCAAACAATTTGTCTTTGATGCAAGTCTTATTTCACCAAATACACTACGATCAATTTCTGTCCCTGATGCAAGTGGAACAATCTGTTTGACGACTGGTAACTGTGCTGGATCTGGTGGAGTTGTCGGTGGAGCAGGTACTGCCAACAAACTTGCTAAATTCACTCTTACTGGATCCGAAATTGGTGACTCCAACATCACTGACACTGGATCTCTTATCTCTTTGGCATCAGCAGCCAATATCGGAGATCTGACAGGTGCTGAAGATACACTCACAGTGCTGAGACATGCTGATGCAACAAGTGGCGCGACGACACAAAATTCAAGTCTTTTGACACTTCAAGGTGCTTATTGGGATGGCGCAGCTACCAACAATCTTGGCTTTAGCATTCAAAATAAAGTCTTATCAACTTCCCCATCATATGAATTATCATTCCAGAACAATGGTGGTGTACAAGTTGCAACACTGAGTAACACTGGCAATTTAGGACTTGCTGCAACAACCAATCAACTCGTTCTTGGAACAACGAATACAACCACCATTTCATCTCTTGCTCCATTATCTTCAGTTACCGCCACAATTCCTGCACTTGCTGCTAACGACACATTTGTTTTTGCTAACCAAGCGCAGACATTGACGAACAAAACAATCGGATCAACAGGACTTACTTTCTCTAGTGCAACTGCAGATCTTACAACGTTATCAAATGGCAATTTAACAGTTGCACCAAATGGCACAGGACAGATTATCCTTTCAAACATTACACAACTTGGCAATCTTCCAGGAGCAGGAGCTGCTGCAACAACACTTTGTCGAGATAATTCGAGTAATCAAATAACTGCGTGTCCTGCCAATGCTCTTGATGTCACCTTGCAGCAAGCATACCAAGCCGGCAATACTATTTCTGCAAATGATGCCTTTGGAGATATAGATTTCCACCTTGCAACATCAAGTGCTCGCGCATTGACTCTGACAAATGATGGCACTGCACCAAGTGCTTTTGTCATCAACGACACCAATGCAGCAAATCAAAATGCACTTACTATTGAATCAGCTGGCACATCTAACTTTACTATCAATGAAAATGGCAACCTCACAACTAATGGAACACTCTCGTCTGGTGCAATCACAACATCAGGAACGCTCACCTTTAATGGAGCAACACCTACTATCACAACCGTAAGCAATGAAAACCTTTCACTTGCGCCAAATGGGACTGGTGAAATTGTCTTAAACGGAACAACGCAACTCGCTTCACTCCCAGCAGCACCAGTTGCTGCAACGACACTTTGTCGAGATAACACAACTGGCGAAATAACAGCATGTCCTGCTAATGCTTTGAATGTCACATTGCAACAAGCATATAACTCTGGCAACACGATCACGACTACCAATGGACGAGACATTGCATTTACCCTCTACGACCAATCATCAAATAGTGGAGTCGCAACATCATTTGATCTGACCAATGCTGGAACAGCTCCTTCATTTGTTATCAATGACACCAATGCAGCCACCAACACAGCACTTTCTATCCAATCAGCCGGCACACCAACGCTCACAATTAATGAAAATGGAGTTCTTTCAACGAGCGGCAATATCTCAACCACCGGCACTGGAACGATCACATCAGCTGGACTTTTGACTGCAGCAAATGGTTTGACGCTCACAACCGGTGCACTTAACTTGACCGGCACATCAGGAACCCTTGCTCTTTCTGGACTTGGTGCATCATCTATTAGCACTGGTACTAATGCGTTGACTATCACCTCTTCTAATTTCAACACCACAGCAACTGGTATTAATGGCACTGCAATTGGTGCGACAACACCATCAACAGGTAACTTTACCAATTTCGCTGCTAGTGGAAGTGCGACATTATCAGCATTCTCAACTGCTGGAGTTATCACCAACAATGCATCAGGACTTCTCTCTTCAGTCCCACAACTTAGTGTTACAGAAGGTGGCACTGGCATTAATGCATCAACTGCTGCTAATGGACAATTATTAATTGGCAATGGCACTGGCTTCTCACTTGCAACAATCACTGGAACAGCAAATGAAGTCAATGTCGTAAATGGCGCAGGAACTATCACTCTCTCAACTCCACAAGATATCGCAACAACATCAAGTCCGACATTTGTCACTGAGAATTTAACAAGTACAACCAATCAATTGGTCTTAGGAACTACTAATAGAACAACAATTAGTTCAGTTGCTCCAAGTGGCAATGTCACTGCAACCATCCCAGCACTCAGTGGCAATGACACCTTTGTCTTTGCAAACCAAACCCAAACGCTTAGTAACAAGAGCATCGGTTCAACTGGCCTTATCTTTACAGGTGCAACAGCAGATCTTACTACTTCGTCAAATGCCAACTTAACCATCTCACCAGATGGAACAGGACAGATCATTCTTAACACACTAACACAATTACCAAACCTCTCAGGAACTGCTGGCAGCACCGCTGTCTGTCGAAATAACACCAATCAATTCTCTGTCTGTGCACCAAATGCAAATGGCGTTACCTTGCAACAAGCATATGATGCAGGCAACACCATCACTACAACAACTGGTCGAAACATCGCCTTTAACTTATACGATGCATCAAGTAACTCAGGAACTGCCACATCATTTGCGCTCACCAATGCAGGGACTGCTCCATCTCTCATCATCAATGACACAAATGCTGCTACCAACACAGCACTTGCAATCCAACATGCAGGATCTAACACATTAACAATCGACGAAACTGGAGCGCTCACCACATCAGGTAACTTCAGTCAGACTGGTGCAACATCTACCTTCTCAACAGGCCAAGGTGCAGTCTCATTCAATGGTCCAACATCTGTCACTGGCACCAACACCTTTGCAGTTGGAACTGGCGCAACAACACTTGGTGGGACATTAAATGTAACTGGCGCAGCAACAGCAAGCGCAACACTTGATGTTTTGGGCAACACCACAGTTGGTGGAACACTTGCAGTTACAGGAAATTCATCACTCTCCACTCTCTCAACATCAGGACTCGCAACCCTTAACAGTCTATCCGTTACAAACAACGCAACTGTTGGTGGCACTCTCGGCGTCACCGGTAATTTCGCAGTTAACACCAACAAATTCACCGTTGATGCATTGACCGGCAACACAGGAATTGCTGGGACACTTGGCGTTACTGGCAACACATCACTCTCTACTCTTTCAACATCAGCGCTTGCAACGCTTAGTAGTGCTTCTGTCACTGGCAACGGAACAGTTGGAGGGACATTGGGAGTTACTGGTCTTGCGACATTTAATGGTGGCGCAACTGTTGCGACTGGATCTGCACTTATCGCAAATGGCCCTGTCTCACTTACTGGTATTCAAAATGGAATTGGTTCAACAACTGCGCTTTGTACTGACTCAAATAATAATGTCGTTTACTGTAACTCTGCTCCATTTGGTCTTCAGGCTGTGTACAATGCCGGCAATACGATTACCACAACAACCGGTCGAAATATCGGATTTACTCTCTACGATCAATCAAGTGATTCAGGAGTTGCAACATCATTCACACTGACTAACGCCGGCACTGCCCCTGCATTTATCCTCAATGACACCAACGCTGCCACCAATACCTCAATCCAAGTTCAGCATGCTGGAACAACAACACTTACGATTGATGAAAATGGCAACCTCACAACTAGTGGCAATATCTCAACAACTGGAACAGGGACAATTACCTCAAATGGCTTACTTACTGCATCCAATGGTTTGACACTCACCACCGGTGCACTTAACTTGACCGGCACATCAGGAGCAGTCAATTTGACAGGACTTACTGGCGTTACTATTAATACAGGTGCAAACAACGTTCTCTTTACATCAAATAATTTCAACACTACCGCAACTGGCATTAATAATACTGCAATCGGAACAGATGTCAGATCAACGGGTGCATTCACAACACTTGCGTCCAACAACAACACTACTCTTTCAACAGGCGCTGGAAGTACCTTTACAGCCGGTAATACAACAGGCGCAACAGCCATCAATGGATCAACTGTCGCCATCAACGCCAACGGCACTGGCAACGGAATAGCACTTGGACTTGCTGATAACACATTTGGTGCATTCACAGCATCCGAATCTGCCAACAACTACGTCGCTATCAATACAGTTAATGGTGGAGAAAATATCACTTTTGGTAACACCACGACCAACCCAAATTATGCATTCCTCGGAACAGGTGCAACAACGCTTGGTGGGACATTAAATGTAACTGGCGCAGCAACAGCAAGTGCAACACTTGATGTTTTGGGCAACACAACTGTTGGCGGCACACTTGCAGTTACTGGAAATACTGCACTTTCAACCCTTTCGACATCAGGACTCGCGACACTTAATAGCGCTTCTATTACTGGTAATGAAACAGTCGGAGGAACACTTGGCGTCACTGGCAACTTCGCAGTTAACACCAACAAATTCACTGTTGATGCATTGACCGGCAACACAGGAATTGCTGGGACACTTGCAGTTACAGGAAATTCATCACTCTCTACTCTTTCAACATCAGCGCTTGCAACGCTTAACAGTGAATCTGTGACAAATAATGCAGCTATCGGTGGAACACTCGGTGTGACAGGACTTGCGACATTTAATGGTGGAGCAACTGTCGCAACTGGATCTGCACTCATCGCAAACGGTCCTGTATCATTTACAGATATCCAAACCGGCAGTGGTTCAACAACAGCGCTGTGTACTGACAGCTCAAACAATGTTGTGTATTGTAACTCTGCTCCATTTGGTCTTCAGGCTGTGTACAATGCCGGCAATACGATCACCACAACAACCGGTCGTGATATTTCCTTTACACTTGGCGGTGGACTTGCAACATCCACATCATTTGATCTCACCAATGCCGGAACAAATCCAGCATTTGTCTTGAATGATACCAATGCTGGCACCAACACCTCAATTGAAGTTCAACATGCAGGTCTTAACACACTTACCATCGATGAGAATGGCAATCTCATAACCTCTGGCAATATCTCAACAACTGGAACAGGGACAATTACCTCAAATGGCTTACTTACTGCATCCAATGGTTTGACACTCACCACCGGTGCACTTAACTTGACCGGCACATCCGGAGCAATCAATCTGACAGGGCTTACAGGAGTTAGTGTCAATGCCGGCAGTAACAACATCATCTTCACATCAAACAACTTTAATACGACAGCAACTGGCATTAACAATACTGCAATCGGAACAGATGTCCGCTCAACCGGTGCATTCACAACACTTGCATCAAACAACAACACAACTCTTTCAACAGGAGCTGGAAGTACCTTTACAGCCGGCAATACAACAGGAGCAGCAACAGTTACTGGATCAACTGTCGCCATCAACGCCAATGGCACTGGCAATGGCATCGCACTCGGACTTGTGGACAACACATCTGGCGCATTTACTGCGTCCGAATCTGCCAACAATTACATTGCAGTTAACACAGGTAATGGTAACGAGAACATCACCTTTGGAAATGCGACAACCAATCCGTTCTACTCATTCCTCGGAACTGGAGCAACAACACTTGGTGGAAATTTGGGAGTTGGCGGCAATCAGACAGTCAGTGGAACACTTGGAGTCACCGGCAACTTCGCAGTCAACACCAACAAATTCACTGTTGATGCATTGACCGGCAACACAGGAATTGCTGGGACATTAGGTGTAACAGGACCAACAACACTCTCATCAACGCTAGGGGTTACTGGCAACTTCGCAGTCAACACCAACAAATTCACCGTTGATGCACTCACTGGTAATACTGCAATCGCAGGGACACTAGGTGTTACGGGAGACACAAGTCTTTCAACACTTACGGCTGCTGGTCTTGCCAACTTTAACGGCGGCGCAACTGTTGCGACTGGATCTGCACTTATAGCAAATGGCCCTGTCTCACTTACTGGTATTCAAAATGGAATTGGTTCAACAACTGCCCTTTGTACCGATGGCTCAAATAACGTCGTCTACTGTAACTCTGCACCTTTCGGTCTTCAGGCTGTCTATAACGCTGGTAATACCATTACTACGACAACAGGACGAGACATTGGATTTACTTTATATGACCAATCATCAGATAGTGGAGTTGCAACATCATTCACACTGACTAACGCTGGCACTGCCCCTGCATTTATCCTCAACGATACCAATGCTGCTAATAACACCTCAATCCAAGTTCAGCATGCTGGAACAACAACTCTTACGATTGATGAAAATGGCAACCTCACAACTAGTGGCAATATCTCAACAACTGGAACTGGAACGATAACATCCAATGGTTTACTCACTGCATCCAATGGTTTGACACTCACCACCGGTGCACTTAACTTGACATCAACATCAGGCAACCTTGGACTGACACTTTCATCTGCCACAATTAGTCTTGGATCCAACAATTTCATCGTCACATCCAACAACTTCAACACCACACCAACTGGAATCAATGCAACGGCAATTGGCGCAACCAATCCATCAACTGCAGCATTTACAACTCTTAGTTCAACTGGCGCAACGAGTATCGCATCAGCAAGTGGCAATGTCACAATTGGCAATAGCGGTGGCACATTCCAATTGACATCCAACGGCGGACTTAACGTCTCAACAGCTGGTGCGCTCAGTGGAGTTACAACTCTTGATACGATCGCAACAACTGCCAACTCACTGACATTTGCGGGTTCCGGATCACTTACCTCAACTGGCACAAATGCGTTAACGATTGATTCTGGAACAACTGGTGCAGTCAATATCGGCACAGGTGCTAACTCAAAGACAATCACCATCGGCGGCACTGCAGGCAACACAATCAATATCGGAACAGATGACACAATTGCTGATACGATCAATATCGGCTCTGCCAAAGATGCAGTTGATATCCTTGGAACTGTCACTGCCAACAACTTCTTATCAAACAATGTCGCAATCACAGGAGGCACGATAAATGGCACTGCAATTGGTGGAACAACTCGATCAAGCGGTGCATTTACAACACTTGCTGCAAATTCAACTATCACCTTGGATAATTTGCTCACTGATCAAGGAACCGCACTGTGTATTGATGGTACAGATCATGTCATCGAATGTTCAATCGGTTCTGGAACAGGTACTCTTCAATCTTCATATGACAACGGCAATACGATCCTTACAACAACAGGAAAAGATATCGCATTTACGCTTTATGATGAGTCAAGCAACTCAGGAGTTGCAACATCATTTACTCTTGAGAACCAAGGCACAGCACCTGCATTTATCGTCAATGACACGGCAACAGGATCAACAGGAACTGCAATTGAGGTTGAATCAAATGGCGCACCAACAGTTCAAGTTGGCGAGGCTGGAGTTATTGCACTTGCCGGCAACAACAATCCTGCAGATATTACAACACTCGCAGGCGGAAAAGACATCACCATCAAACCAGCATCATCAACAACCGCTGCCACCGGCGGCAGTCTTAATTTGATTGGAGGAAGTACATCTGCTGCCTCCTCAACTGGTGGATCAGTCACCATCAATGCCGGAACCGGTGGCTCGACCAATGGAACTATTAATATAGGGACACTCGCAACTGGCAACATCATCAACATCGGCACCAACAATACAACACCAGGAACTCTTAACATCGGTGCAACAACTGCGACAGTCGGCATTGCAGGAACTGTCACAGCCAATAACTTCCACTCAAGTAGTGCAACGATCACAGGTGGATCAATCAACGGCACTGCAATTGGTGGCACTACCCCATCGACTGCCGCATTCACAACGCTCTCAACCAATTCAACTGTTACCTTCAGCAATCTTAATACCGTCACTGGTGCGCCACTCTGTGAAGACAATAATAGTAACCTTATTATCTGTGATGTCGGATCATCCAGAGGAACATTGCAATCTGCATATGACAACGGCAACTCAATTCTCACAACAGATACTGAAGGAAATATCGCCTTTACACTTGCAAGTGGTTTGACTACTCCAACATCATTTACACTTACTAACGAAGGATCAGCTGAAGGATTTATCCTCAATGGCGCAAATGCAACTCCAACTCAAATCGCTCTTGATATTCAAAACAACGGTTCATCCAAATTAACTATTGCACAGAATGGTACACTTGTTTCCTCCGGCAACATCACAACAAGTGGCAACATCGCAACAACTGGGACAGGGACAATTACTGCAGCAAACGGCTTAACTGTCAGTGCAAATGGTGCCAACATCACCGGTGGCATAGCCAATAATGCTGGCGGCATAACAGGAGCTGGTGCAATAACCGGCGCAACCAATATCACAGCCAGTGGGACAATTGAGGCAGATGTCTTAAATGCTGATACAGCGATCCAAACTGGCGGCACACAACGAATCGATGCCACAGGCAATCTCTCAAACATCGGCACTGTCTCAAGTGGTGCAATCACGTCCTCTGGAATCCTAACACTCACCAACGCTGGAACAAGTATCACCTCAGGCACCAACCAAGATCTGGCTTTGGTTGCCAACGGCACAGGACAAATCAATCTTAATGATTTGGTCAAGATCCCAACCCTTGGTGCTGCTGGATCAGAAGTTCTTTGTCGAAATGCCTCAAACCAAATTGCTGATTGTTCAACAACCGGAGTTACACTGCAGACTGCATATGATTCAGGAAATACCATCACCACAACAACAGGACGAAATATCGCCTTCACACTTGGAAGTGGACTTGGGACATCAACATCCTTCACACTTGAGAACCAAGGCACAACACCAGCATTTATCATCAACGACACCAATGCTTCAGCAGTGAACACATCACTTGATATTCAATCAGCTGGCGTTGATAAACTGACAATCAATGAAAAT
This sequence comes from Saccharimonadales bacterium (SeqCode), assembly GCA_035479415.1. GTDB lineage: Bacteria > Patescibacteriota > Microgenomatia > Levybacterales > UBA12049 > JACDET01. The sequence continues at coordinate 54,092 of DATIIS010000011.1, forward strand.
GGCGTTCTCTCAACAACTGGCAACATCTCAACCACTGGGACTGGAACGATCACTTCAGCAAATGGTTTGACTGTCTCATCTGGAGGCGCCAACATCACAGGAGCACTCAATCTCAATGGCAGTGGCATCACAAGTACGGGATCAATTGCAGGTGCATCTGATATCACTGCAAGTGGAACTATCCAAGGCGCCAATCTCACCGCCACAAGTCAATTGATTCTTGGGACAACCAATACTCTCACGATAGCTGCACCATCACTGTCAACATCACGAACAGCAACAATTCCATCGCTTTCTGCCAATGATACATTTGTCTTCGCCAATCAAACTCAGACCTTGACCAACAAAACACTTACTGATTCAAGTACACTTCTCCAGAATGGTTCTGATAATTCAAAGAAAGCCAACTTTGATCTCTCTGCACTTAATAGTAGTTCAACAACGACACTTACAGTTCCAAACCAAAGTGGGACAATCGCAGTTGCAGCCGCAGCTCCAATTGAACTTGACGGCACTACTGGCACCATCTCATGTAGTACGTGTCTGACAACAACAACTGGAAATTATGTCTCATCACTTAATGGATTGGTCAATGATGTCAATATTATTGGCGGTGGCATCAATACTGTCGCAGTTGACGCACTTGCCAACACAATCACTGTCACAGGAACTGAGGCTGACACACTCGAATCAGTTACCACACGAGGCGCAACATCTGATAAAGCGCTCATTCTTAGTAATGTCAATCCATTGACACTTTCAAATGCAAATCCAGTCATCACACTTGCAACAACCGGAACCAATGGCGTTCTCTCAATTAAAGATGCAGAAGCAACACCACACACACTTCTCTCACTTACGGATAATGGAACGACCGGGACACTGACCGTTAATACACTTAATGCCACCAATATCGGCGCATTCACTGCAACCGGCAACATCACAGGAAGTGGCAGCAACACACTCTCCAACTTCGGAACAATCAACGGGGCAACACTTTCCGGCGGTACGCTCTCAGGTGGTAACTTCTCAGGAGGATCAGTCTCAGGTGGTGCATTCTCCAATTCCGGTATAAGTGTCACCGGTGGATTCACTATTACTCAGGGATCAGGCAGTTCATTCAATATCTCAAACGGTACAACACCGATCTTTACTGTA
>DATIIS010000012.1:0-13565 GCA_035479415.1 Saccharimonadales bacterium (SeqCode)
GATCAATTAGAGAGCCCTGGGATAATTTATATGGAAGTTATTCACTGCTGCCAGCTCTTAAAAAAAGAAAATTAAAAAATCTTGTTGTTGCGGCACCAGATAAAAATGGAATGCTTCGCGCAACTGGTTATGCGAAATTATTGGAGGCAGAAGGTGTCGCATTGGTATATAAAGAGCGAGATGTGACGCTCAATAATGTTTCAAATACCATGGGCATGATAGGAGAAGTAAAAGGAAAAGATGTCCTAATGGTTGATGATATGATTGACACAGCAGGAACAATTGTTCATGCTGCAAATTTCATCAAAGAAAAAGGCGCCAGGAGCGTACGTGTCGCAGCAACTCATGGACTCTTTACGGGAGATGCGCTGAAAAAAATTAGTGAGTCAGCAATTGAAGAGATGGTAGTGACAGATACAATACGGCCACGTGATGAAGTAGTAAAGAATAAAAAAATAACAATTGTTTCCGTTGCGCCACTCCTTGCTGAAGCAATGAGAAGGATCACAACAGGTGAATCCATCAGTAAAGCCCTCATTTTATAATTAAGAGATTTTGAAGTGGGAAGTGAGACTTCTTTGAATTTGAATATTTGATATTTTGATTTTCTTTAATTCAAAAAGTCAAAATTTCAAATGATTCACGATCAAAAGTATCATAATTCGCACCTCTTGGATTATGGTTACAGAAAGTCGCAAAAATGTGTTACAATAGCTAGCATGAAGATATTTTCAGGCTCCTCAAACGTTCATCTCGCTGATAAAATCGCAGAGAAATTTGGACTTACAGTATCACCAATCGAGACGATGATCTTCCCAGATGGAGAACGTCGTGTCAAACTCAACGACACAGTTGTTGATGAAGATACTGTTGTTGTCCAATCAACAAGTACTCCTGTTGACCAAAATTACATGGAGCTATTTTTTATCATCGATGCACTCAAAAGAAGTGGTGCGCGTTCGGTTACCGCAGTTATTCCATATTTTGGATATCAAAGGCAGGACCATGTTTTCAGAGATGGGGAAGTAGTCTCACTTGATGTAATGATTAAATTTTTAGAAGCATTAAAAGTTGATAGAGTTATCTCTCTTGATCTCCATTCAGCCAAAATTCCAGAACTTTTCCATATCGATATTACCCCACTTTCTGCTTTGCCGGTCTTTGCTGAAAAGATTCAAAGTAAAGCCTTCAATGTATTAGTTACGAGCAATCCTGATGAATATTTAAAAGATTCAATTCTTGTCTCTCCTGATATGGGAGGTCTTCGTCGAATTGAAGAGATGTCGCGTCTATTACATGATCTTCCTTGGATTGCAACAGTTAAAGATCGAGATTTAAGAACTGGAGAAATCTCCATAAAAAATTTTGATGGACCACTTGACCCTTCCAAATTACCTGGCAAAAGAGCACTTCTTGTTGATGATATGATCTCAAGTGGCAATACTGTTGTACAATCCGCGCAACTCCTTAAGGATCATGGAGTCGTATCATGTGATGTCTTTGCAACACATGCGATTTTTTCAGAAGAGGCGCCTGAATTACTTCAAGATTCAAGTATTGACCGCGTCTATGTCACCAATACCGTTCGTGTCCCACAGGAAAAGCGTTTCCCCAAGCTTCATATCTTAACTGTGTCAGAACTTATTGCAAAAGCACTACAAGAAAAATAGTTGAAGAACTGTTTTAAAAGTAATTATGAAAATTCCCAAAGCAATTCAACAAGTTGTCGAATCATTTGAACGCCTTCCAGGTGTTGGTCCAAAGACTGCAGAAAGACTTACATTCTATCTTTTGCATGTTCCACAAGGTGAATTGGATAAATTTGCAAATTCAGTCCAAAATCTCAAAAAAGATACAGTAATTTGCTCAACATGTTTTAATATCGGTGAGACAGACCCATGCTCAGTTTGTTCAGACGTGGAGAGAAATCACTCACTTCTTTGTGTTGTCGAACAGCCACTTGATGTTATCGCTCTTGAAAAAAGTAAGAAGTATCGAGGAGTATATCATGTCCTCAATGGGAAAATCGATCCACTCAACAATATCGGACCTGATGAAATTCGTATTCATGAATTAATCCAACGAATCAAGCATCCTGATACTCCAATTAGAGAAGTAATTCTTGCCACCAATCCTACCATGGAAGGTGAGGCAACGGCTATGTATATCAGCAAAAAACTCAAAGAACAAAATTCTCAACTTAAAATATCAAGAATTGGGCGAGGGCTTCCAATTGGTGCAGATATAGAGTACGCAGATCCGACCACACTCGAACGCGCAATGGAAGGAAGATCTGAGTACTAAGAGATTGAAGGTCTATAGTGTAAGATTAAAGAAATGATTTTATAAAGCGAAATTTGATTTTTTATAGTATTATAGTTATATGCCAAACTTTAATCCCTTCTCAGATGATCATGAAGATACAAGTTTTGAACAAGGATCTCCACTAAATCAGACTGCAAGAAATGCAGCAAAAGCAGCAAGTTCCCAAACACAAGCTCAAGTTCAAGCTTCAAATAAAGCGATTGTTGACCAATTGTATGGATTTATTGACCCCACACTTCCTTCTGAGCCAGATCAACAAGCAGATGATGCTACCAAACAAGCAAATCAAAACAGTCACGGACAACAGGCTAATCAGGCAAATACAGGCAGCGCAAATACTCCTGAAGAACAAGCCAAAATTGAAAAAATCCGTCGAGAACTATTTGCCAAGACTCATGGTGGACAATTTAGTATAGAGCAACAGATGGAGAAAGCGCGAAAAGAACGAGAACAAAAAGAACAACAACTCAAACAACAAGAAGAGGAAGAAGAAAGACAAAAATTAGAAGCCCAGAAGGCTCAACAAGAAGAATTGGCAATGCCTGCAGGCAAAAAGACTGGAATGATGATGGGGAAGAAGCAACAACAGCCTATGGCAGTAACGCAGGCAAAAACAAAATCAGAAACCGGTCGCAATTCAAGCGGATAAGAAAGTTTAATATTCTCCAGGGAAGGAATACATAGTATTCCCGAGCTGAGCATGCTCATATCTTGTACGAAGAGAATCTAACCGGGATGAAGGATCAACGACCCATGCATATCTAGGATCATAGTTGCTTTTTTCAAAAAATATTGCCCAAGCATGAGTTTCATCTATTTTACGTTCGACGACACTTCTTCCATTAAGATATCCTGCTTCAATAAGAGCTTCCATCTGAAGTGCAGCATCTACATTATGGTAACGACATGTTGCAATACCAGCTCTACGAAAAGCGCTTAGTGGTACTATACCGTCTTCTCCATATAATTGTTCTATCAAACGTTCAACTTCATCTTTATCATACCTCATACTATTTCTACTCGCATTTCTCACTTCTATAAGAATATCTCTCACTGATACATTTCCTTCTGCGCGGAACCTCTCTGCAACTCTTTTCACTATTTTTTCTTGTGATTCTTGTAGTTCAGGTGCCCAATCATCAACAAGTATTGCTTCGTGATTACTTTTTAGATAGCCACTAGTTAGATAAACACCGCCTTTTACAGTTGGACTATTACGGCCAATAATCGCATAATCTGTACCTTCTAAATATCCGTACGGTGTTCTTTCTAAATCAACTCTTCCATCACCATGTACGTACTGCGCACCTTCTGTATATCCTTCTCGTATATCTGGTAAAACTAAATTAGGCACAATAATTCCACTATCTCTTTGTGAATAACCGGCATCTAGTTCTGTTAAGTGTCCGGTTAACAGTGTCGGGTTTGTCGGTTCATCATTTGTAACGGTGACAGTTGATTGACCGTCATACATTATTCCAAAAGCATGTCTTGCCATATGATCAGTATGGCTAAAAATTTTTTCACTTGCGTCTGGATTGCGACCAACAGCTCTTAGTCTACCTGCTTCAAGATTGAGATACTCAGGTTTGCGGCGTGGATCATAAATAGCGTTATATCTACCGCTTGTTAGCATAAGATATGGTGCCCTTGGATCAAAACGTGTATCAATGAGATAAAAATTTTCGTCTGCTACAGTTATGCCTCCGACAATAGGGCCGTGTATTGTAGCTCTTCCAATCTTCGACCCAGGCATTTTAGGAATAGGCGCATCCAAGTCTATGGCGTAACTTGAGAATGGATTCATCTGATGGTTGACCTTGAAACCGCTTTTAAAAGGTAAGTCGGCTTCAGGAGCTCCTATTCCTAGTGGTATTTCAGCTAATCTTCCCATATAAGAAGTATTATACTAAATTAGCCTTAGCTTGTCAACTATAGGACTAAATAATTACTAAAATTATTCTTTTCCCGGTAAAATTTTACTTCCTCAGTAATTATTTTTTTGAATTCCTTCTCAGCTTCAGCTATAATGCATCCATATGCTAAAGCTCTATAATTCATTAACCAAAAAAGTTCAAGAATTTAAATCCATTCATCCATTGCAAGTTGGGATGTATACATGTGGTCCCACAGTCTACTCATTTGCGCATATTGGCAACTTCAGGACATACACATCGGCAGATATTTTAGTCCGCACACTACAATATAACAGCTATGATGTCGACTATATTATGAACTTAACTGATGTCGGACATCTGACAGGAGATAATTTGGGAGATGCGGATCTAGGTGAAGACCGTATGGAAAAAGCAGCCAAAAAAGAAGGCAAAACAGCCTGGGAAATAGCTGAATTTTATGCTGATGTTTTTATTAAGGATTTTGAAAAGTTGAATTTAACCCGTCCAAAGAAATTTACCAAAGCAACAGATCACATCAAAGAACAAATTGACCTGGTCAAACGACTTGAAGAGAAAGGCTTTACCTACAAGACATCAGATGGAATTTATTTTGACACAAGTAAATTTCCAAATTATGGAGAGCTCTCAAGTCTTGATCAGATAAAAGCTGGTGCAAGGGTTGAAATAAATCAAGAAAAGAAAAATCAACGTGACTTTGCCTTGTGGAAATTTAGTTATCCTCATGGTGTAACGTTTAAAGAATATGTCGCTAAGTCAGGATTGGATAAAGAAGAAGCAGAGCAACAAAAACGTCAAATGGAATGGAAAAGCCCTTGGGGAGTTGGCTTTCCTGGTTGGCACATCGAATGTAGTGCAATGAGCATGAAATATCTTGGTGAGACATTTGATATTCATGCTGGGGGAATTGATCTAAAAGAAACGCATCATCCAAATGAAATAGCACAAGCAGAGGCGGCAACAGGCAAAAAATTCGTGAATTTTTGGATGCATGGCGCATTTATTCTGGTCAATGGCGAGCGAATGAGTAAAAGCAAAGGTAATTTATATACAGTATATGATTTGGAGAAGGAAGGATATGATGTCCTGGCTCTTCGCTATCTCTATCTCCAAACTCACTATCGTCAGGAGATGAATTTCACATTTGATGCACTTGATGCAGCACAAAATGCATACAAGAAGTTGATTATTGACGTCAGTCGATGGGAAGAACCATCTGAAAGTCAAGGTAGAGTTCCTGCAGGGACATTTGAAGAATATGAGAAACGATTTCTTGATGCACTTAATGACGATCTCAATACTGCACAAGCACTTGCAGTTATGTGGGAGGTCGTAAAATCTCCTTATCCAACCGGACCTAAATTGAGAACACTCTTCAAAATGGATCGAGTTTTGGGACTCAACATCCAAGAAGTAAGTCACCAACTTAAAAACGCACAACACATCATCCCAGGGCATGTTCAGAAATTAGTAGAAGAGAGACAACACTTGCGAAAACTTAGGAAATTTAATGCAGCAGATCAGATCAGAGCAAAAATTGAGAAGCTTGGGTATGAACTTACCGATACCAAAAAAGGCCCCCGTGTTATTAAAAAATAGTTTTTAGAATTCTTGACATGAGAAGTGTGAAGTTTGTGATAAAGATTTTTTGACAATTTGATTTCCTGAATTCTAGATTTCAAAAGATCCAGATATCAAGTTCAAAAAATCCCATTTCTCACATCAAAATATCTGATAGTTACTTTCTCCTTTTCGCCACAAAAAAACTGATGAGGAAGTAAAGCAAGAGTGCTTGCCAGAAAATAATTGAGATAAGAGTGGTGCTTAAGAAAATTGCGACTGCGTCTCTCTCTCTTCCATAGATAATAATAAGAAGCGAGCCAATTTTGGCAGTCAAGAAAAGTAATGCGACTGCTATGAGTGGAGAAAAGATGACAGGCAAAAGGACAGGACGTCTAAATGTCTCTCTAATTGAGCGATAGGGATGAAAGGTAAGCCCGATCAACATTTTGGTCCAAAGATAACTCGCGTAAACAAGAATGACTCTTTTTTTCATATACTCCTAAAGATCTGCAATACAATATTTGTATAGTTAGGCCCAATAATTCCTCGAAGTACCAGTGAGATAAGGAATGCAAGTGGGATCAGAAATCTCCACGGATGATCACTTAGCCATTCGATAACAAAAGCAAAAATTCTGGGAAAAGGCACAGCATCCATGGCTTTCTTTTGTGCGCGTGCACGTTCCTGAAGGATGGCAACGAAGTCACTCTGTTTCATAATATTTGATAAATTGTTGGCGGGCGCGATAGAGTAAGGATTCTGTTGCTTTGAATGAGAGATTGAGCTCTACAGAAATTATTTTTACTGGTAGCTCGTCGATATAGTGCATGTGAAGGATTTGTTGGTATTTCTGTGAGAGTTTTTCAAATGCAATTTGTAGACGAACTTTTATTTCAGCTTTTTCGAGTTCAAATTCTGGTTGTTGCATCTCTTGGGCAAGTATTTTTAGATAAGGAAATTGAGAGAAGATGAGTGACTTAATTTTCTTTTTGCGATAGAAATTGACGACTGTGTGATGAGCTATTTTGTACATCCAGGCCTTGAGATTGGCTTCTTTTTTGAGGGTCGGTAAGCCTTCAATTGCATCAAGAAAAACATCATTCAGTAGTTCTTGTGCATCTTCATGTCGTGGAAGCTTTTGTTTTAAATAAGCAAGAATTCCTGGTGAATAGGTTTGATAAAATGTCTCAACTGCGCTTGCATCACCTTCAAGTATGTGCTCAACAATCGACTTCATAAGCCTATTATAGGGAAAATCGAATGATTTTACAAAAAAATACGACTATATATAGAGACTATGGACGAATACATCGTGTTGGTAAATGATGAAGATGAACAAATTGGTGTAGCGCCCAAATTGGAGACACACAATGCTCATACGCCATTGCATAGAGCTTTTTCGTGCTATGTCTTCAATGAAGAAGGGAAGTTTCTTCTAACGCAACGAGCGCTCTCAAAAAAGGTATTCCCAGGAGTATGGACCAATAGTTGTTGTGGGCATCCTGCGCCTGGTGAAGCGACAGTTGATGCTGTTAAAAGACGATTGAAGTTTGAGCTGGGTTTGGAGGTAAAAGACCTCACTCTTGTCCTTGCTGATTATCGATATCGGGCTGTGATGAATGATATTGTTGAAAATGAGATATGTCCTGTCTACATCGCGACAGTTACCACAGAACCAAAACCCAATCCAAAAGAAGTAGAGGCTTATGAATGGGTTGAATGGAGTACTATGTTGCAACTGATAGAAAAAGAACCTGAAAAATATTCGCCTTGGTGTAAAGAACAAATACAGTTGCTCAATAAAAGCGACATGGTAAAAATTAAAGAACATCCAATTCAACACGTCGCATTTATTATGGATGGAAATAGAAGATGGGCAAAAAAGAAGAGATTACCAGCTCTTTTTGGCCATCAAAAAGGATATAGGCAGATTGAAAAAATTGTAAGTCGTGCCCAAGATCTTAAGATTCCTTATGTTACTTTTTGGGCGTTTTCGACTGAGAATTGGCAGAGGAGTGATAAGGAAGTTACGTATCTCATGGATCTTTTTCGAAAGGCTTTGAAAGGAAATCTTCTTAAGAAACTTGTGAAGAAAGGGGGAAGAATTAGTGTCATAGGAAATATCATGGCATTTCCTAAAGATATCCAGGAAGCTATTGCTGATGTTGTTGCGAGCTCAAAAGATAATACAGGAATCCAAGTTACTATAGCTCTCAATTATGGAGGAAGAGAAGATATTGTCCAGGCGGTGCAACGAATGATTTCAGATAAAGTAGAAACGAGTGACATTACTGTGGATTTATTATCCCAATATTTATATACCAAAAATCTTCCTGATCCTGATTTTGTCATTCGTACGGGAGGCGCACAACGACTGAGTGGGTACCTACCATGGCAGAGTATTTATAGTGAGTTATATTTTACTGACACCTATTGGCCTGATTTTGATGAGAAGGCATTTGGCAAAGCAGTTGAGGAATATCAAAAAAGAAAACGAACATTTGGAAGATAGTTAGTTGCTTCTTTATTCTCCTCAGGATATACTCATGGATATGAATTATCGTTATGGACGTTCTCTCGTCGGCGGGACATTTGATAGATTTCACCTCGGACATCAAAAATTGTTAACTACTGCATTTGAGCAATCAGAAAAAGTTATTATCGGTATCGCGACAGATGAATTATTTGCCAATAAAACATTTGCAGGTCTTATTGAAGACTTTAAATCACGAAAGAAATCTGTTGTAGATTTTTTAGAAAAAAATGATTTGGCTGGACGATTTGAGATTGTTCCGATTCTTGATTTTTACGGGACAACTTTGGAGGATGCTAATTTAGATGCTATTTTCATTACTGAAAGTAATAAAGAAAATGTTTTGAAGATAAATGAAGAGCGCCAGAAAAAAGAGTTCAAGCCATTAGAAATTGTTATCGTCCCGTATGTTCTAGGAAATGATAAAGAGATTATCTCATCTGAGAGAATCCGAAAAGGAGAAATTGATAGAGAAGGGAATTCATATCAAAAATTATTTGAGACTCAAGACAAATTTGTCCTGCCTGAGGACAAAAGAGAAGATCTCAGACGTCCCATCGGTCCACTTGAGGCAGAAATGAAAATCGTTATCTCAAATCTTCCCCAAAATACAATTCTTATCGCTGTTGGAGATATTGTTGCAGAAACTCTTTCTGAACTTGGAAGAATGGCTGATGTCAGTATCATCGATGGACGAACAAGAAGGGAAGTACTCAATCATAACTCTTCTACATTGTTCCCTGATACGACAACATACGAAGCCTCAAACCCAGCAGGAACAATTACCAAAAATGCAGCAGTGATAATACGAAATGCGATTGCCACTTATGAAACTACACACAAAAGACAACTGATAGTCATAACTGGCGAAGAAGATCTACTCGCGATACCCGCGGTACTCTTGTCTCCTTTGGATACGACTGTCGTATACGGGCAATTCGGCCAAGGAATCGTTGTTGTAAAAACAACGGAGCAAAACAAAAAGCGTGTCCAAAATCTTTTTGGGAAATTTCAATAACATATTAACACCTCCTCTCTCCATTTTTTAAACCATTTTGAGCAGTTGAATTGGCATTGAGCAGGAAAAGTGGACGAGGATTGTATCCCAAAATTATTTTCATCAGCCCTACTGTTTGTTCAATAGCTAGGGGGAGAATATCTGCGTCTTTTTTACCGCATGTCAGATGAATATAGAATCTACCAAATGGATCTCGTACCCAATTCCAAGTCGTTCGTCCTGCATATGTTGCACGGCGGGCGCCTTTGGCTAATTTGTGTTGGCAGAGATATTCGAGGAGAATGTGCTCGAAAAGATGTCCAATTTCTGTATTTTTGACTTCTTGATCAAATGGTAAATTAAGATCGTTGTAGCATATTGTTTGAAGAACCGTTGGAAGATGCTCTTTGAGCAAATCCGTTAGGAAGGGAATTTCGTTGGTATTGATTTGGTTGTAATGTAAATCCATCGTGATTTTTGTGCGTGTTTGTTTTTGTGTTATTGCAAGAGAAAATAAATTCTCGACAAAATATTTTTGTACAGCCGGTTGCAATAATTTCCAATCAGGCGAATATACGTTGGCAGCGATAGATAAATTCTGACTCATAAAAATTGTGATAAATTCTAAACTCTTCTTACAGAATTCTTACGGATCTATGTTCACTCTATCCCTTTCAAAGAATGATGTCAAGCTGAGCGGGAGGTTTAATTGAATTAACAATGTTCTTCAATTTCTTTGTTTTTACTTACATATTATGATTCATTATGGATGAACTGTCGTAGGAAGTGGCAGAGAGGAGGTTGGCAATGACTGTACTGGTGTAACAGTTGGCTGTGGCAATGGAGTTGTAGTTGGTTGTGGAGCAGGTGTGTTGGTTGGTCCTGGTCCGTTGGTTGGTGTTGGGCCATTTGTGGGTGTTGCTTGGATTGTTGGCGCACCTGTTGGCTGTCCACAAGAATCAGGTTGCGTCCCATCGATAAAGTATTCCATATAGCCAGCAGTATATGGTCCATAAGGACAGACATCTTCTGTGATGATATCTGATGGCATGGGGAATTGTTCATTGGGCTGATCAGCGAGATAATATTGCATGATATTTTTCCAGATAGGTGCAGCACCGAGAGATCCTGCGATATTGTCCATAGGCTTGTCATCATTGTTGCCGACCCAAACTCCGACAACAAAACTCGGAGTATAGCCTAGAGTCAATGCATCTTTAAAATTATCTGTTGTTCCAGTCTTAACAGCTGCGGTCCTATTGAAGAGAGTAAGTGCACCTCCAAATTCTTCAGCTCGTGCATTGTTGTCAGAAAGGATTGATGTGATCAGATATGCAGCCTGTGGGCTTATCACTTGTTGGTTGTTGTGGTCACCAGATCCTGTAAACCAATTCATCGGATTAAACATACTTAAAAATGAAAAGAAATCAGAAGGTGCTGAGACAGTATTGCCATACTTATCATTAATTTGGATAATACCTGTCGTATCATGGTATGTGCCTTGGTTGGCAAATGTCGCGTAGACATCAGTCATCTGAAGAAGTGGCACTTCGCCTGATCCGAGAACAAAGGATAATCCATAATGACTTGCTGGCTGAAGTGTCGTAATTCCCAATTTTTGTGCTTCATTAAGGCCATTTGGGACACCAACTTTCTCCATGACTTCAACAGCTGGGATATTCAGAGAATTAGCAAGCGCACGACGTACAGTGACATTTCCACGGTAGCGAAAATCATAATCATGCGGCTTGTAATTTCCTGGGAATGTCGTTTCGACATCTTGGAGAACTGTTGCCGGAGTAATAATATGATCGTCAAGTGCTCGGCCATAGATAATTGGTTTGAATGAAGATCCAGGTTGGCGAGGTGTTATAGCCATATTTGTCTGCCCAAATTTCGAATCAGTCCAATCATAGCTGCCGACCATAGCCAGAATTTGTCCATTTTTTGGATTAAGAGCTACCGCTGCGCCATTGGTCGCATGATCATATCTCAAATTATTTACTTGCTGGGCAACTGTTTTCTCAGCATAGGTTTGAAGACCACGGTCCATTGTCGTCCTAACTCTAAATCCGTCTCTGATAACTTTTTCTTCACCGTATTGTTTGAATAATTGATTTCGTATGTATTGGGCAAAATGTGGAGCGATGAGATCATCTGTTGAAGTTTTGTTGGTGTTATAGGTAAGTGGTTCATTTTCAGCTTGATCTGCCTGAGCTTGAGTGATGTAGCCATTGGTTACCATTGATTGGAGGACGGTTTTTTGTCTCTGAAGAGCGAGATCTGGGGGATTTGAAAGCGGTGAATAAACAGATGGAGCAGGAAGAACTCCGATAAGCAGGGCAGACTGAGCAAGATCAAGATTTTTGGCAGGAATTCCAAAGTATGTCTCAGCTGCGTTCTGAATTCCAAAGGAGCCTTCACCGAAATACACTGAGTTAAGATAGAGTTCAAGGATATCTTGTTTACTAAATCGTCGGTTGAGTTCTGCTGCAAGTACCAACTCTTGATATTTTCTCAGCACATTTTGTGAGGAGGTGAGAAAGGCATTTTTGGCAAGTTCTTGAGTGATAGTTGATCCGCCTTGAACAACTTTGTGCGCAAAGATATCAGCAAGAAAGGCACGAGCGATTCCCGTGACAGAAAATCCAGGATCTGTATAAAATGTCCTATCTTCCGCTGCGACTAGCGCATGCTGCGTGGAGTCTGGGATATCTGAAATTGGGACATATGAGATGGACTTTGCTAGATCATAGGTATAAAATGGCTGTCCATTTCGATCAAGAAGGGTAAGACCTGTCTCTTGACGATTCATGATGCTGTCTTTACTTTTGAGATCATTGGCGAAATATAAATAGGTGGCAGGTGGAATGATAATAAGAATGACTAAAAGAATGAGAAATAAATAAAGAAGTTTCTTTTTGGGTTGGCTGAAAAGTCCTCTCAAGGAAAATCTCCAATGTTTTTTTTGCTGGATGCTTTTGACTCTACTTCTTGAACTAAAATCTGAACGTTTTAAACGAGAACGTGGGTGCATAGGCAGTTTGGATACTTAATTAATTGTAACACAACTCCATGATCAGAAAGATTTAGTACTTGAAATACCTTTATGCTTACTCCATAATGACATCATGGCTGATGACATGCGAAACAAACCAGAAGAATATTGGAAAAAGAAATTAACTCCTGAACAATATCATATTTTGCGAGAGAAGGGGACAGAGACGCCTGGTTCAGGGACTCTATTACATAACAATGAAACAGGAGAATATAGATGTGTGGCTTGTGGAGCATTACTGTTCAAAAGTGATTCAAAGTATGATTCCACAACGCCTGGACTTATTGGATGGCCAAGTTTTTCTGATGCTGCAAATAATGACGCAGTAGAATTGCGTGATGATGATAGTATGTTTATGCATAGGACAGAGGTAATTTGTAAAAATTGTGGCTCACATTTGGGGCATATTTTCCCTGATGATTCATCTCCCACAAATCAACATTATTGCATTAATTCTAATGCACTTAAATTCGACCCCAAAGCCTCACAACAAGAATAGGCAACATCTAAGTTACCTATTCCTTTTTTATTTTCATAGCCAATCGTTATAACTCATCATCCCATCCAACTAAGGTATCATCTAGCACTTCTGAATCAACTTGCGAGTTAGAATTTTGTGTTCTCTGACTGGAAGCCTTTCCTCCTTTTTGTCCTGCTGAACTCTTTGAAGAAGCTTGACCTCCCATTTGACCAATTCTTGATCTTGTTTGTGGATCTAAATTATCTTTGTGTCTTTTATCTGTTTTTCCTGTCATATCGTATTCACCTCCTCTCCCTCCTTGATTGTTAAATAATAATTATATTTTAAACCAGAGAATTAAGATTGGAGTAACAGGGTTGTAAGAATGAGGAATGAGAATGTTAGTTCCGAACTACAGAGCATTTAATACTTGGAAGAGTGAAGTGAATTCCAAGAATTGAGATTATGTTATTGGTTTGGACGCAGATGAGACTGCTGTGTGGTGTCAGTGGATCATTAACAATTATTTGTGTTGACGGTGTCGGCGTTGGCGTCATTGTAGGTGTTGGAGTAGCAGTTGGCGTGGTTGTTGGAGATACTCCTGTTGGTGTAGGTGTTGCGGTTGCTGTAGGGTTCACAGTTGGTGTGGGTGTCGATGTAGGTATAACTGTAGGAGTTGGTGTAGCGGTAGGGGTTACCGTTGGAGTAGGAGT
>DATIIS010000013.1:0-9976 GCA_035479415.1 Saccharimonadales bacterium (SeqCode)
TGAAGCTGCAACAACTGGAGGCGAAACCCAAACAGCTGTACCTATGGCCAATCAAACAACTGACCAGACAACAGATCCAGCAACACCTGTCATTCCAGAGGTGAGTCCAGCGGCACCAACGGCTTACCAATCCCCAACAACGCCTTCTGTTCCTGAAGTCACTCCTTCAGTACCTCCAGCAGGGACACCTACCCCACCAGCCTCCAGTTAATCTATTATTAGACCTCACCTTGTAGTTTTGATACTATAAATGTATATGGCCGATATCAGCAAAATAGGCGGAGCCTTAAAAGGAGCCAAAGAAGGAGCACTTGCGCAAGGAAAATCAGGCATGATAGGTGGCGCCATGGGAGCAAGAAATGCCGGGAAAGGAGATGCAGGAACACTTGCAGGTGGAATAGGTGGAGGTCTTAAAGGGTTGGGAGCAGGAGCAGTAAAAGGAGGAATAGGAGGCTTTAAAAATGCTCGTGACATGAACAAGCTCGGCAAAATGCCTCCAACAGACCTCAGACAAGCAGCCAATCAAGCAGCTCATGGCAAAATCCCCAATATGGACCTTCGGTCAGCTGCAAATGCTGCAAAAGATCAATTGATAGCTGAAGCTAAGAAAAAGGCTGCAATGTTTCTTCTGACCAATCCTATCTTTTGGATTGTTGTGGGAATTGTACTACTCATTCTCTTTATCATTTTTATGATTACAAGTTCAACAGCAGAACGAAACAGTAACCAAGATAATAAGCCTCTTACTATTACCAAAACCGGCCCAACATCAGCAAAAAAGGGAGATACACTTGACTATACAATCGATGTTGAATTTGCAGGATCGGCGCAAAATATGGTCGTTACCGATCCTCTCCCTGATGGCACAGAGTATGTCGGATCCGACCCAAAAGCAGATAATAAAAACCAAACTATTACCTGGGACGCAAAGGCTCTCAAACTTACCCTTGGCGATCCTATCTCCCAAACCTTTCAACTTACATTAAAAGCAACGAAAGATAATGTCCATATTATTAACTTCGCAACGGTAAGTATAACTGGTGGAGTTTTGGATGCAGGTGCAGGAGGTGGAGCAGCAAGTGGTGGGGGAGATGTTCCAGCCAATCATGATACCTGTAGCGGGAAATACGCAAGTGGTCTATGGGCACTCAATAATCCTTATGGAAATTTTGGTGATCCCCAATGTAATTTTACTCAACAAGCACTTGATACATTAATAAAACAGCTTGATTCAGCAAACTATTACACATGGGATTGTATCGCCAAACACGAAAGTCTCCCTCAATATAATCCAAATTCCTATCTTAAAGCCTCTACAAGCGGCAAAGGCGCCTTTGGACTATTTCAAATGAATCCAAAAGGACAAGGAAATGGCCAATATGATGCCGGAAATGTTAATTGGCCTGTACAGACATCAAACGCAATTAACTATCGCAATAAAATAATTCATGGAAGCTGGGCATATTGGCAAACATATTCACAATATTGCAGTTAATATAGATAAAATAAATAATATATGAGTATTATGAAAAATTTTCAAATTCCTAAAGGTAAAAGAGAATATTATTTTGTGATACTGTTGGCCTTTATTTTAGTTCTCGTAATTATATCCATAGCATATATACTTATTGCGCAACCTCAACAGAATCAAACTACGAATACAACAGTCCAAACAACAGTATCTCCTACATCAATTCCTGTGTCTATTATTCAACCAAATACTCCACTAAAATGGAATCCGCAATCATCAAGAACATTTTTACAAAAAGAAGAACAACGAACACCCCTTTCATCATCTGATTCTCAAGCAAAAGCACGTATTCTTCAACTGCTTCCAGCAGGACAGAATTATGGTACTGTTTATTCTTCACAAAATATCACTATAGAATATATTCAGGCATTGGATATATTTGAAGTTGAAATTTTTACCATAAATGTTGCTAATGCAAAAATAGAGGCAGAAAATTGGTTTATGCAACAAGGTATGAGCCAGGCAGGCATCTGTACGTTACCAGTTGGATTTTACCCTGATAGTGCTACTGCAAGCATTCTTATTGAAAGCGACTATGTTTTTAATGAGTTGCCTGATGGATGCTAATACTTTATGATTAATATATGAAGACTAAGCTGCCTGGTAATATTTTGTCTTTATTTATATCTTTATCACTATTTATCCTCTTAGCATTGTTCCCTCTTTCTTCCTCAGCCTTTGCAACAACCATTGTTATTGATCCTGGACATTCATCACCTGACAAACAAGGAGCAACAGAGCCTGGGTCAGGAGGACTAAAAGTAGGAGATAATTCAGGTTCGCCAGGAGAGAGAGCTGCTATGCAAAAAGTTGCAAATGAAATAGAAGGGGATTTAAAAAAAGATGGCTATACGGTAGTTATGACCAAAACACAAACTGATTCCTATGTTAGTTTGCTACAGCGAGCACAAATAGCAAATAATGCACATGCTGATCTTGCTGTAAGTCTTCACTACGACTATAGCCATAAATTTGGTACCTGGGCTGAAATATATGCTCAACAGATTGGTTTGAGTAGATACAATTTCGGGCCAAATAATACACGTGTTGATGAAAAAACATTTGGCCTCCCCTCTGTTGCACAAAAAAGTCAACAATATGCACAAATCTTTGCGCAGGAACGTGGGAAAGACGAAGGATTTACTCCATCTGTAACAACTGACAATTTTAGCACTCGAGGGGCAAATTATTCCGGAGGAAATATCCCTATGGTACAGCTTTTTGCAACAGTTCCATGGGTGTATAACGAGGTAGGGGGAATTAATTTCGATATGGAAAAATATCGAAAAGGTATTGTTGACTCAATTGAAAAAGCTGTTCCATCAACGGGTAGTTCTTCAAATTTTACTGCAACTAGTAACTGTACTGATACATCTATAGACAATCCAAAAACTTCTCCTGTTTTTCCACCAGATTGCGACACGAGTGGCAATCAAAATGAATCTGCAGTGGTACAAAAGGTCATTGCGTTAGCTCGATCAAGAATTAATAATAAAAATATTGTATATTCGTCAGGTGAGCCGAGCAGAAACTGGTCTACTGAAAATCCTGCTACTAATGATCCGACTTTTTTTGATTGTTCAGGCTTTGTTGGTTGGGCTTGGTATTGGGGAAGTGGTGGTAAAGTCTCTATGGGTGGACAAACAAATTTTGATTGGGCTAATCAAGGACATCGATCTTACTATCAAAAAGTTGTCACCAGTAATGAATCTCTACTAGAGCCTGGTGATGCTGTATATTTTAATAATGGAATGGCTGAAGCTCAACCAGGGCATGTGGGACTCTATATAGGAAAAGATCCAGGCAGTAAGTGTTCAGCTAACGACTGCTATATGCAGTTCTTTACTACCGGAGTGCCTGGAGATGAAGAGAGTCTTAAGGGGACAAATATAATGGGATTTATTAGAATGAAAGGTTTTTAGTATAATAAAGTAAGATTATGAATCCAGAACAATCAAATCAAGAAACTCAATTACCTCAACCTAATAAATATATTGAGTTTTTTAAAAACAACAAAAGAAACTTATATATTATTGGAGCAATCTGTTTAATATTTATATTAAGTTTTGGAATGATTTTTCTTACTATAAATTTAAAAAGCAGTTCACCAACAAATACTACATCTTCAAATAATCAAACTAGTAACCCAACAATATCTACGAGCATTTCACCTTCACAGATAAGTGTACAAATTACAACACCTAATCCGACAGAAGCAGCTACAATACAAAATCAAGTACAACCACAAGTTACACCAGCCGTTGCATATACTTACTCAGAATTTAAAAAATTTGGAGATAATTGGGCGACAGTGGTCGTAACTAATCCTGACATTACTGGAGGAGGTATAATTATGAAGAAAGTTAATGGAACTTGGAAAATTATAGAAGGGCCTGGATCATTCTTTCCACCAGATCTCTTACAATCTATTGGTGCACCACAACAACTTATTGATAGTTTTAATCCACAGGTTTCTCCTTCGGGAAGTGACTCAAATGATATTCAGTAAATTCTAGTTTTTCTTTTATCCCTGAACTCGTATAGGCATGATGAGGTGAAGAAATGATTCGTCATGTTGTACTTTGAAGACTCCTGGATTTAAAGGACCAATCATATCAAATGAAAGATCTTTCTCTTCAACGTTCCCCAAAACATCCAAAAGATATCGTGAGTTAAACGCAATCTCATTTTCTTCACCGGTTAATTTTGCATCTACTTTAACTGTATTTTCTCCAACAGTCGATGATCCTGACGAAACAGTGATAGTATCTTTGGCTAAGGAAAGTTTAATAATATTAGCTGAATCTCTTGCAAAGACAGAACAGATTTTTACAGCTTTTAATAATTCTTCCCTATCAAAAGTTACATTCACAGAAAAATCCGATGGGATGATCTTTCCGTAATTTGGGAATTCTGCTTCAATAAGTCTACCAACAAGAAGAGTATCTCCTTGTTCAAAAAGTATTTGATTCTGTTCCTTAGAGACGAACATGGAGATATCCTCATCGCTTTCTTTGAGAGCAAGTAATTCTCTAAAAACTCGTGCAGGAATAATAAATGATGTATCATCGCCCGAACTTTGAGTTACTTTGTAGTGCCTCAAGGAAAGACGGTATCCGTCTGTTGCGACCAGAAGAAATCCCTCTGCTTCTTTTCTTATCAAAACTCCTGAAAGAGCAGGACGAGTAGATTCAATACTTGCTGAAAAAACAACCGAAGATAATTCTTTCTTTAAATTTTTCCCAGAAAGAACAGCAAGTCTTTCACCTTTGGATTCATAGAGTCTGGGAAATTCATCACTACTAACTGTTTGGAAGGTACTTTTTGTGCGTTTAGTTACAACTTCAAGTTTGCTTTCAGATGACTCCATGGTGAGAGTGTCATCCGTTAATGAAGATATAAGTTCAGTAAAGAGTCGTGCTGGAACTGTCGTTTTACCATGTTCTTCTATTGTTGCAGGACAGGTAATCTCTATTCCTATCTCAAGATCAGTTGAACTTAACTTAATTGTATTCTCTTGTGTCTCAATAAGAATATTGAGAAGTATTGGTAATTGATTCTTTGTTGATATGGCGCGATTGAGAAAAGAAAGTTTTTGTTGGAGATTTGGGGTTAATAAAGTAATCTTCATATATCTATTTGTAGTTGTTGTAGTGTATATGGAAATGTGGAAAAAATCAACAAGCAGAGAGCTTATAGGAAGAAATATCCATACAAAAGGAAGGGTTTGGTATAGTAATAATAATGAGTTTAAAAATTGGACTTTATGCGTAATAAAATGTGGATATTTTGTGAATATTTTTGGGGATTACTTGTTCATAAGTCACCTCTCGTGAGTAGTCCACTAGTTATCCACGAAGAGATTTTGTTATTCCCAAGATATCCTCACTAACTCTCTCCTTCTTATCCACAAGTTCTTTAATCTTATCCACACCGTGAATAATAGTTGTGTGATCTCTTCCACCTAAGAGATTTCCTATTTCTACTAATGTCATTCGAAGTTCTGTTTGAAGTAAATACATTGCAACCTGTCTTGCTTTAACTAATGATGCTGTCCTTTTAGGTCCTTTGAGTTGAGTTGGTTTAATTTGGTAATACTGACAAACATACGATACAACATCATCTGCATGAAGATGTTGTCTTTTTTCTTCAATTATGTTTCCCAGCGCTTGTTCAGCGAGTTCAATTGTTATCGGGCTATTGGATGTAGTTGCTTGTGTAATTACACGCAGAAGTAATCCTTCAAGGCTTCTTGTATCTTCTGCCTTCTCAGCAAGTATGGTTGTTACCTCAGGAGGTATATCAAAACCATACTTCTTAGCCTTAATACCCACAATTGCAGCTTTAAGTTCAAAATCTGGTTTGGAGACATCCACAGTTAGTCCACCGGCAAACCTTGAAGAAAGACGAGCTTCAAGTTTCTTAATTTCCTGTGGTGGTCTATCTGAGGTAAGACAAATTTGAGATCCGTTATCAATAAGGATATTAAATGTATGAAATAATTCTTCCTGTGTTGCCTCTTTACCCTCAATGAATTGAATATCATCGATGATAAGGAGTTTGGCGGTGCGGAATCTTCGCTTCATTCGAGCTGTCTCATGACTGCGTATTGCATCAACGACTTCATTTGTGAATTCTTCGCTAGTGATATACACAATTTTATTAATGGGATTTTGCTGATAGACATCATTGGCAATTGCATGCATGAGGTGGGTTTTACCAACTCCAACCGGTCCATAGAGGAAAAGTGGATTGTATGACGTGCCGAGGTTTGAGGCAACTGTCTGTGCTGAAACAAAAGCAAGTTGATTGCCTGCACTCACCGCAAAGTTCTGGAAAGTAAAATCCGGACGAACTCGAGGAAGATGGCCAACAGTTAGTGGTTTTTGTGGTGTTTCTTCAGAGTTAAATAAAGGCGCATCTTTATCATCACCTTTGGCTTGAGGGAAAACTTTGGGAATAAAAAGAAGTGAGACATCTGCGCCCGAATGGGTTGAGAGAAGTGTTTGGATCTCTTTACCAAAGCGTTTTTGCAAAAGATCAATAATCATGGTCGAAGGAGCAGCAACTGTAGCTATATTTTCTTCAAGAGAAATAAGTTTAGTATTTTTAAAGAGTGTGTGGAAGTTTGCCGAAGAAACTTTTGTCTGCATCTCTTGCGTTACTTTTTTCCATAGTTCATCATTTTTATCATTCATAGAGGTAGGATAGTGTCATGCTATTAATATTACTAGTTATTAAATATTGTGGATAACTTTTTGTCAAGAACCCAAAACGACAAATTTCATATTCATTTTAGCATACATTGTACTTATATTTTAGGTAAAAAATTTGTTAATTGTTAAATAGCTCATATTTTGGTATACTTATGAGGTATGCAACGCCTTACAAAAAGTAAAAAGCTAAAAAGAGTCCGCAAACACGGGTTTTTGGGCAGAATGAAAACAAATGATGGTAAAAAAATGATAAAGCGTCGCCGTGACCAAGGCCGTGAGCGACTTTCAGTCTCTTTATAACCTGCATGTTATCACGTGAGTATCGTCTACCTGCCGACATTAAACTTTCTCATACAAGGTATTTAAGAACTCCTCTTTTCGGTCTAAAATATGCAAAGAATGACATTGGAATAAGTAGATTCGCTTTTGTTGTGAGAAAAACAGTTGATAAGCGAGCAGTTGCTAGAAATCGTATTCGCCGAGTCTTTCGTTCATGCATTGAAGAATTGCGCGATGTGATCAGTCCGGGCTACGACATGCTTTTTTTTCTGGAAAAAGGTATAATAGACAAACAACAGGGTGATCTTTGCCAAGAAATAAAAGAAGCATTTACTAAACAACATCTTATACAATGAAATATTTATTACTTTCTACCTTAACCATTTATCAAAAAATTATCTCTCCCCTCTTGCATCAATTATTCGGTGTTAGTTCTGGCTGTAGAAAGCATCCTACCTGTTCTGAATACTCAAAAATTGCAATTGAAAGATATGGCACGTTGCGTGGTTCTCTTTTATCTCTTAAACGTGTTCTTTCCTGTCAACCATTTTTTAGCTTATGAATATTTTTGACATTGTTTTAATCAATCCAATACTTAACATTCTCGTTGCAGTCTATCAAGGCTTAACTGCCCTTCATGTCCCATCTGCACTTGGATTCTCAATTATTCTCTTAACAATTATCATAAGACTTATTCTTTCTCCTCTCTTGCATCAAAGTCTCAAACAGCAAAAGAAAATGCAACAGATCATGCCTGAGATAAATAAATTAAAAGAAAAGCACAAGAACGACTCAAAGCGTTTGCAAATGGAGCAAATGGCTCTTTTCCAACAACACGGAGTCAATCCAGCATCAGGATGTTTTGTTATGGTAATTCAAATCCCAATTCTTATTGCTCTTTATCAAGTTCTTCTTGGATCTGTCTGTCTTACTACCAAAGGCGCAAAGTCATTATGCCTACCTACAGCTGATGCAATTAATCATCGTTTGTATTTTGATGGACTTAAGCTTCATGAGATGTGGAATACTAGTTTTTTTGGATTGTCTCTTGGGCACACCCCTTCACAATTGATTTCTCAAGTAGGCTTTGGGCTTATTCTTGTATGTGTTTTGACTGCAGCGCTGCAGCTTATTCAGTCTAAGATGATGATGGCTCCAGCTGCTGATGCTCCAAAACCTGTCAAAAAGAACAATGACCAACCAGATTTCGCAACAACATTCCAAACTCAATCTATGTATCTTTTGCCAATAATGGTTGGCTTCTTCTCTTTTAACTTGCCTTTTGGTTTATCTCTCTACTGGAATACTTTGACAATTTTTGGTATCATACAGCAGTACATGATTCAACAGTGGGGTGGACTTGTAGATTGGTTCCCATTTTTGAAGAAATCAGAATAATATGGATAAAATAGAATTAACAGCAAAAGAAAGAAAAGACATCGAACAGCTTATTGAAAAAGTGTTTAGTGCACTGGAGATTGATGGGACTTTTACTCTTGAGGAGCAAGACGACATCTTGGATATCATGATGGAAACTCAAGATACAGGAATTGTCATCGGCTACCATGGAGAAGTTCTCGAATCACTTCAACTTATTCTTTCACTCGCAATTGCAAAAAAGATCGGAAGATTTGCTCGAGTTTCAATTGAAGTTGACGACTACAAAAAGAATCGTACCGAATATCTTCACAACTTGGCAATGCAAGTCAAAGAAAAAGCATTGTCAGAAAATAAAGAGCAAGTTCTCTCTTCTCTAAAATCTTGGGAGCGCCGTATCATCCATCTCTATCTTCAAGACGATGAGCAAGTCACTTCAGAATCATCAGGAGAAGGAAAAGAACGCGTTTTGGTTATTAAACCCCGCGAGTAAAGTCGAAAGCATCCTTCTCGTTTTATTTTTTTTATTTCTTCCTACGCAATTTGGCAAACATTTTTGGCCGAACTTCTCTTTTGTCTCAGGAATAAGAATAGACTATCTTTCCCCCATTCTTTACACAACAGATATCATTATCAGATTTCTTTTTGGTGCGTTGCTGTTTCGCTTGATGAATAATCGCCTTAATATTTCTACAAAGTCTCTTTCAAAAGCAAAAAAAAGTCTAACCACACGCTCTCCTAAAAGATGGCATGAGATTTTCAGAATGAAAATACTTGCTCGACAAAAACTATTCTTCATATTTTTTCTGAGCATCTTTATTGTTGCCAATATCGGCTTTTCTCTAAGTCCTCTGTTGGCTCTTTATGGATGGATTAAAGTTGCGGAACTCGCCTTTATTGCTTTTTATTTAGCAAGAACAATTACGTCCCGAGTCCAATTAATCTTCATTTCTTTTCTCTTTGCCATTGGGGCATTTTTTGAATCTATTCTTGCAATTTTTCAATACCTCAACCAAGAATCTCTCAATGGTGTCTTTTACTTTTTTGGAGAAAGAGCATTTACTGGTGATACTCCAGGGATTGCCAATGCTTCAATTGACGGGACATTGGTCCTGAGACCTTATGGAACGTTTTCTCATCCCAATGTACTTGCCGGCTATCTTCTTGTTTCGTTAGTTATGATATGGAGTTTTCTTTTGAGAAGTACAAATAGATGGATTCAGCTTTTTGCAGGATTAACACTGTTGGTCGCAAGCATTGCCCTCCTTCTTTCTCTTGGGAGAGTTGCTATTTCTTTGTGGGCTCTTATTGTCATTGGAATATTCTTACGAGTCTTTGTCAGAAGAATGCAGGAGTTACATACCAAACTGATAGTTCTTGGAATTTTTTTAATTGCGCTTTCAGGAATTGCGGCGCTTCATATTCCACGACAAATTGTTATGCGCTTTTCTCAGACATCCCTCTTTGAACAATCAGTGACAGAGCGAACAGAATTATTGACAGCATCTACGACGATGATTAGCAATCATCCCCTTTTGGGTGTCGGCGTTGAGAACTTTATTCCTGCACTTGC
>DATIIS010000014.1:0-4896 GCA_035479415.1 Saccharimonadales bacterium (SeqCode)
ATACGGAATTTGAGAGGGTGATGAAAGTTCTTCAAAAGTCATCGCGCAGATCCGCATTCCGACAGTTAATTTAATTGCCATCCGGCCCAAATTTCCGAGTTCCAAAACTGGCTTGCCATCCCATCCCGGATCAAAAACTGAGGCTGTTGAATGAACTACCAAACCTAGACGACCGAGGGATGAACGACCTTCCAGTCTGCCCATCAGATCAGCAGGAAGTTTGACGTGTTCGAGTGTCACTGCCAACACAAAATCTCCCGGCTGCATAATAAAACTGCCATCCTTTTGCACTTTGATAACTTTGGTAATTTCATTGCTATAATCTTTTTTTGCTGGATCGATATAAGGATGTTTACTGTAATCAAAAACTCTAAACGTATTTCCAAGGCGTAAATCGATAGAACAGGAACCAAGTTGACGAGTCAAATCAGGCGTTGGTTTGATGATAATTCGCTTGCTGCCAAGGGCTTTTTTTATATCCTGATCGGAGAGAACCATGAGAAAAAGTGTACCACGTCAATACGTTTTTGAAAAGACCGAAAACCTCAAACAAAAAACTTAGTCTCTCCTTGACACTACCTAAGTTCTTCTATACGATAAAAGTGCGCTGTAAATTTACGGTTTATGAATACTGTTCAGAAAAAACAAGCTATCCTCTTTGCTGTTGCATTAGCACTTCTCATCAGCATTCCTCTCACGGTTTCACAATTATCCCAACAACAAAACGAAAACGGTCATGCTGCAAAAGGCGCATCTCTCGCTTTTACTCCTGCATCTTCGGCGTCTAGTCCAATTAAGGCAAAAGTTGGCGATTCTATTGATATTGATATCAATGTGGATCCAGGCAACAGTCTCGTAACCTTTATACGTTACCAAATTCAATATGATAAAAGTAAAGTACAACTCGTAAACGCGAATCCTGCAACACTCAACAGCAATGTTTTTACCAACGTAGAAGGCCCGGTAATTAATACAGCGACACTTTCACAGTCTGTATCAATTGGTTCCGATCCGACAAAAGCAATTTCAAAAGTCACAAAGGTTGCAACACTTCACTTTAAAGCAATTGGAAGCACTAACGGCGGCACAACGAATATTACGTATGGAACGCTAAGCCAGGCACTTTCATCTGGTGCAAATGATCAAGCAAATCAAAATGTCCTTTCAACAACAACACCGGCAGTTATTACCATAAGCGGCACAGGTGGACCGACAGATGTTCCATCAAGTGGACCAGGTCCGTCAACTCTTCCCATTCCAACTATCACAGGAACCGCACTTAACTTCTCATTACTATTACATGGAGTCGGTGCTGCCGGAGATAACCCAAATCCGACCGGCAATTCGTTAAGTAATAAAAATCCGCTCCATCCACAACGGAATTTACAAATTACCGTTTATGATACTACTAATAAAGTCGTTGCCAACAGCCAAGCACCGGTCACCTATGATGTTACTTCTGGCATGTTTATCGGCGCAGTGGGACTTCCAAGTTCTGTCCAAACCGGAAATTACAGCGTAAAAATCCAAACCGACCGCTATCTTAGAAAACTCGTCCCAGGCATTCAACAAGTTGTCTCAGGACAACAAGTCACCGTTGCACCGGTTCAACTTATTGCCGGAGATTCGAATAATGATAATGTGCTTAATGTTCTGGACTATAATGCAATGCTTGATTGTGGTTATGGGCAACTCAATCCACTGCCTATGAACGATCCGAATGCAGTTTACAATTCAACCAATTGTAAAGTGCATACGCCAACTGAAGACATTGATATCAATGATGACGGAATTATCAATAGTACGGACTACAATCTCTTCCTCAGAGAATTATCTGTACAAAATGGTGACTAGAAAACTTATCTCAGATGTGAAAAGATATAAGTATTCGCGAATTTATTAAAGCATGAATCGATTTAAAGATAGAAGAAAAGTTGTATCATTAACCCTGGTAGGTGTAGCCTATTTATTGATCGTTATTCCTCTTATTGTTTCCAATTTACAAAAACAAACTGCATACAAAGGTCGGGCTTCAACAGATGTAACCTCCCAAGCTCAAGTCTGTGGTATTGCAAATAGTAACACAATGGCTATTATTGACCGTTCTGGCAGTATGGGCGAAGTTGATGCTTCGGGTAATACAAAAATTTCCAATGCGATACTTGCAGGCGATAATTTTGTCGATCTGACTGCTAAAAATCCCGTAAATGAAATCGGACTCGTATCTTTTGCTTCGACAGCAACGACTGATATTTCTCTTACCAGCAATTTTTCTAGTGTCAAAACAAAAATAAATGCTCTGAAAGCAGCTGGTTCCACCTGTATTCAATGCGCAATTGATGCAGCCAATGCAGCTCTTTCTGCAGGTAAACGAACTGATACAAAAAATGTCATGGTACTTTTGACTGATGGTATAGCAAATTACATAGAAGGAAGTACAACGCAAGCCAGCCAGGCAACTGCTGAGCAAGCTGCCCTGACAGCAGCAAAAAATTCTCATGCTGCCAATGATACTATCATTTTTGTGATTGGTCTTGGCAAAGATGTAAATACAACGTTTCTCCAACAATTAGCAACCTCAACCGGAGGTCAATACTACTTCCCACCTTCTTCGCAAAATCTTAATGATATTTATAGTCAAATTTCTCAAATTATTGCCCAGGGTTCAGTCAGCGGTTCTGTCTTTAACGATACTAATGGTAACGGCAAACTCGATACCGGTGAGCAAAAACTTTCAGGCTGGACTGTTCAGATCACCAATCAAGCAACAGGCGCGACACAAAACATTGTTACTGACACCACGGGCTCATTTATAATTCCGCAATTGTGCAATGGGACCTACACACTTAAAGAAGTCATTCAAAATGGCTGGAATGAAACTGTTCCAGTGAACCCGAACAGTTACACGATAACAATCTCAACCGGCAATGCTATTACAGATAAAGTGTTCGGCAATATCATTGCACCGCCAACACCCACACCTACACCTAGACCCACAGCAACACCAACGCCAAGACCAACTGCAACTCCTATACCGACTACGACGCCAAAGCCGACAGCTACACCGACTCCCAAACCTACTGCTGTACCTACAACCAAACCGACCGCTACACCAGTCCCAACAGCAAAACCAACGGCCACACCAACACCTGGCAAAACAACAATGAATATGACTGTCTCTCTTGATGGAATCGGTAATCGCGGAGATAATACCAATCCAACCGGAAATACACTCAGTAACAAACAGCCTCAACATCGCTCAATCGGCGCAGATATTCTGGTTTACACTACTTCAAATAATTTAATTGCCAGCGGCACAGGAACAATTGCTTATAACGAAACAGACGGAAATTATTCGGGTAATGTGCCTATCTCGGCAGGCTTCCCATCAGGATACTATGTGATTAAAGTTAAAACCCATACCCATTTGAGACGACAAATTGAGCAGGTTCAAAACATTCTAGCTGGACAAGTAAATACTATTACTCCGGCGACCCTTGTAACTGGTGATATCAATAATGATAATTCTCTTAATATTCTGGACTACAATCTTTTGTTGAATTGTTACAGTGATTTGACTGCTGCTGTTGATTGCCCAGCTCTTATCAACAAAACAGATTCCGATCTTAATGATGATGGCTCTGTTAACCAGGTTGACTACAATCTCTTCCTTCGGGAACTCTCTACTCAGCCTGGACAATAGATGTGAGTAAATCATGAAGCAGCTTCTTTTACCAATCTGGCAGAGTTTCGTTTTATTATGCAGTAGCATAATTTTCTTTATTGTTATTCCACCTACCGCCTTTGCACAGCTTACTCCTATTCAGATATATCAGGCCAATCCTAAAACCTATACTTACGGCTCGTATGCAAACAACAGAAATCCCTACGACTTTGAAGTTTACAGTTGTGCAAACCCAAATGATAACTACAATACACGACATGATACTTGTGAACCTACAAGAACTTCGATTCAAGGACTTTATTTTTGGTCCAATAGTGTTCTTGACCCAAATAACGGGAATACCTGTTCTCAGGTACAAAACGGTGGAGACGGTCCGGATTATACTTCGGATGGCAGAACAATGAACGGAACAGGTCAGCCTGACTCGCAACTTAACATGTGTCCAAATGGGAATGGGACTCCGGGTCCAGATTTTATTAACGTCACGAAATCATTTGATTATGATTCTTCCTATTGTGCCAATGGTGAAGAAGTAGTTTTATCTCCCCGATCTGATCCGGGCAAAGACGTTTGCCAAGGTTTGAATGTCTACACAATGGATGCAAATCCGCAGAACTATTCTCAGGATCAGCGCAACTGTCTCATGTACGTAGATGATGAAGCAAAAGTTACGGCTTGTCTGAATGGCAAATGCTCATCGACTTATATCGATTCGCCAGTAAATCCCGGACCTAAGGGTGACAATCTGATTGCACAAGCCGGACCGACAAATATCTGCAGTGTTTTCAATCGTGGTGATGGCACCTATGACGTACAGGTTGAAGCTTATGACACGGGAGAAAATATGTATGGCAGCAGCAGCTTCTGGCTTACTTGGAATACTTTTGGCAGTACTTACAATATAAGCGGACATGTCTTTGACGATATAAATAAAAATGGCAAACAGGATGCCGGTGAGCCTGATTATACCGGTCCTATTACAATCACATCATCTGACGGTTCCATCTCAACAGGTGGTGGTTCCTATACTATTTCAAATCTGCAGCCAGGACAGGTAACCGTATCGTTCCCCAATCTTCCTTCAGGATATTTAATGAGTTATCCAAAGAATGGACCGCCTCCATCGTTTATCGCAACAGTTGGTATCGGCTGTTCAGTAAACGGAACAACCGGCGCAACGTGCAATGCGGGAAATATCCAGAATCTTAATT
>DATIIS010000015.1:0-11144 GCA_035479415.1 Saccharimonadales bacterium (SeqCode)
GCTTTTTCAAGTTTTTGGATGTATTCTTTGCGCTTTTTTTCGAGTTCTTCTTTTTCAGATTCAAGATTTTCGGCTTTTGCCTCAATTTTTTCTTGACGTTCAAGTAATTTCTTTTCGAGTTCTATTAGATCTTGTTGTGTAGCTGCTGCCATATAAATTTAATGTGACAAAAGAAGACTTATAAAAAAGCTTTAACGAATTACTATGAAGGTAAATTGTCTGTTCTTCATAAACAATCTCTTGTTACATGACTATTATACTCTATTTTCCAAACTATCGTCAATTGGCTTTTGTATTTATGCTGCGACAACTTTAGATCGCTTGTCTTCAGGAATATATGTATGTTCCCAAAACACTAGTTTTTCATTCTGTATCGTTGGGAACAATACCCGTAATAATTCTCGTAAATTCATTTTTTCTACTGGCATATTGTTATTTAATAATGTCGTGGCATCTTGACTCTCATGGTCATCCTCTTCAGGATACTTGCCACCACGATCTTTAAAAGATGAATAAACAGAATTAATCAATGTTAGTAGCTCATCAAGCGTGGGCTCAGGCTCAGACACTGATTGTGAGTCAGAAGTCACAAAATCAGTCCATGTTATATATTTTTTCCCCTGGTCATAGTCAACTAAAGCATTGCGGCCAAATCGCTTCATATTGGCGTCAATTCCTCTTATTAAACTATCTACTGCATATTCTTCCCGGGGGGCATAATAGACCAACCCATTTACTCGCCTACCAATTACCGGATCGATATAGGCCTCAGGATACTGCATTTCATCTTTCCTAATTTGTCCTAATTGGAAAGCTCTTGCCTCCATTGCAGCTATCTGTGTATACCATGATTCATTTTGTTCATCAAGCTCTTTATATCCTCCTAGTGTAGCCAGAACTCCAGACTGAGTCGCCGATCCAAATTCAGAAAGATAGCCGCGCATACTTATAGGCGGTAGTGTATCAAGCATTCGCCTCCGTAAAATTTCTGCAAAATAGAGTAGTCTTGAATTCGTATCTCCACGGGCAACTTCCACTGGAGACAATTCCATAACACCGCCGGTATAATGCAATGTCCCGTTTACAAAGATGGCTTCATCTTCACCAAGTACTTTACCTACAGTTTTTATTGCGTTACTACTCACTTTGGTATCTGCATCAACCTGTAGATAAGGAGTATTATGCATAATTATCCATTTACCAGGTATACCACTAGAATTATAATTACCACTTGGAACATACTTTATATACATATCTAAGACACTTAAACCTACACCAAACATAGCATCTCTTCGCTGCAGCCATGTTGTATTTGGCAACTCATGTTCTGTAGCTGTTTGTAATAAAAGATTACTGCCGCTTGGAATCATCTCAGCAATATCTCTTGCCTGTTGTTGAGATCTCGCGTCAAATAACGCTATTTCTGCTAGCTGATTACGTCTAGATCGAACTGTATCATTGAGATAAGATACCAAAACTACCGGATGGTCGACCTGTGCTGCAGCATCTACCAGAGAAAGCACAGCTTGCTCAACGTTTCCACTTGGCTCAACTCCAACTTTAACTGGCATGCCAACGATTGCTATAAAGGGAACGTTAGGCTCTCTTAACGGTGGAGATATAATTTTTTGACGACTTCCTTTAACTCTTGATGAAGCTACGTGTTTTGAAAGTCTACTATATGTCGCATCTTCTATCGATGCATATTTAATATTATAGTCGTCACCAGTATAGGTAATGTGTTGCGGAATTCTATATGGGCGACGAAGATCTCTATCTACAGTAAAGAAGGGATATTCTCTTGCATTTATCAAACCAAATTCTTTTACTCCTACCATAGCTAGGCAGTATACTCTACCAAGCCTATAACGTCAATCTAATCGTAAAATTACTCTTCAATTTGTGATCAAACTTTTAGCTAATACGAATGTATCTTTAATTATGCAAGATGATGATATTGTTCCTCGAGAAGATTTATAAATTCTATAGCTCTGTTTTGAGCCCAATGAGCATCCAAATCACCATAATGCTTTTTAAATGTAATAAACCCTCCATGACCACCATGTTTTGTAAGGAGAGTGATGATATAAGGATTGTTCATGACACGACGATCACGAAATGAGTCATGCGGTGTCATAGGATCATCTTCTGAATGAATAATCAGTGTTGGTACAGCTATCTGCGCCATATAGGGAGCTGCATCTGTTTTTTCATTCATTTCAGCAAAAGAACTATATCGTTCAGGATACCCCCATCGCTGCAAATATGTATCTGCCCACTGTCGTTTGGTTTTTATACTTTTTAATTCTTCCCTGTCCCACGTATCAGGAGAATCAATTGATATTCTTCGTTTAATTAAATTTTTATACCCTTGCAGTAAGTATTTATCAAAGAGTGAATTTTTTTCTATGTGTGACCATGCATCAACTGTATTGAGCGGTGCTGATATTGCAACAATACCTGAGATGGTATCTTTTGACTTATTACCTAGTTTACCTAAGGCATACAATAAATTATAGCCTCCTGCAGAAAAGCCAACAACAAAAAGATTTGTAATACCCCACTTCTTAATTTGTTCAAAAGCAATTGGGAGATCATCGGCGACATATCCGAGAGATTTGGTTAAATGTATTGTGTCTCCCTCAGCTCGCTGACGTAAATGAATGACATTATATCCGCAGAGATACCCTTTTACTTTCATTGCCGTGGCGAAACGAGATGGCTTGTCTTTTCGATAACCTTCAAATCCCGAAAGAATGACTAGTGTGGGACTATGCTCTTTGTTTTTTTGAAAAGTACAGTCGGCTGCCAATTGGGATCCATCAGGAAGCGAGATATATTTTCGTTCACTTTTTACATAAGGCATTTTTACTGAGGGAATTATCACAGAAATCACTGTTTGGATAAAGTAATTTTGTAAGTAGACAGGAACGACAAACGGATGGGAGTGAAGAACTTCTCGGATATGATTGAGATCTAGTGTTTTTTTACTCATACTAATTTTGCAAATACGAATCAATTGCTTTTTTTGTGATCTCCCAGCTAAACCCACGACGAGCTAAAAAACCGCCAACCTTTTGATAGATCTCTTTCCGTGGCAATTCTCTTACCTTCTCCATTCTTCTTGTTATCAAACCTTTTGCCTGTTCCAGCTCATCAGGAATTTCTGCCTGCACCTGTTCCAATACTTTTTTAATTACATCATCGCTAATTCCTTTTTGTCTAAGCTCAATCTGAAGAAGCATGTTACCTTTTGGCTTGACTCGGGCACGATTTAGTACCCAAAACCTGGCAAATGTCTCGTCATTAAGAAATTTCTTTTCTGTAAGATGTGCAACAATTTTATCGATGATCTCTTCTGCTGCTTTTTTCTTGGTTAGATAGTCACGTATTTCTTTTTTTGAGCGATTGCGGATGGTAAGATAGCGATATGAGAGGTTAAGATATTTCTCAAATAATTCTTGAAAATCCATGATGGAATAATTATAGCATTGAAAACATTAGGCAACCAAAGCCATAGAATCTTGGGTATGTGCTTTTTGCTCCTGATCCATCTCAAGCAGCATGGTATGCAACTTATCAGTCCATCTATCACTCAGAATGTCATTGTGCCTTCCTGGGAAGACCTCATGCTCTATTTTGGTACTCTCAGGTCCAAAGGTACTATCTCTGTTGGCAAGAAGCAATTTAAGATTTGGATACTGTGGATCTTCTATACATCTTTTGACAAATTTCGTAAATCCTGTCCCTTGCACAGCTTTTCTTTCATACAACAGAACACGCAAAGGATGTGCAAGCATATGTCTTCCACCTGCTGCCATAAATTTAGCTGTTGTACGTCGCCTGTCAGGATCCTTCAAATCTACTTTCATATCACGATTGGATTGTCTTAAAAAAGTTCTTGTCAATTTTTCCATAGGATATTTTTTGCTTATTCCTGTTGGAGTAACCCCTATAACATTTGCAAATCTCTCAGGAGCCATAGCAACCGCATACAGTGCTGCTTGCATACCAAATGAATGAGCTGCCAGATCTGCCTTTTCTATACCATTGGCATCTATATACTCAAGGAGAGCAACAGCTTGATTGAAAGAGATAACTGATGGATCTTTTTTATTGGGTTTATTTATGGAAGTATCTTTATCTTGTGCTTTTTGAGAGATTTTTCGACCACGGTAATACCTATCAAACCCAATGATATGTGTCTCTCTTCCCTGACTTGATAATCTCTCACCAAGGTTCTTTGATATTCGAGGATTGGCATTTGCCATATATCCAGGAATAAAAATAAGTGGTCTAGTGCCTTCTAGAGGGGATAACGGCTTAAAAGTAAGTGCATCAACTCTATCATGAAGCATAGGCCCTGTATGAGTTCTCTCTATCAATATGGGACTTTTTCGTTCAACCATAAGTAAATTATATCCTATAATATTAGAATTGACAACTATTTTAAGTGGAAGTTCGATCTATATAACGCTTTATTTCTCCTATAACCTGTGGCTGAAAAGCTATACCTGAATGAGATAAACCAGATAAAAAGATACTATTGCCTGCTTCATGTTGCGGTGAATAAAGTGCTTTTGCATCTGCAGTTGAAATGTATGGTCCCCATTCAGGTATAGCAACAACAACACGCGGCCCATTACCTTCCTGCTGCTGTTGTTGTAACTCTCTCATCGTTCTCCAACCATTTCCTCGTATAACTCCTGGAAGAAGACGAGCGCTTTCTCTTTGTGATCTGAAAGACCCTTCACGCTTTATTTCACCTCTTGCTGGATCTGCTTCTGATAAAAGAGAATTATCTCCGTGATAAATTGATTCTATATCGGGGCGGAGCAGTCTCCCTCTTTGAATATACAAATCTCCTGCTGTAGCTAAATCCCCATCAATGAGGGCATCAGCAATTTGTTGATCATATTCATCCATCTTTCCTTTCCGTTCTTTTGTAAGTGATGATGAATAATCTAGTTGTCTTCCTGTTTGATAGTCAATAACCACAAGCCCGCTTTTACTCTGTTTGATATCAGGAAATACTTGCCGCAATCCCTCTGTTGCACTAGCTAAAGAAAGGGTAGTCGAACTGGGATGAAAAGCAGTTATTGAATCAATCGCACGTGTGTTCTCACCATTTACTATTTTCATGCCATCCCATAAATTACGTGGCCCTTTAGGAAGATCAATAGCCACAATAGTCATATTACTCATATCAATTGGCCCTGCTTGTCGTAAAGCTCTTCTGAATTGTGCGCCACCCGAAGAATGTACATATAAATCAACGGGTTGTCCTGAACTTTCTTTCAATAAACCTACTAATTCTCTATCATGTGGAGGCTCAGGTGACATGAGAGCAGAAGGAACAATTGTGACATCTCTATATGATGCATTTGCCATTGCATCGTGGTACATTCTTGTAGAATATCGTGTTCCTGTCGCACCTGAAACAAAAATACCTTTTCTATCTGGACTCATAAAATTTACAAAGGAGTATACAGTAGCTTGTTATGGATTTCAATTATAGGTTGTCTCTTGTAGTAAAACTATTCTTCGATTTCTTCTGCGTTCTCGTCTTCTTCACTACCCACGACCAGAGGGGCACGGCCGTCTTTATTCTGCGCCATGATTTTGGCAACAATTTCTTTTTGCATTGCAGGATTTTCTTTCAGTGCTTCCATAGTCGCAACTTTTCCTTGACCAAGCATCTCATCGTTGTAACGATAAAATGCACCTGACTTGTTAATAACATTCATCTCAACTGCGACATCAAGAATTCCACCTTCACGAGAAATTCCTGTACTCATAACATCAAATTCAGCAATTCTAAATGGTGCAGAAATTTTATTCTTAACGATCTTTACTCGATGACGTGAACCAACTACACGATCTCCATCTTTGATGGTCTCAATTTTACGAATATCCATACGAACTGAGGCATAGAATTTAAGTGCCATACCACCAGTCGTTGTCTCTGGATTGCCGAACATAACACCAATTTTCTGTCTTAATTGATTGGTAAAGATGACAACTGTTTTTGATTTGGAGATAACAGCTGTTAATTTACGAAGAGCTTGTGACATAAGTCGTGCTTGAAGCCCCATGACACTATCTCCCATCTCTCCTTCAATTTCTGCTCGTGGCACAAGTGCAGCAACAGAATCAATGACAAGAACGTCAATTCCACCTGAACGGACCAAACTCTCCGCAATTTCAAGGGCTTGCTCACCTGTATCAGGCTGTGAAATAAGAAGCTCGTCTAGCTTAACTCCGAGACGTTCTGCCCACAGTGGATCAAGCGCATGCTCTGCATCAATAAATGCTGCAATCCCACCATGCTTCTGAGCTTGTGCAATTGTTGAGAGACAAACAGTCGTCTTTCCTGATGCTTCAGGTCCATAAATTTCTATAATTCTTCCCCGAGGCAATCCTCCTGCACCAAGAGCTAAATCAAGAGGGAGACATCCGGTTGAGACAACAGAAATATCAAATTTCTGTGCTGCATCACCAAATCGCATAATAGATCCACGACCGTATTGTTTCTCAATCTGATCCATTGCCATTTTGATCGATTCGAGCTTCTTTGAGGAGTCATTTTGTTGTTCAACGACTACTGACTTTTGTGAATTTGCAGAATGCCTTGCCATAAATTATACGATAATAATAACAGCTCTATGCTAAAATACAATAGATCAAACACAGTCAATTACTCAAAGCAATTGATTTACTTATTTGATTGTTGGTAGTATTTGTATATTCATGACAACTCGGGGTGTAGTTTAATGGTAGAATGTGCGGCTGGGGGCCGTATGGCTGGAGTTCGATTCTCCGCACCCCGACCCATTCGACTCGCAAGGAGAATGGGAGCTGAGCTTGTTGAAGCTCAATCTCACGCCTTGCTCGCTCAAGGTCTAACGACTCTTTAAAAAGAAAACATAATTTAAATACAGATTATAAAACTAAAATTTGTCGAAGAGCAATTTAATTTTACTCACTAATGCTTTTAAATTAAATGTAAATCTCTTTTTATGTACCACGTTTAGATACTTCGAAATATCTAAAATAAATTATATATAGGATGTTGCAGCAATTTACAAAAGAGACTTACTCGTCATAACTCAGGAGATGGAGCAGAATTCACAAAAAGAAATAAGAACTTTGAGCTTGTATATCAAGAAACTTTTCTCATATTAGCAGAAGCACGCAGACGTGAAAAACAAATAAAAGGATGGCGAAGAGAAAAGAAAGAAAATCTTATAAAATTTGGCAAACCGCTAATGAATTCTTCCTAGCATTACTACAATCAAACTATTTTGCAGGAACTGTAGTATTGGTAGTTGTCGTTGTAGCTTTATAAGCTGGTACAGAGCCTGTAACTGTCAGTACTGTTCCTGTTGATGTCTTCAAAACTGACTGAGCAACTCCTCTCGCTGTAACAAGAGTTGATGGTAACAAACCAACCTGCATTGATTTACCTGCTGCTGCTGCATTTGCTGTGAAGGTGATTGTCGCAACTACTCCTGTGCCCTTAATAGGTTGTCCACTTGGGGTGATACCAAATGCATATGTGTAGCGACCTGCTGTTGGATTACTCTTATTAATCAAAACTACTGGATTGGTAAATGCTGGTCCTGCTGTTACTTTCACATTACTAATGATATGTGGGTCATATCCCAATTCAAGCTGTACTGCAGTTACATCGTTGTCTGAGGTATTCATAGTTACATTTACTGTTCCTTGTCCTCCTGGAGCAACAGTTAATGGATTTGGACCCAAATCAAGAACTGTATGTGCGGGGACAATTGGTGTTGGCTGAGCTGTTCTTGTCGTGGACTGTGAAGGTGATTGTTGGCCTGCACGCAGAGCAATAACGAAGAGCACAATTGTAACAATAACGAGACCAGAGATAAGGGCAAGAGTTTTCCTTGGCATAAGTATAAGTAATTCAATCATAGAACAATCATTTTATGTTTTGCAAGACCCAAAATAGAAAGCATATAATAAAACTATGCTCTACTTCTCACTATTTTTTATTGAACTTCTAGCCTTATTTCTCCTTTCAAGAAATCTGACGCAAGTACTCTCACTCTTCTTCTATCATCTTACGAAAAGCAAACGCGCGACCATCACCTGTATCGCTTTTCTCTTTTTCCCAGGGACGCTTCTGCATGAGCTTTCACATGCACTTGCTGCGAGATTGCTTGGAGTTCATGTCGGGACAATGGAATTTGTTCCCAAAATTGATGGGGAAAGTGTCAAACTCGGAAGTGTTCAAGTAGCCCAATCTGATCCAGT
Source organism: Saccharimonadales bacterium (SeqCode) (assembly GCA_035479415.1). Classification (GTDB taxonomy): domain Bacteria; phylum Patescibacteriota; class Microgenomatia; order Levybacterales; family UBA12049; genus JACDET01. The sequence goes on from DATIIS010000015.1 coordinate 8,287, forward strand.
CCGCAGATTTCTTATTGGCGCTGCACCATTTCTTTTTGGGACAATACTTCTTCTAGCAATTCTTTTTTTTGCCGAACAGCATCATTTTTTTAACAACTATGTCGTAATGATTATTGTAGGATATCTTGTTTTTGAGATTGGCAATACTATGTTTTCTAGCAAAAAAGATATGGAAGGAGCGCTTGAGTTATTTGGTGTCATCATCTTTTTCGTCATCCTCTTCTATCTGTTGGGAATCCGTGTGCCCTCATTTAATCCAAACATCATTCTTGCTCAACCACTTATAGAGTCAGTTTTTAAACAAGGCTCGTTATTTATCATTATTCCACTGGCAATTGATGCAATCATTATTCTTCTTTTTAGGCCGAAGAGACAATCTTAAATATGGCCTTAATATGGTATACTAGCCAAGAATTCTATGTCCAAAAAACGCACATATTCTCTTGAAGAGCTCACGGACTTTGTTATTGCTTTTCGAGATCGACGAGATTGGAAACAGTTTCATAATCCCAAAGACTGTGCAATTGCCCTCAATTTAGAAGCCTCTGAAGTACTTGAGCCATTTCGCTGGAAAAACAAATCTGAAGTCAGACAATACGTACAAGAACATAAAGAAGAAATAGCAAATGAGCTCTCAGATGTCCTTTATTGGGTACTTCTTATGAGCCATGATCTTCATATCGATCTTGGTGAGGCATTCTATAAAAAACGCCAAGAAGATGATCTCAAATATCCAGTCGAAAAAGTAAAAGGCAAACATAAAAAATACAACGAATATTAACTTGCAACTGGACGAGCCGAGCAGTATACTACCTTTATGTCAAAAAACTTTGTTATTTCTTTAATTATTGGTATTCTTGTCCTTGTCATTTTTGCCTACTTCATCTTTGGACTTAATGGAGGCTTATCAACGAGCTCTCAACAATCTTCCGCACAACCTTCTCCTCAAGCAATGGGAGCAACAACAGACAAACTCCAAATTGTTGATGAAAAAATCGGAACAGGTGCAGCTGTCAAAAAAGGAGATACTGTTGAAATTAATTATGTTGGGACACTTACAAATGGCACCAAATTTGATGCTTCTGCCGATCACGGTGGACCATTCACGACACAAATTGGAGTCGGACAAGTTATCAAAGGCTGGGATGAAGGAGTTATTGGTATGAAAGTTGGCGGAAAACGCAAACTTACCATTCCACCATCACTTGGGTATGGCGCACAAGCAGTTGGCTCTATTCCAGCAAATTCCACATTAATTTTTCAGGTTGAGTTAGTAGGAATTAAATAAGATACTTCACAAAAAAATTAAAGAAGTTATAGATACTTCGTAAAAAATTTCCACGATAGAAATATCAAAAAATACTTGCAGAGGCAGCAAAAAGCATTTCCAAAAATAGGCTCCTTACTTGCAAACTTTGCAATCTTTTCTGTGTGTGATCAATAGGTATACACCTGAAACTCCGATTAAGAAATAAATTACTTCTAAGAGTGTTGGTGAAAAACCAAAAATTGCTTGTAAAATATCAAATCCTTGTCCGTTGGTTGCTGGCCAAATACCGAACAATCCCAAATCAACAGCTCCGACAACGACGAGAATAAATGCTATCATGTGTATCCACTTTTTTGTTTCTGGACTCATAAAATAAATCACCCCCTTTTAGAATCTCTTAACGATCCGTCAATTGACGGGAGTTTTAGAGATTCTTAAACCCGCCAAAGAACCATGAATATAAGGCGGGACCTTCCTCTTCATAGTCTACAGTTATTTTAATTTTCCAGTCAAGAGGTCAATTAAATATCGTACCGCAAACTGATATACTATGTACACATGAGGGAAGAAATCTCAACGCTACGGCAATACAATCAAAAACTCACCTCAAAAAAATTCACCAATCCCGAAGAGGTAGTTACTTGGTTTGGAGCTGTGCAGTCACAAGATTTTGCTGCTGCAAAATGGGCTCTAGCACTACGCTCCCGGGATCAAACCGATGCAACGATAGAAAAAGCCTTCAATGAAGGGGAAATTTTGCGGACTCATATCATGAGACCTACATGGCATTTCGTAACTCCACAAGATATCAGGTGGATTTTGGCACTCACAACAGAGCGCGTTCAACGATTCAATGGTCACTACTACCGCAAGTCTGGTCTTAGCAAATCGATCTTCGAAAAAAGTAACGAAGTCATAAAAGAAACTCTTCAAGGAGGAAAGAAACTAACACGCACCCAGCTTAACGAAGCGCTTCAGAAAGCTAACATCCCTACCCAAGATCTCGGATTGACCTATACACTCATGCAGGCAGAACTTGAGGGAATTATAGTAAGCGGCCCGAGAATCGGTAAACAATTTACCTATATGCTTCTTGAAGAACGCGCCCCGAAAACTCATGAAATAACTCGCGAAGAAGCACTCGCAGAACTTACCAAACGCTATTTCCAAAGTCATGGACCTGCACAAATCCAAGATTTTTCCTGGTGGTCAGGACTCACACTTGCTGAAGTAAAACATGGAATTGAATTGCAAAAAGATAAACTTATCAAAGAATAAAAAGACGGCAAGACATACTGGTTCTTTCCTCTTGAGAAAGATATAAAACCTACCTCCAAAGCTTTTCTTATACCTGGCTTTGATGAATACTTTATTGCATACAAGGACCGCAGTGAAATACTTAAGACGAACTATGCCAAAGAACTCAATCAAGGCGGTGGAATGATCAATGGCGCGATTATTGTGAATGGCAAAATGATCGGTGGATGGAAGAGAATACTCGGTAAAAAAACTGTGGTTATAACAATAAAACTCTTTGAAAAAATTTCCGAGGAACAGGAGCAATCAATTCACGAACAAGCCCAACAGT
>DATIIS010000016.1:0-4757 GCA_035479415.1 Saccharimonadales bacterium (SeqCode)
TAAAATTTCTTACAATGTAAGCCTACGCCAATGTAGCTCAGTTGGTAGAGCAGTCCCTTCGTAAGGGAAAGGTCGCGAGTTCAACTCTCGCCATTGGCTCCCTTGACAACGTGATATAATATATTTATGGCAAACTCAAGACTATCTCGACGCGAAGTGCGGCAATCGAAGAAAAAACTTATTTATTCTCTTGGCGGAATAATCATTGTCCTAATTCTCCTAGTTAAATTTGGTATACCGCTACTCACGCAATTTAGTCTTCTGGTTGCGGGTAGAAGTCAGTCAAATGATGGCACACCAACGACAAATCAACCAAGTTTTATTGCTCCACCTGTCCTTAATCAATCCTTTACCGCAACCAATAGTGCACAAATCACGGTATCAGGGACAGCACAAAATAAAGAACAAATAAAGCTGTATGTAAACGATAGTGTTGTAGATACGCAAGATGTACAAAGTGATGGCACCTTCTCTTTCCAAAACGTTACGCTCAAGAATGGAGAGAACACCATACAAGCAAAGGCAAAAATGAATGATAAGGAAAGTGATTTTTCCAACCCGTTGACAATTAGTTACTTAAATAAAGCCCCATCTCTTGATGTCAATTCTCCATCCGACGGACAATCTTTCTCCAAAGACCCTTCTCTCACGATAAAAGGAAAAACAGATCCTGATGCAAAAGTAACAGTAAATGACTTTCAAGCAATTGTGAATGATGATGGTAGCTTCTCCTACAATATGCAAATGCAAAACGGTGACAATCAATTAAAAGTGATCGCTATGGACGCAGCCGGCAACAAAACAGAAAAAGACCTCAAAGTCACCTACTCACAATAAAAAAGTAGATCCTCTGCCCTCAAAAAAATCATGGAACGCATTCCTATTACATATCATTCTAATCAAGACCCTAACCGTAAAGCAGAGATTGCATTTCAACAGAAATGGGAGCCGAACGCTAGCGAACAGTTGGCAATTGCATTCCTTGGAGAGCATCCAGAGCTAATGGAGAAACAGGTTTTATGTAACATTCGAAATCAGGTACTTGCTTTGTATGACCGTTTTGAACAGGAGACAGGTGAACTCGACTACCTAATAGCTCCTGCGGGGGGGGCAGATATTCATCCGATATTACTGACAAAAAATCTTATTATCATAGATCAAGTACCATTTCTTAACCTTGCGAATGAAGATTCACAAAAAATAGCTAAGTCAATTTCTTCAAAAAGAAAAACCTTTGAACAACTAATACAGGATACACAAACGCAACCGGCTCTTCAAAGAAAAATTCAGAAAGCAAAAGAGCAAACCCTTAAGCACGTACTTGACCGTATACCTGGAGGATTTGAAGGCGTTGGTAAATTAACGGGAACGGATGAGGATAATTTTACTGATATTATTACTTCCCTTGGAGTTATTGGGATTGACCTTGATACTATAGCAATATCTCACCATAAATATGGATATACCTTATCTACAAATATCCAGGGAAAAAGAAAATATATCCATTATTTACAAAAAATGCTTCCTACAAGTAGCGGATTACGTTCTAAACGAGAACGAGTACAAATTACACAAAATATATTACAAGATATACCTATGGGTAATCGAATTGGATTGCTTATCAAAGCAGATATGGGAAATGTAGGATATAGTTTTATGACAATGAGCCCTGATGTTATCATTTTGGATAAATTCATACCCTACATGGAGCAAGATACTGATACCTACTCTTTTGAGAGTATTCCAAGAGATCCTGCATATGAAGCTCTTGAATTTGGGTACAAAGATCCAGATAAACCAATAGAAATTGCAATCATTGGAAGAAAATCATGATATAAGAGTTTAAGGTTTTACGATGTGCCAGATGCCTCCGACGCCATCACCCATGAGATCCCCTGCTTTTGTATCGCTTGCAAAATAATAGAGAGGCATGCCTTTCCAGGTAAATTGTTTTGATCCATCAGATCGAGTGATAACAGCTATATTTGTTGGGAACGTGGATTGCGCTGTAGCTCCTGAAGAATATGGAGGCCATGCTTTGGCACAAGCAGCTTCACAATTACTCTTCCCCTGTGTATCTTTATCAAAGATGTAAAGAGTTATTCCTTGAAAATCAGTGAGATATTTTCCCTTTGTAGGATCTGTTTTTGTTAGATAAATATTATCAGATGGTGCCATGGCTGCCTGAGCACTGGCTTTTGTAGGTTGCGACGTTTGCATTACCTGCTGGTCTGAAGAACCGCCGAACATAGCCTTTATTTTATGTCTGCCAAGATACCCACCAACAGCAACGATGACAATAATACCTATGATAATCAATACTTTCTTCATCTGTGTTTAGAGTAAACAATTACCATTTTTTTGTCAATCACTTTTTCTAGTTGTCTTAACACGACAACTTTTTGTAAAATTATGTTTTATGGAAAATGATACAGGGAAACAATCTGTTCCACAGTTGAAAGATATAGGAGGAAGAGAAATGCTTGATATATCGCTCTTGAAAAGGGTAGTATTGTCTCCCCCAGAGATAGAAGCTGAGGTTAATACGTTTCTTGCATTGCCAATAGAATTGGATGAACAAAACGTTTCTTCAGTAATCACATCTGCAGAAATTGCTGCTAGCATAGCAACAGATCGCCTTCATTTATCAGTCATTGAAATAACTCAAAATAACAAAGATCAAGAAATCCAAAAACAAAGAACTTCAATGGGAATTTATAAGGGATACATAGTAACGCACTTAAGAAACATTCTTTTGCTTGGCAAAACAATGCAACTCAGAGGACAAACAGCATTACTTAATGCTGTTCCTAAAAAATATCGACCGCTTGTTGAACGGATATGGGAACTTGGGCCTATCAGTGAAAAATTTAATCCAGAAGCGATAGATTCGCCCTATCGTCGAAAAATGAGAAGTATCTTTGCAAATGATAATGCAAATATAGAAGGAGAACATGTTCCTTTTTTCCAAATAGCACAAAGGTTTACCAACCCGAATGAAAGTATACGAAATACAGCACTAACTGAAATGCACAGAATCATTAGATCTCATCAAGAGGATCTAACAAATAATATGAATCAGCTTTTGCAAGACCATGAAACAGATACACGAGCACTCCATCCAGGTGTTCCACCAGAACAGCTTCCCTCTCCAGAAGAAGCATTTCTCAAGTTTAATGGAATATCAGCTCCTTTTTTGGAAGCCTTAATTACAAAACTCCCTGAATATAATAAAGAGATCCCACAGAGGTTCTATCAGTTTAAAAATGAACTTCTGGGAAGAAAATTACAATTCAATGAAAGAAACATAAGCCTAGTAGAAAAACCGAGGGACATTCCATTAAACGAGGCCCTCTCAATAATAAAAAACGCATTACATAAGATGTCTGCCGGTGAACAATCAGAACCAGAATCAGAACTAGATAAAGAGTTTGCATTATTCGTTGAGAATTATCTCGACACACAATCCATGCCCGGTGGAATGACTACCTATCCATATAGTCGAGAGGATATCCTTCCATACTCCTTTAGTCAATATAATATGAGAATTTCAGGAGTCTTACAAATATCACATGAATTTGGACATTGGCTTTCTGACAAAAGGAGTCAAGATTCAAAAACAAAATCTGCACTAGCAACACAACCACCTTTTATTGCTGAAATCGCTAGTACGCTTATAGAACACGCAGTAGTACAATATATGATAGATACTGCAAAAATAGAAGAGGAAAGAGCAGAAATTCTTGTTAGTGCTATGACATCAAAAATGAGTGTTTTCTTCAGACCACTGGCAGGATTTCAATTTGAACAAGATATACATAATGAATATAGAAAACTGTACAATCAAGATAAAAATGCCAAATTACCAATGGAATTTATCAACCAACGATTTATAACTCGCATGAGAGAATATATCGGCAATGATATTGATCCTTCAGAAGGAGAAGAATTAGGATGGACCTATTGGGATCAAAAATATGTTCCATTTTATGATATTGGATACCCATTATCCTATCTTATATCACGTTTGTTGTACAAAGGTATCGAAAAGGATAGGGAAAAAGGAATGGAAATTATCAATAATTTTTTATCACACGGAGCAATAGAATCTCCACAAGCAATCCTTGATTCAATTGGTATTAATATTTCTAATAAAGAGTTTATCAATCAATTAATCGATAATGCACTTGAAGAAGACAAACAATTATTAAAAGCAACTGAAGCCATATGTGGGAAAGCATACTCTTCTAAAAATCCATAATCTCAAGCTTCAGTGAGCGCAATTACTATCCATACCCAAACTAATATAAAAGGGTAGAACAAACTGTTGATGAAAAATGAATCAACACACAAAGCAATTAATGAAGCAATCAAAACTGCTGAATAGGGATTTTCTCCAAGATTTGTTTTCCCCACCTTTACCATGCTCCACAACAAATAGAGATACGCTACAAATCCAACTATCCCTGTCGTCGCAAGTACAAACAAAAAGCTATTATCTGTCCCAGCTCCCCCATGATCAACAGTCAGAGTCTCCCCTCCCTTGGAGGAGGACCTGCCTGCCGGCAGGCAGGTTAAGGGGTGGGTGAGACGAGCATAACGATATGCATTAAATCCAACACCAAGAATAGGATTCTTTTGAAAAATAATCAGTGCATCTTGAGAAGTTGCAACTCGTGCATTACTGGAAGTCGTGCGGAAAAGATTGGTTCCTTCACTATATTTGGTTAAGCCAAAATAGCTTACTATTGCAATAA
>DATIIS010000017.1:0-7167 GCA_035479415.1 Saccharimonadales bacterium (SeqCode)
ATTAAAATGCTAACGAGTTCAGAAATGTTATATGTCATTAATCCCAAGTCAAACGAAGGAAATTCGATGAAACAGTGGGGAAAAACGAAAAAACAATACCAGTTCTTACCCGATAAGCCGATTGATATAACAAGTGTTTCACTTAGCGAAGTTATCAAAAAGAAAAAACCCAAACTTATTGTCGTTGCTGGCGGAGATGGAACAATTAACGCTGTTGCACGAGCAGTCTATAGGTTGGATAAGAAACCAAAGCTTGCAATTATACCATTTGGTTTTGGGAATGCTCTTTCGTATTGTCTAGGAGTTGAAACAATTGATAAAGCAATCTCAGTTATTCAGGATGGCAAGCAGTTAATAACTATAGATCTTCTAAAAACAAACATCCTAGATCATCCTGTGGGTGTCTTTAGTGTAAGTGTCGGGTTTGATGCGAGAATTGTCTTTAATCGTCAACGCTACAAATATATTGGTTTTCGATCGTATATTCTTTCGGCTTTAAGAAGTTTGTTCTTAAGTCCTGAAAAAGAGATTAGCTTTACTATTGATAAAAAAGTTAAGCAGACAGCTATGGTATCATCTCTTGTTATTTCAAATTGTCCGGTTATTGGCCAAAATTATATTATTTCTTCAACCGCCAAATTGAATGATGGGCTTTTGGATTGTACGTTATTTTCAACAAAATATGCCTATATCACCAATCTTCGTTTTCAAGGATTTAAACATCCCTTGTATTCTAAGTTAGGGAAGATTCGTTTTAAGGCAACGCACATGAGAATTGAAGGCGAGCCATATGTCCAGATAGATGGTGATCCAGTTATGCAGCAGGATGGAGTGGAGATAGAGTTACTGCCTTCTCAATTAACGTTTTTGCGAAATACTGATCAGGAAATTAATCAAACATATTTGCCATTTGTTGTATAGATTATTGTTTATTGTTTATTGTTTATTGTTTATTGTTCGAGCGAAGTCGAGAACATGATAGGTTCAGAATTAGTTTAGAAAAACTTCTCGACTCACTGCGTTCACTCGAAGAATAATAAAATTTTATATGTTTAGTTTTATATTTTTTTCATTGTGGTTTTTTGCGCCAGCCGGGCTTGCCAATATGGCGGCATTTGTATCAGGCAAGATCGGGTTTCTAAAGAAGCTTAATTACCCAGTCGATTGCCATCTCAAAGTTGGGGGTAAACGCATTCTTGGAGATCATAAAACAGTTCGTGGATTTCTCTCAGCAATAGTTGTTGGGATTATTGCCTGTTTTGTTGAAATTGTCTGTTATAGCAACTTTTTCTCAATTAGAGAATTGATACCGGTTGATTATTATACGGTGAATCCGATTATCTTGGGAGGGTTATTAGGATTGGGTGCATTGGTGGGTGACAGTGTAAAGAGTTTTTTCAAAAGACGAGTAAATATAGAGCCTGGAAAAAGCTGGTTTCCATTTGATCAAATTGATTATATTATTGGTGGAATTGTTTTTAGCGCTTTTTATATCCACTTATCATTTGGAGAATATGTATTGTTATTTATCGTTTGGTTCCTGCTTCATCCGATAACGACATCGATTGGTTATCTCCTTAAGATTCGCCACATGCCAATTTAATCTACTCTATCCAACAATCATTCACAAGGTGATCAAGGAGATCTTGAAGTCCAACGGTTGCAACACCAACAACTTGGTCTGCTCCACCATAGTAAATATAGATAGTTTTATCAATGACAACTGCTCCACAAGGGAAAACCACATTTGGGACAAGTCCAACTTTTTCATATTCAGTAACTGGTTCAAAGAGGGGCTCGTTTGTTCGTGCGAGAACTTTATATGAATTCTCATAATCCAAAAGCATTGCACCAATTTTATAAATATTCCCGGGATTGCTTACTCCATGATAGAGAAGGAGCCATCCTTTTTCAGTCTCAATAGGGGGCGCTGCAATTCCAAGTTTGACATTGTCCCAATATTCAGGACGAGGCTGTGCAATTACTTTTCCTGTAAGAGTCTTATCTTCACCAAAATTAATATTGCTTGTTATGTCAAGCCAAATATCATCTCTCAGTCTATGAAAGGCAAGATATTCATCATCAATTTTGCCTTTGATGATACAGGCATCTTTATCATCTGCACCGGGATGAGAAATGAGTTTTGGAAGTGACCAATTCCAGCGTCTATTAAGAAAATCATCAACAGAAATTGTTGTCATCGCGACACGAGGAGGATTGGTGCCATCATATGCAGTATAAAGCATGTAGAATGTATCCCCAATTTTGGTAATTCTTGGATCTTCACAGCCAGAATTACCTGTTGGATGAGTTTTTAGCTCAAATGGTTCTCGTGGAAAATAAATTGGCTCTGTAAAATTTTCATCAATATGAAGTCCATCCTTGCTTGTTGCATAGCCGATAACAGATGTGCCGTTAACAGCTTGCGCACGATAAAGAATATGCACTTTACCATCTTCATACATTGCAGCAGGATTATATACAGCAAGAGCTTGCCACTCAAGCTCAAATTTGGGTCTAATAATAGGATTTTCTGCAAATCGATGAAATTTGTAATTTGATTCTTCTTTGGTTTCAGGATTTTCTTTTTCGACATGCTCGGATGGATGTAATTCTTTGAGGATCTCTTCCGCATCACATGTCGCCAAAGCGACTCGTGTATCAGCTGCTCCATAATAAACAGCAAGTTTGTCATTGTCTATTAGAGCACCTGATGGAAAAACAATATTTTCGACATCACCCTGTAATTCATACTGCGTTTCAGGATTAAGAAGTGAGTAATCGGTTCGCCCTATAATTTTTGTTGGGTCCGAAAGATCAAGTAACATCGCTTCAATGCCAAAATGTTTGTTATTGGACATATAATTTTTAATATATGAATAAATTACTAGCCAGCCGTCTTTTGTCTTAATAGGAGGTGAGCCCAACTCTATTTGGTCTCGCATGTCACGAAGGAGGTTGATGATGTGTTCATTGGCATTGTCATACCATTCTTCCCAATAATAAGGAGACCACATGTCTTCTTCTTTCTCAAATGTAGCAAGCGCAATTTTTGCAGGAGGAATATCTGTATTGATTGTAATAAGCGCTGCCATTTTTCCGTTTACTTTTTCAGGGAAAAGAGCCATGGCTTTGGCATTAAATGTACTAACAGAGTGCTTCTCAAAATTTCTGAAATCCTTTGTTATAGCAACTGCGGTGCGTATACCATAAGCACTAAATGGATAGACAGAGAGCGCAGTATAAAAAATATAAAATTTTCCATTGAAGAATGTAATTCTAGGATCTTCACAGCCATATATTTCCCAATCTTCACTTGGCTCAAAAAGTAACCGTTGGTTTTCAAAATGTTCTCCATCTGTGCTTGTTGCATAGCCAACAGATGACACGCGCATATTTATTCCGTTTTGTCGTTTCTCGGATGACAGTGCTCGGTAAACCATGTGATATATGCCATCACGAAGAACAACGCAGCCATTAAATGCGCCATCAGATTCCCATGGATGATCTGGATTTGGTTTAAGGATTGGATTGTTGAGAGAGCGTTGCAGATTAATCATTATATTAGAGATTTTGAGATGAGATACCTTTGACATTCTTGAACTTGAAATTTTGATAGGCTAGATATCAAGAATTCAAATATTCTCTATTCAAACCAAATTCAAGAATATCACATTTCTCATGTCAAGAAATCTAATTAAGTACTGGACTTGTTACTCGTCTTAATTTCGGTTGTCGGTTATGTTTCATTTGGTCAAGGAACGTATCAAGATTTTCTTCAGCTGCGCAAACGACAGTATCAGCACCACCATAATATACATATAAGTTATTATCTTTAATTACCGATCCACATGGATAGACAACTCCTGCTTTAAATCCATCATTCTCATATGATTCTTCAGGTGAGATGATAGGATTGTTCGTTCTGTACAATACTTTCGTCGGATCATCCTTATCAAGAAGCATTGCGCCTATCTTATAGCGACTTGGGTCTTGATAACCAACTGATTGATAGATAAGAAGCCAGCCGTCTTTTGTTTTCATTGGAGGTGCACCAGCTCCTACTTTTTTACTATCCCAATACTTTTTTCGTGGTGGGATAAAGTAATGACCAGTAAGATATTTATCATCAAAGTTCAGATCGTCAACAGCATCAATAAGAATGTTGGGATAGACACGATGCATAACCATGTATTTACCATTTATTTTTTCAGGAAAGATAACAGCACTTTTATTTGTCATACCTGGAGGCGAGATGAGTTTGGGAGTTGTCCATTTATCCCATTTTCTATTTAAGAAATCATCAATTGGAATGGAAGTAAGTGCTGCACGTGGTGGATTTGCTCCGTCAAAGGCAACATATGTCATAAAGACCGTATTATCAACTTTTGTAATTCTTGGATCTTCAATCCCGCCGTATCCTCCACCTGATGCAAAGTGTTCTGCATATGTCTTAAAGACTGAGCCACCTGGAGTTTCAAATGGTTCTCGTGGAATATAGATTGGTTCATCATATCGTTCATCAATATGAATTCCATCTGAGCTTGTTGCATAGCCAAGAACTGAAAGATCTGTATCTCCCAGTGCTCTATAGACGAAATGGACTTTGCCATCTTCGTAAAGTGCTGCACTGTTAAATGCTGCACGGGATTCCCATTTATTATCAGGATTGGGTTTAATAATTGGATTGTGTTCGTGTTTCTTAAGGAAGATAAAATGCTTGTCTTTAAGACTTCCTGAAGGTGGAAGGGGAGTTGAAATTGCATATACGGTTGAGCCATTTACAATCCAATAAAGAATACATTCATCTTTAAGCATTTCAACTCCAAGTGGTCGTATATCTTCACGACTCATGTGTTCTGGAATTTCCCAAATCGGCTCATCAAGTCTCCACAGAAGTTTGCTTGGATCTTTCTTGTCAAAAGCTGCAGCTCCTACTGCGTGGTAATTCTTGTCTTTATCAGATCGTTTGGCGTAATAAAAAACAAGAAGATGATCTCCTTGTGTAAATACTTTTCCAACCTCAAGATCTCCATTGTCAAATTTGCCTTCTCTTTTGGTCAGCACAGGTTGATCAGCAATTTTCCATGTCGTAAATTGAGAAGAATAAGCGAGCTTGATATCTTTCTCACCAAAGTACAAAACATAACGATTTTTACTTTGGAAATCAGGAGCAATGCATCCAATCTCTGTGATATTTTCAACTTTACCCAATTTGGTCCAGCGGAGCATTTCATTTGATTGAACGATATTTAAATTGTTTGAACCTTTTGCATTTACTTTATAGGTGGCGATATATTGATGTTTTTGTTTGGAGACAGCAAATCGTGCCCAGTCGTATTTCGGTTCTTCGCGTCCTTTGGGATCTGTAACGATGACGTATTTTGTAGAGCCATTAAATTCAAAACCGTCTTTGCTTGTAACTATCTTGAAGAAATTTTTGATGAGTTTGGTGTAGGAATAAAAGAGAAGAATTTCGTTGTCTTTATAGGTTGTACCAAGTAGTCGTATCATAATAAGGCAAATAACGTATATAAAACGGTACATTACCGCCTAATTTAACGTTATCAGAAAGATAAAATACGTGTCAAGCGCAATATGGACTTTTTGCTGACATAATGAGTCGTACTATGATAGCGTTGAAGAGTTTGTGCAAGTGTTTGATATTAATTTCTTACTTATAAACTCTTACTTTTAACGACTCATCTTTTTGCATAGGCAACTTTTTTATCTCCAATAAGCTTATTGTAACAGGATAAATCATTGCTGCACAGTATCAATAAATGCTAAGAACAATAACTCCAATAAGTGTTATGATTGTTCCGAGTATTTTTTTGCCGATGTCGTTTCGTTCTTTCAAAAAAAGAATACCTGCAATAATTGAGGTCACGAGCATCCCTTGATAGATTGCTGTGACTTTTCCTGAATCTCCCAACCTGAGCGCGATAGTAAATAAATAGGCTGAAATTATATTGACAAGAAATGCCAATAGTTTGATCTTTAATTTATTTTTGAACATTTTTTTAATTCTTGGAATACGATTCTTCATTACTAATGGAAATAACAACGCAGGGAAAAGAGAATTTGAGGCATTAATTATAGAATTTGAGCCGTAAGGAAGCGCCATTTTTATTAGGACAATATTGAGTGCGATTGTAAATGCTGAAAGATTTGCATATCGTGCACCTTTATCAATAACTAAATTTTTAGGGCTGACAACGATACTTAATCCAATAAACAAAGTAACAATACCAAAGTATTCAGGAAGTTTCAGACTTTCATGGATAAGAAAAAATGCGATAATTGGTACCCAAATAAGGCGTGTTCGTGTAAGAATTGCTGAGATAGAGAGATATGTACTTTCATGCATTTTCATATACCAGTAGACTGATACCCACTCCGTAATTCCTATGAGGGAAAAAATAATAACAGATTGAACATTGATAACTATCCTCCAGTCCCATATGGCAATAATTCCAAAAACAATAATCCGTACTATCTCAAAAAACCAAGCATATGCTGTCGGATCTTCATGGTCTTTCAATAAATATCTGCTGAGGAAGTTAAAGGCATTTGAGGCAAGACCTGAAAGAATTGAAAGAGTAATCCATGAAGTTAATAAGAACATAGTTTACATACTATCGGAAAATGGAATTTGTCACAAACATTTAATTACAATTTGTTTGTAATGTGGTATTAAAATATTTCAACTCGTCTATGCATTTTTTAATTTTACGCTGCTTTGACTTGAGGCCACCTATTTTGTTCTTGACGCCAATCAACTGGGAGCGTATGGACATTCCATTGTTCTTTTTCCCTCTCTTGTTTTGGATCAATAACGAGTTCTTTATATCTTCGGAAAAGAGTGTGCGTGAGAGGTACTAGTCTCATTTTTCCATCGGAGGTTGGCACTTCTGCATACACTCCACTTTTTTTAACGTCTTCATCTTCTCCATATCCAAGTTTGGCTTTGCTACGATCTTTTCTGTCTGCTACGATAACCCGCAAAGGATGGACTGGGATCTTGTGTCCATTTTCCAGGCTATCTATTTTGGCTGGACTACTACCCATGAGAAGAAGTGGAGTTTGATTTTCATCAATTCCTCTTTCTTCAAGGCGTTTTGCGATAATAGCCGCTATTTCTCGATGAGGCCGTCGATCAGGATC
>DATIIS010000018.1:0-2117 GCA_035479415.1 Saccharimonadales bacterium (SeqCode)
TGGGAAGATCAGAATCTTTCTTTAGCCCTTTGTCTGTCACCATTATTATTGCCCCTCTTGGACCTCTGAGAGTTTTGTGCGTTGTGGTCATTATGACATCAACATATTGAACAGGACTCTGCTGTTCACCGGCAATCACAAGACCTGTGATGTGAGACATATCTGCAAGCAAAAAACAACCTACCTTATCAGCAATCTGCCCAAACCGTTTAAAATCAATCTTCCTCGGATATGCAGTAAACCCGCAAATCAAAAGCTTTGGCTTTTCTTTCATCGCCTGCTTCTCAATCGCGTCATAATCCAGAAGTCCATCTTTTCCAAGATCGTAATGTACAGGATTAAAAAGCCTTCCCGAAAGTCCCAGCGCATGACCGTGTGTGATATGTCCTCCATGAGCAAGTGAGAGTCCCATCATCTTCTCACCGTTTTTGAGAACGGCGAAATAAACAGCTGAATTGGCAGGACTTCCCGAAAGCGCCTGGATATTGGCATATGGAACTCCGAAAAGCTTCTTGGCGCGCTCAGCTGCCAATACCTCAACCCTGTCAGCAACCTGATTTCCCTGATAATACCTTTTCCCCGGAAAACCTTCCGAATATTTATTGTTTAGAACTGTGCCGAGCGCTTCGATCACTGCTTTTGAGGCGTAATTTTCAGAGGGGATCATCTCGAGAACATCTTTTTGGCGAACTTCCTCTTCTTTTACTAGCTTATAAACTTGCGGATCTGTTTTTTTGAGGTTAATCACAAACCTAATATACTAAGTTTTGATTGGTATTGCAACCACTATTTTACAATGCCTTAAATGAGCTAGCTTTCGCTCTGTTATCTCTGGTCCACCACTTGTCATCTCGAGCAAAGCGAGAGATCTCCATTTCTTATATTTCTATTTCACTTAAATTATTATTTATCTCCTTTATTAATTTCAATTTCTTTTCTCTTCTATAATCTTTAACTTGTTTTTCTCTATTCAAAGCATCATCAATAGCTGCATATTCTTCATAATAAATAAGTTTCCAAATGTTATATCTTGAAGTAAAACCCAAAATTAATTTATTTTTATGTTCATAAATTCTGCGAGGAAGATTATTGGTAACTCCCGTATAGAAAACCGTGTTGTATTTATTTGTAATTATATAAACGTAGTATTGTTTCGACATTATTTTTGTTGACGGTTTCAAACTTTAATGTCATTTCGAGCGTAGCGAGAAATCTTATATAGATTAATACGATCTAGGAGATCTCTCACATACGTTCGAGATGACAAGAACTACCTCTCAAGAGTCAGAAAGTTATACCTATATCCATCCGCTTCTTTTTTCTCTTCTGAAATAATTTTTGTAAACTCAGAATAATCAGGGAAGAATGTATCAGCGCCATAATCCCCCTCCACAATTGTCAGATACAATCGGTCAACCACCCCTTTCTCGATAGCCTGTTTCCAAATCTCTCCACCACCGAAAATGAAAATCTCATCAGACCCTTCACTTTTTTTTGCAATATCCAAACCCTCATCCAGAGAATGGACAACAACCGCTCCTTCAACTTTATAACTTGAGTCGCGGGTGATAATAATATTTGTCCTATTTGGCAAAACTCTTCCGATTGATTCAAATGTTTTTCTACCCATGATAATTGGATGCCCCGTCGTCAACTCCTTCATTCTCTTAAAATCTTCGTGGATTTTGAAAAGAAGATCATTTTTTTTACCAACTCCATTCTTATCATCAATCGCAGCAATTATAGAAATCATAATATTATGCGGCCATTTTGCCAGTCTTGGGATCGTAAAGTCCTCCGGCCACTGTCAATTCAGCTTTCATCATCGGATATGGATCATAATCTATAAGTTCAACAAGCTCCGGTCTAAAATCCTCAAGCGTTTTGACTGAATTGTCAATTTTTATTTTTGGGAAAGGCCTTGGTTTTCGCATCAATTGCTCTTTGACTTGGGACACATGATTGTCATAAATATGAACATCTCCAAATGTGTGGATAAATTCTCCAGGCTGCAGTCCTGAAATCTGCGCGAGAATAATAGTCAACAAAGCATAGCTTGCTATATTAAATGGTACTCCGAGGAAAAGATCAGCGCTTCTTTGATAAAGTTGTAAAGA
>DATIIS010000019.1:0-53024 GCA_035479415.1 Saccharimonadales bacterium (SeqCode)
GCCGAGGGCAAAAATAATCCAGTTCATGATTTTAGTATAACATTTTGTTTATTTTTTATTTCCTGTGCCAGATACGGATTCCACATGGCACCTGTGCAGCTCATCACGACATCAGCACCAGCTTTTCTGTAATCAAAGAAATCTTCTGGTGTCATAACTCCTCCGACGCCGATAATTTCAAAGGTATATTTTTTTGTTTTGCGGAGTTTGTTAAGTCTTTTGACCATATCAATTCCTGCCCATTTTATCCCAGCGCCGCAAAGCCCTGATTTGAGTCTCCCCTCCCCTGGAAGCGCCTGTGTGCCATCTTTTGTATAAATTGCTGCTGGGATAGTATTGATAACGGCGATGGCTTGAACATAGGGAGTTATCTTTCTAAGAATTTTCTCAAGTGTACTTTCTTGTTCTTCTGAAAAATAACCAAATTTTACAATAAGCGGGGTCTCTCCGATTACTTTTCGTACTTTTTTACAGATATCTTCTCCTGCTTCAGGTGAGTAACAAAGTATTCCTTCATTTGCGGCGTTAGGGCATGAGAGATTGAGTTCTATTGCTTTTGCTCCAGCATCATATGCAAGTTTGGCGGCATCAGCAAAATCCTGATAGTATTCATCCTTCGACTGTTTTTCTCTGATTGTACCGCAAACACTCACGATAAGAAGCTGTCCTTCACCTTCATACGCAATTGCTTTCTCGACATCTTCTATCCAAAACTTGGGCCCACGGGAAGGATTGCCAAACGAATTAGTAATGGTTAATTCGCTCAGATCTGTTGGGAAAGAATCTCTCATGATAAGTCCTTTCTCTGAATCTTTGAGAGTGACATTTCCTTTTACATCAATTGGGATGACATTTGGAAATGGGTTTGCAGGAACTGGAGTAGTACGCTGGGTTTTATAGATATTGACGTCAAAACCCATATTAAAAGCTCCTCTAATATGTCTGCTCGATGGAAGTGGTCCTGCTGCAATGCCTATGGGAAAATTGATTTTGTATCCTAGAAAAGTGTATGCTGGCTTTGTTTTAGCTTTCGTGGGTTTTGCTTTTGCAAATGCTCCAAACGGTCCTTCATCAATATTTACGTCAAATGTTTTTGAAGCGTCATAGAAGGGAATAGGAGGTTTATTCATTTAAGTAATTATATCAAAAAGAGTATATCACTTTGAAAGCAGAAATCTGTTCTTTGGGGAACATCTATGGTTTACTTAAATGTCCACGGAAGAGTTTGTTCCTGAGTAAGACCATATGATCGTAGTGCCCCTACTACTTCTTGAGATGTTCCTATAAGTATTTTTGGTTTCTCTGCTGTTCGTTCTGAAGACGCTAACATTCCTTGCCATGTTCCATCTACAATAATGAATTTTTGAGAATCAGGTCGAGACAAAATCAAATAACCATGATCCACAAATCGATATGTAACTGTTACAGGTTTTATCCGGTAAGCAAATAATTCGGGTATCATAGCTTCAGATACATCAAGACACTGAGCGTAGATTTCATCCTGGGCTATTCCTAGCGTATTTCCAACCACAGTATACGCTTTCCCAACCGCCTTCACTATATCTTTTATCATTCCCGGAGGAGTTTCTGTTGTTGGAGAATGGCTTAGTTCAAATCTGTCGATACGCTTTTCTACCATATTACAAAACTTTAATTTTACGATTAGAAAGTGCTATGCGTTTTTCTTTTTCAAATTCATTGAGTACCTCAGTTACTCGTGATCGTGTGGCACCCAAAATACTTGCAAGTTCCTCATGTGAGAGGGTAATTTCGTGGTTTGGAAAGTAGGATGCTAAGGTATGCAGTGTTACCATTGTGCGGTCCTTGAGTTGCAAAGAATAATTAATCTCCCTCTGTCTGTTTGCTCCTCGTACTTTTTGTCCCCACAAATGAAGAAGGTTGATTGCAAAGGGTGTATATTTGGAGATTATAAGATTAAAATCTTCTTTTTTTACAATAAATACATGTGTTTCTTGAAGTGTCTCAACGGTTGCAGGAACAGGATCATTGTCCACAACTCCTAAATCTCCTACAAAGTATTTCTCACCAGTTGTCCGTACAGGAATCTGTTTGCCTTCCTCGTTCGTAATATAAATTTTGAAGAGTCCTTTATAAATAATATATACAGCTGTTGCCTGTTCTCCATGATGGATAATAATTGTATGAGGTCGAAATATCTTTTCCTGCGTTCTTCTCGCAATAAAGTCGAGCGCCTCATTGTCTAATCCTTTAAATAAAGGATGTGTTTTCATGATCTTAATTTTTTCTTCGATTGTCATAGCGAGATTATACCAGAGCCATGAGTAATTATTGTTCTCAAGAGAACAAAAGACAATTTATCTCTTGTAATCATTTTTTAGAAAAGTTATACTAAAAGAGAAAAA
The DNA here is from genome assembly GCA_035479415.1 of Saccharimonadales bacterium (SeqCode). GTDB lineage: Bacteria > Patescibacteriota > Microgenomatia > Levybacterales > UBA12049 > JACDET01. The sequence goes on from DATIIS010000019.1 coordinate 2,385, forward strand.
ATGACTAAAAAAGTTCCCTATTTAGATCTAAAACAAGAAATTTTGCAAAAAATTAAGAAAAATGGTGGCTGGGTCAATGCTCATGCCCATCTCGATCGAGCTTTTACTATTACGCCAGAAAAATTTAGATTGGTAAATAGTAAACGTCATGAAAAATGGATGCTTAATGCTGATGTTCGCAAATCCTCAACAGTTTCACAAATCCATGACAGAATGGCGCAGGCATTGGAGTTATTAATAGAACAGGGAGTCAGTGCAACAGTTACATTTGTTGATGTAACTCCAGACGTAAAAGATAAAGCCATAAAGGCAGCACAAAAAGTGCGTGATGAATATAAATCACAAATTATTATCAAATATATAAGCCTTCCGATTTATGGAGTTTTGAAAAAAGAAAATCGTGAGTGGTTTGATATCGGAGCAGATTTCGCCGATATTATCGGAGGTACAGTAAAAACAGACGCACCGTACGAAGCAGAACATATGGATATTATGCTTGAAAAAGCAAAGTCTCAAAAAAAGTTAGTACATCTTCATGTCGATGAGCTAAATGTTTCTGAGGAGCACGAGACGGAACTTCTTGCAAAAAAGACAATTGAATATGGGATGGAAGGAAAGGTTATCGGAATACATGGCATATCAATTAATACATACCCGAAGAAAAAGCGAGAGGAAGTATATAAGCTTATGAAAAAAGCGAAAATGATGATGGTTGCTTGTCCTATGTCATGGATTGACGGCTGGCGAAGTGAAGTCCTCACTCCAACCCACAATTCGATTACTCCCGCCGATGAAATGACAGCACATGGAATTCCTGTAGCAATCGGTATAGATAATCTTTATGACATCTTCAAACCAATGAATGATGGTAATATGTGGAATGATTTACGATTACTCATGGAAGCAAATCGCTGGTTTGATATAGATGAAATTGTTAAAGTAGCAACGACAAATGGCCGCAAAGCACTAGGAATTAAATAGTTTTTTATCTCTTGTCATCATCAGGACTTAGATTTGATCAATTACACCTAAAAGATCGAGATGCGTTTATTTTTTTTGATTTAAACGCGATATTTATTGCGTAGTTTCAAGCACACCTTTATGCTTGGCAACTAAATATGCTATTCCTAAATGAGTACGGTTCTTTACACCTTCGAACTTATCAGAAGCAGATATTAAGTGCATCTCTACCGTTCTAGGGCTGATAAAAAGTGTTTCTCCAATTTGACCATTAGTTGCTCTTACTCCACCGTTAGCTGTAAACGTTTGTAGCACATCTCGCTCTCTTGGGCTAAATTTTGTCGGTAAAACGACACCGCTAACAGCCTGGTCGCCATCAACAATGCCTATGTTATATCCAGTAATAACTATTTGTGATGTGCTTCCTGCCCCTAATTTGCCTCTTATATTCCTTGCATGGACCTCTACAGTTCTTGGACTACCATAAGATCGTGCTGCTATTTCTTCAGCACTGAGTCCTTCTGCGTAGTATTGAAGTACTTCTAGTTCTTTAGGAGTAATAGTCTCAACCTTGCGTTGTGGATTAACATCATCCATGCTCGCGCCTTTAACAAGCTCATCTAATGCAAAGACAGTTACAGGAACTTCAGAGAATAGTTGATGTAAAGCCTCTTGGGGTATTACGCTTACTACCGTATCTTCTTGAGCGATTGCTGTAGAGTCGTAAAGTCCTCCTGTTATTCTGGGGATCGAGGTTTTACCAAATATAGTTGTTGGTTGAACGGTGTGGACATCTTCACCATCATCCTCCTGCACTAAGCCTTCTCTAAGAAGATATAATCCAGCAGCTGGTTGACCGCGTTCAACTATAAAATCGCCTGCAGTAAAGCTTTGTAGTTGCTCATCAAATGCTTCCCTAAGTGGGGTAAGTCCTTCTCCCAATATACGTAGCATGGCTGAGATTGTAGCATGTTTTTAAAAACTTATCAAACTATAAGATTATTGGGAAATAATATACTATTTAGTCAAAAGAATATTCGTTAGACAGTGGATGCCGCCGCCGGATTTCATGAATTCGCTTACATCAACTTCGATTGATTTGTACCCGAGTTGTTTCAATGTTTCTGTAAATGTCGGATTTCCTTTTTGGTGGATGACATGATGATCTGTGACGACACTATTCGCACAAAATCCATTTACTTCCTCTTCCGTAAGTTCTATAAGATTTGGCACTAATTTTTTTAGCACTCCCCTACTCTTTTGAGAAAAAGCAGGTGGATAATAAAAAGCAGTGTCTTTATTTAAAGGAAAAAACCCGACATCAAGATGATAAAATTTTGGATCGATAATTTCTAAAGGAATTACTTCAATATCTAACAGTTTGCCAACTGCATCACAAGTTTGTTTATTTGCCCGATAGCCAATGCCAACAAGCAATTTATTATTCCAAAAAAATGAATCTCCATTTCCTTCAAAATACACATTTTCAGGCAGGTATAGTATGTCGTATCCTTGGTTTTGAAACCATGTTTCATAATATGTTGATTCTTTTTTGCGTTCATTTGTCCAGAATCTTGAGAGAAGTACTGTTTTATTTCTGACAATTCCTTGATCTGTTGCAAAAACCATATCAGGACTATCTTTGTGTTGTTCTATTATTTCTACTTCAGCGCCGAGTTCCCTATAAATATCTACCAGCTTCTCCCATTCTTGCATCGCCTTTTTTTCATTGATTGTTCCAGGGGTCATCCATGGATTGATAACATAATTAAGTTGATCGAAGTACGTCGGCTTGCACATGAGGATTTTCTTGATGAGTGTGTGTTTCATTTTTATTATTCAAGCGAAGTCGAGAATATATTTATTGACTAGAGCTTCTCGACTCGTTTCACTCACTCGAAGAATAAGCTCTACACTCTTGCTGCCTGAAGTTGATTGATAAAGTTCTGGGCAACGTTGACTGATGTAATAAGTTTGACGTTGTGTTCAACTGCTTTTTGACGGATTACTTTTCCATCGGTTTGGGTAATTTGGCGCTCCATAGGGATGTTGATGATCAAATCAAATCGATTTGCATCCAAAAGTTCCGCGAGATTTGGTTTGAGGTGAGGCTGTGAAACTTTATTGACCAATATCGATTCAATGCCATTTGTCGCTAAGAATTTGTGAGTTTTATAAGTGGCGTAGAGTTTGTATTTCATTGCATGGAGTTTTTTAATTGAAGGTAAAAGCTTCATTTTATTGCTTCGCTTCCCTACAGAGATGAGTGCTGTTTTTTCTGCCCGTTGTGAAAGTTTCATCTGCAATGTGTAAAGTTCGGTAAATCCGGCAGCAGCATTTTGATTGAAATCATTTCCTCCTGAAGTCATAAAGGTTGCAAGTTTTTCTTCAAAAATTGTATTGGGAGTCTCAACAGCGACTGCCTCACTCGAACCTTTATAAAGGCGTACTTTTACTTTTCCGGTAACTTTTTGATTTACATTATCGATATAGGCATTAAGATCGCTCATAAGAGGCTCGTACCAAAGCGCTCCATAGCAAAGATATGCCCATTTGGTATCAACTGTCCTCTTAAATTCATTCTCCATTCGGGTTGAAACGTACTTCTCAAGATCTTTATGAGCAGTAATGATGATTCTTGCTGCAGGATTTTCATAAAGTCCTCGTACTTTGAGTCCCACCAATCGGTCCTCAATAAGATGACAAATCCCTACTCCATGCTTGCCTCCGATTGTATTTAATCGCTGAATGATATCAGCAAGTTTCATATTTTTTCCATTGAGCGCGACAGGTAGTCCTTTAACAAATTCGAGCTCAACAATTTCTTCCTCATCAGGTGCGTCTTTAGGATGTGTGGTAATCTGAAGAATCTTTTCCATAGGTGGGATGAGGGCAGGATTTTCAATTTCTCCGCCTTCACTGGTAACTCCCCACATATTATCATCATACGAGTAAGGCTTATCGGCAGTTTGTCTCACCTGGATTCCGTGCTTTTTAGCATATTCAAGCTCTTCAATTCTTCCCATACTCCATTCACGAACTGGCGCGAGGACTTTGATATCTGGATTAAGTGCAAGAGCTGTCCCTTCGATACGAACCTGATCATTTCCTTTTCCTGTACAGCCATGTGCAATAGCGTCAGCGCCTTCTTGTGCCGCAATTCTAACTGCTAGTTTGGCAAGAAGCGGTCTTCCGATAGGTGTAGATAGATGGTATCCACCTTGATATTCAGCGTTGGCTTTTATTCCTTTGGCGATATATTCGCTTGCAAATTCATCTTTGGCGTCAATAACAAATGCCTTTGAGGCTCCTAATTTGATGGCTTTCTTTTTAACTTCCTCAAGGTCATCTGCCATTTGTCCAATGTCGATAGTGAGAGCGATAACTTCGGCTTTATATTCATCCTGGATCCATTTAAGCATTACTGAGGTATCAAGTCCTCCTGAGTAAAGAAGAACAACTTTTTTAACTTCGCCTTTTTTGCCTTCATAAGATGCGACCTTAATATATGTAGATTTTTGCATTTTGAGTTTATTTTAATAAAAAATTTCAGAATTTTGTTTTCAAAATACTTATTTTTTAATTATTTATATGATTTTAAAGGAAAAATGAAAAAGTGTCAAGGTTTGAAAAATCTCTTCCGTTCTAGTAAACTCCTTTCGTATGAATAAGCAATCCACATCGCATATTATTATGACTCGTCCTGATCATTTCGGTTTCAATCCGCAGACCGCTGGCACCAATCCTTTTCAGCATACACCTGAAAGCATTCATGAAAATGGAGAAGAAGTTCGTAAAGCTGCAATAGTTGAGTCTGAAAGAATGATCGAAAAGCTTCGTCAGAACGACATTGAAGTCCTTGTCCTTACAAGCCCAGACCATATAACTCCTGATGCAATTTTTCTCAACAATTGGTTTTCTCATCATGAAGATGGAAAGCTTGTCTTCTATCCAATGCTTGCACCCAACAGACGTTTGGAACGGCAGCAGGCAAAGTTAGTGGATCTTCTCAGGACGGTCGGGATAATAGAGCCAGAGATTATTGATCTGACCCATGATGAAGATAACGGATTGATTCTTGAGGCAACCGGAAGTATGGTCCTTGATCGAGTTCACAAAGTCGCCTTTGCGATGGCTTCTACTCGGACTATCAAGGAAGAATTTGATAAGTGGTGCGAGATGATGGGTTATGAAGGAGTTTTTATAAACTCTACCAAACATCACAAAGGTGAAGTCTATCATACCAACCTCAATATGTGTGTCGGCAGTCAATTTGTTGTCGTCTGTTTGGAAGTTATTGAAAGTGAAGAAGAGAAAGAGATACTGCGAAAAAAGATCAAGGATCTTGGCAAAGAACTTATTGAGATCTCACTTGATCAGGTCTACAAATTCTGCGGCAATATCCTGGAACTGACGACAAAGAAAAAACGTAAAATAGTTGTTATGTCTGAGACCGCTCGTCGTGCTTTTACTCAAGCACAAAAAGAACAACTTGAGAAATATGTTGAGATTGTGTCTTTTGATATATCACTTATTGAAGAAGTTGGTGGCGGTGGCGTGAGATGTATGATTGCTGAAATATTTCCACCTGAACACTAATTCTTGGTCTGCTTCTCTGCTGCTGTTAGCAAATTTTCCATAAGCATCGCGACATTGACTGGTCCGACACCTCCTGGAGTTGGTGTATAGTATGATGCGATATCTTTAATCTCCGTGACTTCATAGTCTCCATGCAATTTTTTGTCCTCTCCCCTACTGAGACCAACACTGATAAGAATAACTCCCTTTTTGAGATCCGTTGCTTTAACAGTGTTTCTTTTTCCAACTGCTGAGATCATTATATCTGCTTGCTTCATGATTTCGTCTGGATTTTTGGTTTTACTATCAATAAGATGTGGCGTCACATTGAGTGTTTTCAAATGTGCGATAATTGGTCCACCACCTGTGGGGCCTTTGCCGAGAAGAGTGATATTTTGGTCTTGAAGCCATTTGTGGAATTTGGTTGAAGATTGTCCGGGATGTTGAAGTTGATACGTCTCTTCCAATATTTTAACCACTGATAGAGGCAATGGAAGTGTAAAGGACGACTTGGGATGAAATCCATCGATATCTTTTTCAGGATTTGTGGTCATTTCAAGTGCATTGACATCTATTTGATCAGGAAGTGGCCGCTGGACGAGAATTCCGTGGACATAGGGATCGTCGTTGAGTAGTTGGATTTTTTCTCTTAGTTCGTCTGTTGTGACGTCTGTTTTGTATTGCAGAATAGTGACTTTGGCGCCTATTTGTTCTGCCTTCTTTTGTTTGAGAGTAACATAGGCAACAGATGCAGGATGTTCTCCAACTAGAATAACGACGAGATGAGGTATGATCTTTTTTTTCTTGAGCCTATCTACGCGTTCTTGGAGATGAGCATATATTCGTTTGGCGATATCAGTTCCGTTAATTTCCATTAGGGATATTATACATGAACGGAGTTAGAAAGTGAGCTTGCTGTCCAGGAACTTCTACTAACAATTTTTTCCTGATTGCGTACATTGACTGAGAGGTATTGAGCACAATGGTGTAGCTTTTACTGATTGTTCCATACCTAAAGTTAGGACACTAGTAACGAGAGGTTTTGTAAGTGTTACCTGTCCTCCGTGCTCACTAGTCTTTTTGGAAGAGAGGTTTATATCCTTTAGAGGAAATCTTCGTAATCCTTCAGTTTTCATAATAAAGTATAAATGTTAATTCTTCACCAAACACGTAGCTGAGGCTATCCCATCTGAAGTGTGGGAGAAGCGCATGAGGATGACTCCTTGAGTATCTCTTGAGAGTTTTGGTATTGATGAGATCGCGAGCTGAACGATCTGGCCTTTTTTGGAAGTGATGATAACTTCTTCACAATTTGGTGGGATAACTTGTGCTGTGACTACTTGTCCTGTTCTGTCAGTGACTTTCGCAACTTTCACGCCTTGTCCTCCTCTATTCTGAAGTGGGAATTGGTCAACAGGAGTCTTTTTGCCCAGACCATTTTCCATGATGACAAAGATCTCAGGATTGTCGCCTTTGGTGATGACATCCATGCCGATGACTTGATCCTTTCCATCAATTTTGATGCCTCGTACTCCCATTGTAGCTCGTCCGAGTGGGCGTACTGAATCTTCATTGAATTTAATTGCTTTACCTCCTTTGGTGATAATAAGAACGTTGCTCTTGCCGTCAGTAAGATTGCTCCAAACAAGTTCATCGCCTGGATCTAACTTAATCGCAATCATTCCGTTGCGGCGGATGTTATCAAATTCATTGATATGAGTCTTCTTAACTGTTCCGTTGCGGGTCGTAAGGAAGACATAGCCTGTTTTAACTGATTTGCCGTACACAATAAATGACTCGACCTTCTCCCCTGCTTCGATGTTGAGAAGATTTACAATAGCTGAGCCTTTACTTGTTCGTGAGCTTTCTGCAATTTCATACGCTTTGAGTGCATATGCTTTTCCTTTGTTGGTAAAGAAAAGGATATTGTCGTGAGTTTGAGCGGATCTGATGTGGAAGATGCCATCTTCTTCTTTGACATTCATTCCTGTAATTCCTTTACCACCTCGGTGTTGTGTGTGGAATGCATTGAGTGATTGTCTCTTGATGTAGCCTGTGTTGGTGAGCGTAATGACAGTTGGCTCGTTGGGAATAAGATCTTCTTCTGAAAATTCGCCGACCTTGCCTTTGTAGACTTTGGTGCGACGTGGGTCTGCGTATTTTTCTTTGAGTTTGTTCAACTCTCCCTTGATAACATCAAGGATCTTTTGTCCATGCGCGAGAAGATCTTCAAGATAATCAATTGTCTCTTGAACCATTTTCAATTCATCTTCGATCTTTTGCCGCTCAAGTGCTGCGAGACGTCGAAGCTGCATGTCAAGAATAGCTGTCGATTGGATTTCACTGAGTTTGAATTTGCTCATCAAATTTTGTTTGGCATCTTCTTGAGTCTTGGATTCACGGATTGTTCGGATCACAGCATCGATGTTATCAACGGCGATCTTAAGTCCTTCCAAGATGTGAAGACGTGCTTTTGCTTGGCGGAGCTCAAATTCGGATCTTCTTTTGATAACTTCATAACGGTGCTTGATGTATTCTTCAAGAATGAGTTTGAGATTCATTGTCTGAGGTGTGCCATTGACGAGCGCTACCATGTTGACTGGGAAAGTGGTTTGAAGTGATGTTTGCTTAAATAAATTATTTAATACTTTCTTTGGGGTCGCGTCGCGCTTGAGCTCAATGTAAATACGAAGTCCTCGTCTGTCTGATTCATCACGAAGATCTGAGATGCCATCGAGCTTCTTTTCTTTCGCGAGATCAGCGATCTTGGCGATAAGGAGTGCTTTGTTGACCTGATATGGGAGTTCAGTGACAGTAATTGCTGATTTGCCATTGCCGATCTCTTCAATTTCTGCTTTCCCACGGATAACGATTTTGCCTCGGCCTGTGACATAAGCGCTTTTAATTTCAGTGATGTCATAAATTGCTCCAGCTGTTGGGAAATCAGGACCTTTGACAAATTCAAGAAGCTCATCAATTGTCACTTCACTCGTGAGTGCTGTATCTGGTTCTGCAAGTGAAACTGTTTTTTCTGCGTTGGTCACAACGACAGGAGCTTCAGCTTCACCAGTTGCTGCGGGAAGCGCGGGTGCGCCGATTTTGGTTCTGTCGATCATGTAGTTGATCGCATCGATAAGCTCTCCCAAGTTATGTGGTGGGATTTTGGTCGCCATACCAACAGCGATACCTTCTGAGCCCATGAGTAAAAGGTTTGGAAGTTTTGCTGGAAGATAGAGTGGCTCGTCTTTGGAAGCATCGAAATTGGGCATGAAATCGACTGTCTCTTTTTCGATATCGACAAGGAGTTCTGAGGCAATTGCTGCCATTCTTGCCTCGGTATAACGCATAGCAGCTGGCGGATCACCATCTACAGATCCGAAGTTTCCTTGTCCATCGATCAGCGGATATCTCATTGAGAAATCCTGCGCGAGACGAACCATTGCATCATAGACAGGCACATCTCCATGAGGATGATATTTACCCAACACTTCTCCGACAACAGTTGCACTTTTTTTGTATTTGGCTGTGTGCACAAGTCCTATTTCATGCATCGCGAAAAGAATACGACGGTGAACTGGTTTGAGTCCATCACGGACATCTGGAAGAGCACGAGAAACAATGACAGACATCGCATAATTCAAATACGATTTCTTCATTTCCTCAGTTATATTCGTTGGCTGTAATTTACCAATCTGTGTCATAGCGATTTGTTATTTGGAGAAGCCTTCCTTTGTGAAGCGTTCGATACACTCGTGGATTATTTTTTTCGCTTCTTCAACGTCTCCCCATCCAAGTACTTTGGTTGTTCCTGGCTTTTTAAGATCTTTGTAATGTGCAAAATGGAATTCTATTTTTTGCTGCCAACGCTTTCCAAGATCATCAAGTGAATTGATACTATCTCCAGTGTTGCGGTCATCCTCTGGAACACAAACAATCTTGTAATCCATCTCTCCATCATCTTCAAAATTGAATATGCCGATAACTTTGGATTTAACGAGTACTCCCGTGGGAATAGGCTCATGACAGACAAGAAGAACATCTAGTTCGTCGCCATCTGTGTCTTTGGTCCCAGGGATAAATCCATAGTTGACTGGTTTTGGAAAGACGTTTGGCTCGACTCGATCCAGGATAAAGATACCGTGTTCTCGATCGTATTCTATTTTGAGAGAGGACCCTTCTGGGATATCCACAATTGCATTAACAATTCCTTCGTCTATATTTCCTGGAGTAAGTATTTTATTAAAATCTGGCATAGGTTTGTTTAATTTATTATAACATAAAAGAAAGTTATTTTCGTATAATGTTAGACTTTCTTATTAGTTTTATTCTTTATTTTCGCTCGGTATAGAAAATTTTTCTCCGTTGCAATTCACCCGATCTTATTTAAAAAATAACAGAAGTGTTCAAGTGCAACCGAAAAATTTTATACCTCGCTTCATCCAATTTCTCTAAATATCCAACGTCGCGGTAATCGCATTTGTTTGGATAAAGTGTTTGCGTGGTGGTACCTCATCTCCCATAAGCATGGTAAATGTCGCATCTGCTTCTTCAGCATCCCCGACTGAAATTTGTTTGAGCATTCGATTGACAGGGTTCATTGTTGTTTCCCACAATTGATCTGGATTCATCTCTCCAAGACCCTTGTAGCGCTGAATCATGATATTGGCAGTGCCGCTTTTCATCTCTTTCAAAATTGAATCTTTTTCTTCATCATCATATGCATAACGCACATCTTTTCCTCGTTGAAGTTTGTACAGTGGTGGCATAGCGACATAGAGGTAGCCATTTCGTACGATATCTGGTAAGTGACGGTAGAAGAATGTCAAGATAAGCGTCTCAATATGTGCTCCATCAACATCAGCATCAGTCATGATAATAATACGGTGATATCTTAATTTCTCAATGTTAGTCGTATCCCCTATTCCACTTCCTAAAGCAATAATAAGATTTTTAATTTCTTCATGTTCAATCATTTTATCCAGGCGTGCGCGTTCAGTGTTGAGGATCTTACCTTTGAGTGGCAAAATGGCTTGGTATTTTCGGTCACGTCCGCTTTTGGCTGATCCACCTGCTGAATCTCCCTCAACAAGGTAAAGCTCTGAAACTGCAGGATTTTTCTCTTGGCAATCAGCGAGTTTGCCAGGAAGCGTCGATCCTTCAAGTGCGCCCTTCCTTATAACTGCTTCTTTTGCAGCTTTGGCAGCAAGACGTGCTTTGGCGGCGAGATTTATCTTCTCAAGAATTCTTTTACCATCGCTTGGATTTTCTTCAAAATGAGTTGTCAGCGCTTCTTTAACAATTGTGTTAACAATTGATTGAATTTCAGAATTGCCTAATTTCCCTTTGGTCTGACCTTCAAATTGGATTGCGTCCTGAGGCATTTTGATGAATACTACCGCTGTGAGTCCTTCTTTGGTATCATCACCAATAAATGCTTCAGCATCTGCTTTGATTGCGCCAATTTTTTTACCATAATCATTGATCGCACGAGTCAATGCCATACGAAAACCAGTCAGATGAGTTCCACCGTTTACGGTATTGATAACGTTTACGTATGATTCGACATTTTCTGTATATGTATTGTTGTATTGTACGGCAACTTCAACCTGGACATCTCCATCGGATTTATTGATATAGATTGGTTTGATAAGAGGCTCTTTATTTTCGTTTATCTTTTCAACAAGTGAAACGATACCTCCTTCAAAGTAAAAATTGATCTCTTTATTGTCATCTTTTCTTTTATCGTAGAGGTGGAAATAAATTTTTGGTACCAAATATGCACGCTCTCTTATAATTTTTTTGATGAAATCAAAGTCCCATGCATACGTTTCGATTCCGCTCTCTTCATCCTTTTTTATAAATTCTTTAAAGATCGTTACATCTGGATAAAAGCTTGTCGTAGTACCTTGTTTCAACTTTGCTACTGCAGGAACAGTCTGGAGACTTTCTTTTACTTCTTCGACTGGGGTTTTGGTAAAACCTCTTTCGTATCGTTGTCTTATTATTTTGTTTCCTCTACGTACTTCAACCCAAACCCAGTCAGAAAGTGCATTCACAACGGAAGCACCTACTCCATGAAGACCACCTGAGATTTTATATGCGTCTCCTCCAAATTTACCACCAGCATGTAACTGAGTCATGACGAGCTCAAGCGCAGATTTCTTGTGGACTGGATGCATATCTGTTGGAATACCACGGCCATCATCACTAACTGTTGCCGATCCATCTTTATTAAGTGTAATCCAGACATTTTTGCCATATCCTGCCAATGCCTCATCGACACTGTTATCGATAATTTCGCGAAGAGTCTCATGAAGTCCATAGACATCAGTCGAGCCGATATACATTCCTGGTCGTTTTCTTACTGGTTCAAGTCCTTCTAGTACTTGTATCTGTTGTGCAGAATAATCTGAGGATTTAGAATTAGCCATTGTGTTGATCTATTATACGTAAACCTCTTATCAATTTCAAGCATTTTGCAATTCTGTTCATTGACAAAGCTAAAAAAGGTGTTATAGTAATTAGCTGGAGAGAATACTATGCCAGAAAGAGGAACAATAGACCGCTTGGAAAGAGCAGCACAAAGAGCAAGACGCATACGTAATGCCGCTGTGGTAGGACTTAGTAGTGGGGCTTTAGGAGGTGTTGCCTATGAAAATGTGGGAGATACCAAAACTCAAGCAATTTCATCTGCAGTTGCTGGTGTCTCAGGAATAGGTCTAAACTACCTTCTTGATAGGGATGAACAGGTAGAAAGACAGGCTGTAGGATGGGTTCTCAATACTGGATCACTAGCTGGTGGAGTTACATGTCTTGCAACAGGTGGTCCGCGAGAGTTTGGTATAACGTTACTTTCATTTGCAACAGGAGGAGCGATAGTTAAAGTTAAAGAGATTTTCGACCGCAACCGAGATCTATAATGAGCAACGTCTTCAAGAATAATACAAATTTATGCTATACTATATTATAGTATGCAAGTCTCCGGTGATCTAACCCACAAGAAATGCGTCCCCTGTGAAGGCGGTGTCAAACCTCTCAAGCCCGATGAGTATGGATCGTATCTCAGAACTGAGCTTTCAGGATGGACTGATGTGGATGCAGTAAAGATAGAAAAAGATTATAAATTTAAAGATTTTCAGGAAGCACTTGATTTTATCGCTAGAGTTGGACAAATTGCCGAGGGAGAAGGTCATCACCCTGATATTTACCTTCATGATTATAAATTTGTGAAGCTCACTCTCTCCACCCACGCCATCGGCGGCCTATCTGAAAATGATTTTATCCTGGCGAGTAAGATAGATCAATAAAGTCCGATTCATATAATTGAATTTTTAATAATTTTATTTTATAGTTAACCCATGGCCGATAGAGGAGAATTAGACAAAAATGCTACAGCCACTGGCTCTGTTGAGCCTAGAGAGTGGGAAGGCCCTAGACACGCAAGGCCAAAACCTTCAAGATTCTCTGCTGTGACTTCAGCGAGAGATACTTTAGTATCTTTTGCAAGAGGCTTAAGAGAAAAAAAAGATCAACAAGTGTCAGCAATCTTTGAGAAAACGCTTGATAACACAACATATTTTCGTAATAGCGGCTTACTTAGGAAAGCAGGTCCTTATATCGAAAACGGTGAATTTAAAGAGGGTGTAGAAAGAACGCTTGATCGTATTGCTAGTCGACAAATACAGATAGAGTCTGTCCCAAGGGAAGAACTAAATGAGCTTACTCGCTTACCAGATGCAGATCATAGTATTATGGTTCTTCCAGACGATTTTGAAGATGAACCTTATGAAATGCAATTATGGGGATTATTACAAAGAAATATGTTACTTATAACTCAACGATTAGGAGTACAAGATGACCCTAGGGCTAAAGTTGACTTTTCTCGAATGGCAATTGCTTACACACAATCATTGCGTAATCATCCAGATATAGACACAGTAAATGATAGTATCGAAAAAATTGAAGCTTGGGCGCAAGAGCAAGATGAACCTGTTAGAACTTAGGCATTATTTATTACTTTAAAATTCCTATATCTCTCTTTTCCCTCCTTGCCTTTTTCTTTAGAACTTACCTATGATAAAAGAGTGAAGAAGTTGTTCAGACATATTGTCAAATACATTGAAAAGCACAAACTTCTTGATGGATTGGTTGTTTTTACCATATTTGTCCTTCTTATTCTCCTTATCGCAAGTTTTCAATTTGTCGCTGAGAAAGCACTTTTTACTTCAGCAATAACACGAGGTGATAAATTGTCTTTCCAGTTGCAGTCTACCACCAAGCAACTTCAATCCACATCCAAAGCGTATCAAGATCTTAAGAATCAAGATCAATACAAAATCAATCAAAATTTGAAAGGAGAAATTACTCATATTCATGATTCATATGGCAATTCTATAGCCGCTTTTCAAAATATATTGGATTTACAAGCACAGAAAGTCGATGTCGGAGATATGAACAAGGAATACATCACAATCGTCAGCAATCTTTCTCATGAGAATTATGCAACTGCTGACGCGAAGATCTCAGATCTAAATGGTCAGATCAAAACAGCCAACGATAAATTACAAGCTGCTCTTGTTGCAGCTGGAGCTCCTGCAGGATCTGCTACTGCACCTGTTTCTAACTCTGCTCCTGGAAGCGGGTTTAGTCAGCAACGGGTGCAGACAGATGCTGGGACATTTACTGTTGATATTGTCGCCGCGGATCTAGGTTCAACTCGAGTTATTGTCGATACTGCATCGGATAGTGATTGTGGCAATAGTTGCCCGGTTCTGTCACTTGGTGATTATGTCGCACGAAGTGGTGCTTATGCTGGTATTAATGGCACCTATTTTTGTCCTGAAGCATATCCAAGTTGTGCTGGCAAAACCAACTCGTTTGATCTTTTGGTGATGAATAAAAATAAGCATTATTTCAATTCAGATAACAACGTCTACAGCACAAATCCCGCATTTATTTTCAGTGGAGGCGTCCGAGTTGTCAGCCAGGCTCTCCAATGGGGTCGCGATACCGGAGTGGACGGCGTTATTTCAAACTATCCATTGTTAGTCTCTGGAGGGAATGTTGTGTATTCTGACAGTCCAGACCCTAAATTCAATAGTGTCGGCGCGCGCGGATTTGTCGCTCATAAAGGCAATACTGTCTTTATAGGAGATGTTTTTGCCGCGACTATGGGAGATAGTGCTAAAGTAATGAAAGCGATGGGGATGGATGATGCGATGAATCTTGATGAAGGCGGATCAACTGCGCTCTGGTATGGCGGCTACAAAGCCGGCCCAGGAAGAGCGATACCTAATGCATTACTCTTTGTAAGAAGATAAAACTTATCTTTATTTAGATACATGTACGTTAATATTACTTGGTATACTTGCTTGCGGTGATGTATACGATCTAATCATCGGAAGTCCATAATAAAAAAAAAGAACAACAGCAAGGATTAGTAATATAATTCCAACCAAAAAGCCACTTCCACTATCACGTGTTTCTGTTGGTTGAGGATTGTTAACAACTACTGCCATAAAAACACCTCCATAAAATTTTTCTCCCTTTCAACTTTTCCGGCGAAGGGCTAGCTTTTCTTGAGGTTTTTGAAGTCTTACTGGAAGCATGGCCCTAAATTTGAGAGAAAATATAAGAAATGCAGGCTCCCAGGGTTCAGTTTCTTTTATCTTTGCCCATCGGCTACTCGCGTCCCCGTCCCAACCCAGTCTTCCTCCTCTTGGTGAGGTTCTCTGTTCTAATGCATCGCCTATTCGATCTCCTGGAGGAAGTAATCTATTAACTGTAGGAAGTGGTTTGCCTGGCTGCCAGCGTTCTGATTCAGGACCTGCTGTTCCTGTTCTTCTTCTTGCCATTACCGAAATCCATTCATCTACTCCCCATTCTGATACTGTCCCAGTAGGAACATACTTTTTTCTTGGTTGTCTTTCTTTGAGAATGCCAAGAGCTCTCATATCCTCGCGGATTGTTGTTTTTGATACGCTATATAGTTCAGCAAGTCTTGCTTGTGTTAAATCAGGCTGCCCCCTCAGTGTTTGTTCTAACGCAGCTATTCTTATTCTTCTTTGTACCCCCTTTATACCAGTAGGCTCTGATTCAGTCATGAGTGGTTTATAGCAGAATTTCTTACAAAAAGAAAGCATGAGCAAATTGAGCTAAAAAAGTTCTAAATAGGGATAATTATTATTCGTAAAACTTTTTATTCTTCAACTTTTCCGGTAGAAATGACTGCTTGTCTGTGGGGCCGACATAGTTTGATCCCCAGGTATATTCTTTGCCATACCCGAGCTCTTTCATAAGCTTCGTGGGTGCATTGCGGAGATGCATCGGGACGGGCTCGTTGGGAAATTCATAGACTGCTTCTTTGGCGCGACCAAGTGCATTTGGGACTCCTCGTGATTTCTTGGCAGATGCGAGGTAGATCACGACATGAGCGAGAATCAGTTGTGACTCTGGCATGCCAATTTTGTTAACCGCCTCAAATGCTTCATTGGCCTGAATAAGCGCTCCCCGATCAGCCATGCCGATATCTTCTGAAGCAAAGATGATCATGCGACGCGCGATGAATTTAGGATCTTCACCGTTCTCAAGCATACGCGCTAGATAATACAGCGCAGCATCGACATCTGACCCGCGCATGGATTTGATAAATGCCGAGATAATATTATAGTGCTCCTCAGCCTTTTTATCATAGAGGCCTGCAGATTTGGTTTGGAAGATGTCTTTGATAATTTCAGGTCGGATTTCTTTCTCCTTATATGTTGTCACAGCCATCTCAAGTGCATTAAGCATAATTCTTGCATCTCCTCCGGATAGTCTGATCAGAAGCTCCTGCGCATCCGGATCAATTTTTTTCTTGTACTCCCCTACTCCATTCTTTTTGTCAGTAAGTGCCTTTGAAATTATTGCTCCAAGTTCTTTTGTGCCAAGACTTTTTAGGACAAAAATGCGACTTCGTGAAAGAAGAGCACTGATGACCTCAAATGATGGATTTTCAGTTGTCGCGCCGATAAGTATGACTATTCCATTCTCTACATATGGAAGAAGTGTGTCTTGTTGGGCTTTGTTCCAGCGATGAATTTCATCGATGAAGAGGATAGTTTTATTGTTAGAATTTTGTTTTGCCTTTTCTACCACTGACAAGAGATCTTTTTTCCCACTTGTGACTCCGGAAAGAGCATAAAAGTCAGCCCCGACACTTTTTGCGATGAGATGTGCAAGTGTTGTCTTTCCAGATCCAGGAGGTCCCCAAAAAATCATTGAAGAGATTGTTTGATGTTCAATCATTTTGCGGATGATGCCATTTGGTCCCACAAGTTGCTCTTGCCCTGCATAATCAGAGAGAGACTGCGGTCTTAGTTTGAAAGCCAAATTGTGATTAGTCATTGAGGCTATTGTAGCACAGAAAATAGTTGCCGTTTATCTAGCAAGACGTATCAGCTTATCCGCTTGCGAATGTGCAAGTCTTTCTGTTAGTTTTCTTATGTTTTTCTTACGGAGAGCTATTGTATTTCCAATAATAGTATGATATCTTGGATAAATCTTATAGATTTCTTATTTTCTAAAAAAGATTGTCATGGCGGAGTCTTTATGAAAAAATATAAAATACTATCTATTATAGTTATAACTATTGGGATATTTTTCCTTTCAGCAGCAGCAGTGTATATTGTCAAAGCTGCATCCTCTCTTCAGACATTCAATAGTGACTTCCAGTTTAGTACAGCAGTTCTTACTCCTGATGGTACAGATCATTTCAATTCCCCCGCATATACAAGTTCAAATGGTACTGGCTTGGTCACGATTTCAGCTCCTTCATCAAATACCAGCAATAATTACCGAGAAGTATTTTGGCCAACAGGCGCACCTGATATGTCTGACAGTGAAGTCTGTGCTACATGGAACAGTCAATCAATCCCTATGCTTTATAACTATGAGCAAGAAGGATTGGCATTACATATAACGCAAGGTATTTCACCTCTGACGGGCCAGCAGGCTACCAGAACAATTACTGTCACCAAAAATGTTATTTATAGTATCAATTGGGTTTTCAATGTCCATACATGGGACTCAAGTACCAATCCTCAGCAGACTCAGATTGGTCAGTTTGATATGACAAACGTGGTGACAAAGAATGGGACAATAGTTCAATTGCCTTGGCGAATTTGTGCTCAGACAGTTGGAACCAACTTCCAGTTCAAAGTATGGCTACCAAATAGTGAGCCTGAACCTTCATGGACTGATACAACCCATTCAGCAACTATTGCCATCCCTGCTGCATATCAAAATCCCGGGAAAACAGGATGGTACGTCGGACATATCCCTCCAGGCGGTAATATGACGTACAACCACATGGGTGTTTGGTCGCTTTAAGCTTAGGATCTTACATCCATAACGCAAAAAGGACTTCCTCGACGTGTAGTCATTTCTATAAAAAGAGCAACGTATTCTCTATCGCAAAACGTGGATTTACATTGGTCGTTTTCAAAAGTGTATGGAGTGATTGAAAAGATCGTATCGTATTTGTACTGAACGTGTTTGAAGTTGAAGATTGGCTATATGTCTGTATCAACTGCTCTCTCATTATAACAATGAGATTCTCAATCCACACAAGTGCTTTGTCTTTATCTTTTGCCAGTTGTTCTGCATATCTGAGTCTGCCTGCTAGTGAAAGTGTCGGAAGTTCGGCTAGAAAAAGAGTTAACTCTTCGATTTTTTTATCTGAGAGCTTTTTTTTCTCTTCTTCAAGCTCTATCAGCTGACAGCGTGAAAGAATTGTTGGCAGAAGCGCTTCTTTTGTCTCAGTTCCTAAAAAAACATAGGTATGTGCTGGCGGCTCTTCAATGACTTTAAGAAGTGCATTCTGTGCTTCAGGTGTCAGAAGTTGAGCATCCTCAATTACAATGATTTTGCTTGGGCTTTTGATAGGTTTGAGGAATAATTTTTTTTGAATTAATTTTACATTTTCGATGCCGATACTTTGAGCAGTTGACTTGATATTGGTATCTTTTTCAATGATATTGATATCGAAACGATCGACCTTTTTTTCTTTTGCAAAATTATTTATATATTCTTCCCGTTTCTTTTTTTCTTTTGCAATAATTATGAAGCTTACCATTGTTTCTTATTATAAGTGCGATAGTATGAAATAACCAGGGATACATTTTTATGCATCTCCTATTGTCCTAACTTGAAAACTCCAACCATAGCGGCTTCCTTCTGGCACAATAACACTTCCTGTAATGGCTACGGATTGATCTGTTTTTTTGTCCTTTTCTAAAACTTTTTCATCACCTTTATTTAAGAGAGCTACAAATGATGCATCACTTTTGACAGAATAATAATCATATATTGTCCCGCCAACTTGAACAGAGCCACGTAGTGGGCGAAAATCGCCTGAATAGATTGGGCCAATCTTATAATCAGAGCCTTCGAAAGCTCCTGGATTTTGAGCAAGCGCGCTTAGCGAGTATTCAGGTGTGTGTGGACTACATGCTGAGATATCGGTCGATATCCCCACAACAAGACCAGCAGCCATAGCAGATTTTATAATCGCTTTTGCTGGCCTACTATGGAGAAAGCCTCTTCTTCGTTCTATATTCGCCATAAGCGAAGCAAAGTATAGTAAGCATGGTGAGGATTGTCAAATGAATTTCCTTGACTTGCTTGTGGTTATTTTTTACTATTATAGTAATGCCTGATTTATCTCCTGTCTCAACTTCTACAAATGTTGATCAATCTGATGCAACATCTCTTCTTGATGTTTTGCATTCTGAACATTTACTTACCGATGAACAATACCAACACATCAAAGTAAAAAGTGATTCCGGCGGACAATCTGCCGTTGATGTGTTGCGTTCGATGAACATCGTTTCAGAGGCTCGAATTGCCGAAGCCAAAGCCAAACTCCTCGGTATCCCTTATATTGCTCTCTCAGCAGTTGCCTTCTCACCACAAGCCTTAAGTCTTCTTCCCCGATCAGTGGTTGAGAGATTTTCTCTCATTCCTTTTGCCTATGAAGATAGTACCAAAACACTTTCTGTTGCCATGTCCAATCCTGTAGACTTGGATGCAATTGGCTTTGTTCAACAAAAGACAGGACTTGTCATCAAATCATTTGCTGCAGATCCGACAGAAGTAAAGCAAGCAATTGAGCAACAATATCAGCAAGCACTTGTCGGTGAAGTTGGTGAAGCGATTAAGGAGTCACA
Organism: Saccharimonadales bacterium (SeqCode); assembly: GCA_035479415.1. Taxonomy (GTDB): domain Bacteria; phylum Patescibacteriota; class Microgenomatia; order Levybacterales; family UBA12049; genus JACDET01. Next base: position 22,130 of record DATIIS010000019.1, read on the forward strand.
AGAACTGACTGAAAAAAGAACAGTTGATAGTAAAAGAATTGGTGAAATTATTAAAGAAGCGCCAATTGCCAAAATAGTCTCAACAATTCTTGAATACGCAGTCAACAGTCGCTCTTCAGATGTTCATATCGAATCACTTGATGATAAAGTCAGAGTTAGATACCGAATTGATGGTATTTTGTATGATAAGTTAAGTCTTCCCAAAAATGTTCATGATTCACTGACTTCACGTATCAAAATCTTATCAGAGCTTAAAATCGATGAGCATCGTGTCCCTCAAGATGGGAGATTTAATTTCAAAATCAATCAACAAGAAGTTGATATCCGTGTCTCAATTATCCCGACAGTAAAAGGTGAAAAGATAGAAATGCGTCTCCTGTATAAAACAGGCGGTATCCCGACACTTAATGAGCTTGGAATGGTGGGCACATCTCTTAAAGTTCTTGAAACAGGTATCCTACGTCCTCATGGAATTATTCTTGTTTGTGGACCAACAGGATCCGGAAAAACAACTACTCTTTATGCTGTCCTTTCACGACTCAATACAACGCGTGTAAATATTGTCTCACTTGAAGATCCAGTCGAATATGAAATTCCAGGAGTCAATCAGGTCCAGATAAATCCTACGGTTGGGCTGACATTTGCGTCAGGACTTCGCTCATTTTTGAGACAAGATCCAAATATTATTTTGGTTGGAGAGATCCGTGATAAAGAAACTGCAGATCTTGCTATTCAAGCTGCACTCACTGGTCATTTGGTATTCTCTACCCTTCATACCTCACGCGCAGCAGGTGCAGTGCCTCGTCTCAATGATCTCGGTGCAGAAAGTTTCCTACTAGCTTCAACTATCAATGTCCTTGTTGGACAGCGTATCGTGAGACGTATTTGTGTTCATTGTAAAGAAGCATATGTTCCACCAGGACAATTGATAAATGAAATTAAAGAATCTCTCGGCAAACTCTTCCCACTCAAAAATGAAGGAAAACTTTATCGAGGCAAAGGCTGTAGTGAATGTGGGCATTTGGGATATATGGGAAGAATTGGGATTTATGAGGTGATGGGAGCAACAGAGAAAATTGGTCGTTTGATGTTGGAACAAGCTGGCGAAAAAGCGCTTGAAAATGAGGCTATCAATGAAGGAATGATCACATTAAAACAAGATGGCTACTTGAAAGTATTGCAGGGAGAGACTACTATGGAAGAAGTACTAAGAGTTGCTCAAGATTAGCTGCCATGGAAATACAAGAATTGTTGACATTAACAATTAAAAATAAAGCATCGGATTTACATCTGATGGTTGGTCTTCCTCCAACTTTTCGTATTGATGGAGCGCTTCGATATCTGACTACCTACCCTGCTTTGAAATCCACAGATCTTGAAACAATGATCTTTTCTCTCTTAACTCCAGAACAAAAAGAACTTCTTTTGACCAATAAAGAACTTGATTTTTCATTTGGCTACAAAGGCAAAACTTCACAAGACGGCGGACGGTTTCGTATCAATGCATTTTTTGAAAAAGGAACACTTGCAGCTGCACTTCGTTTCCTTGCCCCTGGGGTCAGAACTCTAGAAGAACTCAATATGCCCAAAGTTGTCCATGAATTTGCCAAGCTCAAGCAAGGGCTCGTTCTCGTAACAGGTCCGACAGGTCACGGTAAATCAAGTACGCTTGCTGCAGTTATCAATGAAATAAATCAAAGCAAGTCGTGCCACATCCTGACAATTGAAGATCCTATTGAGTATGTCTATCCTAAAGGCAATAGTATTATTTCTCAACGTGAGATGGGTATTGATACTCATTCATGGTCGCTCGCGCTTCGTTCTTCTCTTCGTGAAGATCCGGATGTTGTTCTGATCGGAGAAATGCGTGACCCAGAGACCATGCAGGCAGCAATTACTCTTGCTGAAACAGGCCACTTGGTACTTTCAACGCTTCATACCAACTCTGCCGCTCAAAGTATTGATCGTATTGTTGATGCTTTTTCGGCTGATCAGCGTGCACAAATCCGAATACAGCTAGCAGCAACTCTTCAAGGAATTGTTTCTCAGCGTTTGATTACCAAAATCGGAGGCGGCCGAATCCCTGCTGTTGAGATACTTCTTGGTATTCCTGCTGTTGCCAGCAATATCCGCGACGGTAAATCACATCTTATTGACTCTGTGATCCAGACGTCCAAAGATATGGGGATGATCACAATTGATGATTCTCTTGCTCAGTTGGTAAAAGAAGGGCTTATTACACTTGATGATGCCAGACCGTACGCCCTCCGAATTAATGAATTGGAGAGATTAGTTGGATGATTTGATTTGGGAAGTGAGATATTTTTGATAGTGATTTATTGATGACTTGATAATTTTGAAGATCAAAAAAATCAAGTTTTCAAAAATTCAAGATCGAAAATGTCGCATTTCAAACGTCAAGAGATCTATTATGTATGAGATTATATTACAGAGCAGTTACCCAAGACGGCAAAACAATACGTGGTTTAGTTGAAGCAAAAGACGTCAAAGAGGCTGCAAATTATCTCCGCAAACATCAATTCATACCGATTCAAATTCTGCCTGAGAACAAAGTAGGAATTAAACAATATTTCCCATTTCTTAAAAAAATTAGTGGAGCTGATCTTGTATTCTTCACTAGACAACTCTCTTCAATGATTCTTTCAGGTCTGACATTGATACAAGCACTGAACGTATTAAAAAATCAAACCACCAACGATGCTCTTGGAGAAATGATCGATGGTGTTATTTCTGATATTGAAGACGGAGCCATGTTATCAAAGGCTCTTGAGAAATATCCTACTGTTTTTTCTCCAATTTATATAGCTCTTATTAGAACTGCTGAATCATCAGGACTACTTGATAAAGTGCTCGCGAGACTTGCAGACAATCTTGAAAAGAGAGAAAAACTCATCCGTACCATTCGTGGAGCACTTCTCTATCCTATTATCGTTGTCGTGATGATGATTTTGGTTATGATCGTGATGATGATTTTTGTTATACCTCAGCTAACTACATTGTATGGAGAACTAGATCTCAAACTTCCACCCACCACTATTTTCGTTGTTGGCATATCTAACTTCTTTATTGATTATTGGTATATCGCCTTAACAATTGGCGCAATAATTTTTTATTATGCCAGAAAATGGTATAGCAAACCTGAAGGGAAAAGAGTTGTTGATATATACACATTGAAAATCCCTATTTTTGGAAAATTATTTAGTGATAGTATGATGGCTGAGTTCTCTCGAACCCTCTCATTGTTGATCAGTTCAGGTTCGCTTGTGGTTGACTCATTATTAAAAAGTGGTGACGTGGTAAGCAATACTTTATATCGTGATGCAATCTCGCTTGTTGCAAAAAGAGTTGAAAAAGGAATCTCCATGGGAGATGCGATGGAAGCAAGTCCTTTTTTCCCGCCTATCATTGTTGAGATGGTCAAAATAGGTGAACAAACCGGTAAATTGGATGCATCACTTCTGAAAGCATCTGAGTATTTTGAGCGTGAAGTTGAGGATAAAGTAAAAGTTATGTCTACTCTTCTTGAGCCTGTTATTATGGTTCTTTTGGCAATTGGGGTAGGATTTCTTATCATTTCCATTATCACCCCGATTTATAATTTGATTTCGAATATTAGTTGAGTTTTTTTGCACTTTTATCGTAAAAGTGCGCAAAAGCATTTTGCAAATGAACTGTCGGCTAAATTCTTCCGCTCGCTGATCGGGGGACTATCCTCGCTCTTCGGCAGTTTGCCGGATTCCCCCTGATGGCTCGCTGCAGAATTTTAAATGCCGCTGCGTTCAATGCAAAAATTCAATATTTAGGTATATTGTGGGCAGTAATGCCGATTTGATTGAATTCATTTTTGATCACGCTTTATTTCAACCTTGCATGGAGATTTTGAATTTACACTAGGCTGCTGGTGCAGTGGGTGGCGTGCTTGGAGGGACACTCGGAGGTGTTGAAGATTCTTCTAAGTATTTTTTAACTTGTGCCAGGAGATCTGGAGGCGTAATATCTGCCTTGATAATAAAAGCAACAGCTCCCCTACTCATCGCGTCTTTGATAAGTGGGTCATGATCAAGATTGGTAAGAAGGATAATTGGGCCATTTTTGACTGGTGGAGGATTGGTATTTAGCTCGTCCATAACTCCCAAACCATCAGTCTTGGGCATCATAATATCAAGCAGTATGAGGTCGTAACCGCCCTGCTTGAGCTTGGCAAGAGCATCTTCGCCATTTACAGCAGCATCCACAGTATATCCTTCTCCTTTGAGGATTTCTTCGTATAGTTCTCTTATGTATAGGTCGTCATCGACGACCATTATCTTCTTGGCCATGTTCACTTAATTATCATGAAATTATCTTGAATTGTCAAGGAATATATTATTACTACTCGAATATCCTTTTGATTAGTCATATAGCATTATTTAAGACTATCTCCAGTATTCCTTGGAAAATATTGTCTGTTTGCTTATTCCAATTGATAATTTTTATTTTTTATAACGTTGATTTGGCGCTATTGAAAGCGGTAATGTTTTCATATAAATGATTAGAATTGCCTGTACCTGTTAATATAATACCGTTAAAATTTTCTTTTAAAATAAAAGTATATGCTTCCAAAAGAAGTTGTTGTTTTGATTTTTTTTGATGCTCTTTATAAATCATTCCACCCATATTAAATGGTCTATTAATGATGAGATATTTCCCATGAGCTTTTAATATATCAAGCGCCTCTTTCATTTCTTTCCGTTCGGGATTATACGGTAACTGAATAATAGAAAATTCGTTAAGTTTACTAACTATTTTTGCTGTTTCTAGGTCTGAAATACTTGCTCCCAATTGTTTAATTCCACGTGATCTTGCATATTCCATAGCTTTTTGAACCTCCTTAGATTGCAAAACTGAAGGGTTTGCTTTATGAATTTGTAAAATATCAATTTTTTCTAATAAAGATAGACTTGTATCAATGCTTTGTATTAAGGCATCATATGAATGATCAACCATAGTTGTTTGTTTCTTTTCATTCCAAAATTCTCCACATTTAGTTGCAATAATAAGCGATTTTTTTATGTCAGGAGAGACAGTTTTTAAAAATTGTCCGAGTCGTTTTTCACTTGTGCCATACGCAGGTGCCGTATCAAAAAAACGTATTCCAAAGTTTACTGCATCGTGTAAAAAGGTTTGTATTTCTTTATTTGTTGGAATATTTTCACTTTTATATCCCCAAGGTCTACCAATACGAATAAGTCCGCAACCTAGTTGGATATTTTTATTCAATTGACTCATAGTTAATGTTTTGGATGATATGTTGATTGCAGTTCTATTGGTGAATCTTTAAAATCTCCATACGCATTGATTACATATCCTTTTTGTACATAAATATGTTGGGCGATTCCAGCACCCTTTAATACAGCACCACGTAAATTGGGATTTGGCTCTTCAAAATTTCCCCCGTCTTCAAGAGTACAATCTTTTATAATTATATTGCCTAATATTTGAGTTCCTGAACCTAATGTTGTTCTTCCAAGTATCAGTGGATTATTACTATATCTTCCCTTATTGCCGACAATTATTTTTGCAGTTTCTTCAAGTGCTTGGATTGTGCATCCTCCACTACCAAATTGATTTTTATTGCCTATCGTGACCAAACCTTTTTTAGCGATTATATAAGTATTCATATAAAATATATTGCCATTACCTATAGATATTTTCCCTTTGTTAGCTTCGATGACAACATTGGGATAGAAAATATTATCTTTCTCAACTACAACTTCACGACTTATAAAAAGTGAGAAAGGATCCATAATGGTATTATTGTTTTTAGAAAGCTGTACTAGATCTTCGAATGTTAAAAAACCGTTATTTTTCCGAACTTTATCCAGTTGTGCTATTGTTTCATCAAACATGGTTTCAATTATATCGTTTTAATAAGTCTCATGCTAGAACTGCTTGAGCTTGCATATCGCAAGGACGTAAAGCAATTGCATTATGACCACCATTCAGACTTTGTCTATCAAATACAATACGTGTTACTGTATCTGTTACAAAAGCAGCTTCTGTCATTTTGCCAGGTAAAATACATAAATGATCAGGGATAGGTTCTGAGACAGATATGTTGAGTGATCTTGCGGCCGCAGTTTGAAGAGGCATATCAACTTTAATACAAGCCACAGGATATCCATCAACGTCTCCATCTACTTTGTATAGTCTTCGAATTGCATTTTCGACCTGTTTTACTCCGTTTTCATCAATTTCGTAATTTGGTTCGTTTACAAGAAGTGCATCTTCATTTGCTCCAACAATGCTAAATTGTCCATGGTTCATCATTCCCGCTTCATAAGGGTCAACAGCAAAGACATTATGTTTAGAAAGTCTGGGTGTCACCAGTAAATGACTTTTCCAAAAACGTGTGGGTAACGTAATATCAAAATTTTTTTCAAAAAATTCTTTCATGCCATTGCCACTTGTATGAATAAATAAATCGGCTGCTAAGGTTAGATGTTCTCCTGCATCAGGTGTAAGCCTAGCGATGTTAGCTTTAGTATCTCTGAATGAGACTTCAGTATTTGGATATACTGACGCACCTGCCCTTACTCCAGCACAAAGCAATTTTTGATATAAAAGCCTTGTATTGATTCCCACATCCTGTACTTGGAATACTGTATCTGTAGGTTGAATAACCGCTTCAGGTACTTCTCTTTCAAATCTAGATAAAGATATTGGTTTATATAGTACTTCTGCCTCATTCCAACGAGATTGAATTTCTGTTACTCTTTCAGAGTTCCTTACAACTGCATAGGAATGCGATTCTGGATCTTCAACAGCTTCTGGTGCAAATCTACGAATCTGTTCATGTCCGTAAATACATCTTTTTGCCACTTGTATTGCATTGGATCTATCTTTAATTGATGTAGCATGATAAGTACCTCTGTGGAGCCATCCTTCATTTCGTGTTGATGGTCCAGTAGCTAATTGTTGATTTTTATCAATTAATACAACAGAAAGTCCTACTTCAGAAAGTTTTTTTGTGAGCATTAATCCTGTAACTCCTGCGCCTATAATACCGATATCGGCTTCAATTTTGTTCATGAAGGCAGTTTACTTGAATTGAATAACAAGATGAATGACACGAGTGGCAAATTTTTTGCCAATTTTGTCAAATGGTAGAAGATTGAGAAGTAATATTATTTGTTGAAAAAAGTTTTTCTAGCTCTTTTTTTGTAAAATATCCGTGTCCTGCTGCTTCAAGAAATTCATTTGCTTCACTAATTGAGGTAATTGCCTCTCGTTCGATAAAAAGTGAGACAATTGTAAAAAGTATTATTCTTTTTGTAGGTATTCTTTTGCCTTTCTGCCAGCGGCAAAAAGTACTTAATTCATAAAAATAACCTTTTTCTGAGAATGCATCAGCAAGAGCAGAAAGATTTATGAATTCAGCTTTAAAACGATATTTTTTAAAAAGTTCTGCGAAGTTATTCATAAAATATTTTTATCTCATAACTCTATAAGTTCAAGAAGTATATCTTTAATAATATCGCTCACTACTGAAAGTGAGCAAATTTCTTCAATTATGATTTTTAAATTTCGTGGTAAAGACTTGTAGTCATCACTATGACGGATTTTTTCCATAATCTGTAGTAACTCATCAAAGGTAATACTATGCCTTTGATATAAATCAATAATTTCTATAAGTTTTTTTTGAGTTGACAAGGATTTGACCTTATTTGAGTAAAAATAGGCGCTTTGGATTCTTTTATTCAATTTACTAGATGTTTTTTGCATAGTCTTCAAGGATAGTGACTTTTCTTAGGAATATTAAAACAAAATGGTTATAAGATATGAATGACTGATCTGTCAGAAAATCTGACAAACCATATAGTATAATGCTGGGGATGAAAACCTTTGCACAACTATTCAAAAAGTATAGATTGCGCGCAGAATTTGATACATTTGCTTCTTTTAGTGATGCTTTGGCTAAAGAAGGATATTTCTATGAAGAAAGTATATTTTCCCATTGGCAAAAAGGGACGAGACTTCCAACAAACCGACAGCTCCTTCTAAAAATAATAGAAATTTTTGTAGAGAGAGAATCGATAAAGACAGTAGATGAAGCAAATGAATTACTTGCTTCAGCAGGATTAGGATATCTTACTAATGCAGAAAAAGAGAAACAATCATTCAAATTTTTTGATACAGTTCCTTTTTTAGTGCCTCATGAACTGACAGACTTTATTGGCAGAGAAAGAATCATTAAAAATATCCAAGAAGAAATAAAAAGAAAAAAAACAATTTTTATATGTGGACAATCTGGAATTGGGAAAACAACATTAGCTATAAAACTAGCGCATCTTTTACGAAAAGATTATCCAGATGGTGTGTTATGGTATCGCATTGATAATATAAAAATTCAGGATTTATTTATAGCAATTGCGTATGCTTTAAATGAGAAAATGCCAGAGAGTAAAAATATAGAAGTAAAAGCTTCTTTTATAAGATCGTTATTGGCGAGAAAAAGAATATTATTAATTTTAGATAATGTTAGGAAAGAAAGTAATATTCATTTACTTCTGCCTATTTCAGATTCCAGTTCACTCATTATTTTATCTAAGCAAAAAAATATTTATTTACCTTCAAATATATTTACTCTTCCTCTTGAGGGTTTTACTAACGAAGAGGCTTTAAGTTTATTTACTATTATTTTTAATAAAAATTATGTACTTCATAACAAGAATACATTTATTAAGCTGGCAAAATTTGTCGGATATCTACCACTCGCAATACATCTTTTAGCAATTCAACTTAAAAAATCAAAAAAAACTCCAAAGGAATTTTTATTAACAGTTGAAAAAGAGAATTTATCTTTACAAAATATTTGGTATGAAAATAAGAATCTTTATCTTGCAATTAATATTAGCTATAAAAATTTATCAGAACAAGGCAAAATAGTTTTTATCTCACTTGGAGTGTTTGAAGGAAAGGATTTTACCTCTGAGGCAATTGCGTATATGAATGGATTAAGCATTAATAAATCAAGAAATATTTTAGAAGAACTATATAACGCATCTCTTATAGAATTATCAGTATATAACAGGTATAGAATTCATCCAATGATAAAAAGATTTATTGCTGAAAAAATTACTAATCCCTATATTATTCAAATCTTACAGGTCACTGTTGGCTTATTTGGATTGCTTTCAGTTGTTTGGATAGTGACGCAGATTTTTAAGTTATCTTTAAGTTATAGTGAAATTTTTAGTTATTCATATTTTTTAGTTTCTCTTTGGGGATCGCTATGTGGATTTTATATTACCAAAAAATGGGGTGGAATAAGAAGTATTGTTGGAAAAACATTTCTTATGTTTTCATTAGGATTGTTTTTTCAAACAATTGGACAACTTTTATACAATTATTATGGTCTAATGTGGAATAGTAAAATACCTTATCCATCTCTAGGTGATATCTTTTATTATACTAGTATCTTTATATATGGATATGCGGTAATTTTGTTAGCTAAAGTTTCCGATGTAAAACTCAATTTTAATGTTATAAAAAATCATACTGTAGCGACAATAGTATATATTTTATTAGTTTGTTTTATCTATGCAATATTATTTCAGAAGTATATTTTTATTTGGTCAAATCCACTAAAAATTATTGATGACCTTACTAATCCCCTAGGCGATAGCCTTTATACATTTTTTACATTATTAATTTATTTGGATTTAAGAAAAAAGAGAAAAAATATTATGAAGCATAAAACACTTTTTTTTGTTATTGCTTTATTTATACAATTTCTTGCTGATTATGGATTTGTGTATCAAACTAATAATGGTACCTGGCAAATTGGAGATCTCGATGATTATACATATCTTTTAGCATATTTGCTTATGTCTCTGTCGATAGTAAGATTTGATTTACATTTATCAAAATTTTTTAGATATTCTTTACAATAATTAATTATGTCTTGGAAGTAATTTGTGTTTTTTTATTTAGCCTCGATTAATACATATTATGATGGTAGTCTTGGTGATTTGCTTTTTTTATCACATTTTATTTATTATCATGGGGACCCCTTAGTTTCTATTTAACACCACAAAAAATAAATCTACAAAGTAAGCTCAGATAATATTCATACAATTTCCAATTATTATCATAGTTGTAGGTTATTATAGTATACGTTTTATTTAATATAGTATATAATATACCTACATGGCGGGCCACGGGGTCCACACTTGACAAATACTACAGGATGTAGTAATATTGTTACATTATTCTCATATTAGAAGTATACACTTGGCGTGGTATGAGATAAAACAGAACTATGAGCTCTCTAACCGAAAGATTTGGTTCCTTTGGTGCACATAAAAATGCACTTGTTACTATTGCGGCAGGCCCTGCTGTGGCTTCTCCTCTTGCTGAATTACCAAAAAAATTTGTCTCAACTCCTGAAGTTGCTGGCTCAACTCCAGCCCCCACACCAGCTCGTCCCGAACGACCTGTAACTCATGTCTTTGGCGGACCTGATAAAGGTCAACCAAATTTATTTGGTGGCCCTGATAAAGGGACAACTGATACATTAGCACCTCAAGAAGAAGCAGTTAATTGGAGGGCAGTAGGAACAAAATTTAAAGAAGTTTCTAAGGCCACTGCTAAAGCAGTTGGAGCAACAGCTGCAACAGCAGCTGCAACAGAATTAGCAGGGCAACTTGGTGGAAGTGCTTTGGCAGCTATCCCTCGTGAAATTAATCCAGTTGACTACATCCATAGACCATGGGCTTTACTTTCTGTAATGGGGCTGTCTTATTTACCAACAATAAAGGCTACTTGGAGAAGTACAAACGAAGCAGTAGCAAGAGAAGATGCAGGAGAAGGCACTTTTAATCGTTTGGCAACAGGCGGTCGCAATTTTGTAAGAAGAAGACTTCCAGGTCACCCTAAACTAGAAACTACAGGAGCACAAATTGGTGGAGCTGCTTCTCAATTAGGATATGAAGGAGCATATTGGTTAGAAGCGGTAGGTGCAGGCCGTCTAGCAGATATTACTCATTATTCAAGTAGTCTTCCAGTGACAGCTTCTGTTATTATAGGTGCAAATTTGGGAGCCGCAGGATGGTTAAGTTTTCAAGCAGAGGCATCACAACATCTTAGAGAAAACGGCATCGAGCCACGTAAAGGTTTTAGGGGATTGTTAGATCTTTCAAAGGCGGTAATTCCTGTAGCAAAGATAAAATATGAAAGAAACCTAGGAAGAGCTGCAAAAGTAATAGAATTCCCAGGCAAGCTCAAAGAAAATGTTGTTTATAGAGGTCACAGAGGCAATAAAGCGGCATAATATCGTACTACTCTAAAAATATTTCTTAACAAGAAATAGGTAATATTTTTAGAGTATTTGTTTTTAATATATGAAAATAACACAACAATTTTTAACTAAAACAAAAAATGTGCCTACACCATTTCTTATGATGGATTTGGATCAGGTGCGAAAAAATTATCACCGCATCCAAAAGAGTATTGATGGAGTTGAAGTCTACTACTCTATAAAAGCAAATGATCACGAACGAATTGTCGAGACGCTTGCTAAAGAAAATTGCTCGTTTGATGTCTCTTCTCTGAGAGAGTTGAAACTACTCATGAAAATCGGTGTCTCTGCTGAAAGAATAAAATGTTTCCATCCGATAAAAAATGCAGAGTTTCTTACTGAACTTCACAAGTATGGTGTTGACCGGCTCGCTGCTGATTCGCTTGAAGAGATTGATAAAATTGCCAAATTTGCACCAAAAAGTAAGATCGTTCTTCGTATTATCGTTGATAACGAAGGTAGCGATTGGCCGCTCACTACCAAATTTGGAATTGAAGCCTTAGAATCTATCAAGTTTTTCGCTTACGCAAAGAAAAAAGGACTTGAGCCATATGGACTTACTTTTCATGTCGGCTCGCAATGTCTCAATAAAGATAATTGGGCCAATGCAATGTCTGCAATGGATGATATCTGGCAAAAAGCTGAAAAAGAAGGTATGCCTCTTACTCAATTGAGTCTTGGTGGTGGAATTCCGATCCAACACATCAAAAAAATTCCATCAGTTGAGGAAATTGGAAAAAGTGTAAATCATGCGCTTAAAAATAAATTTCATATGGTCGGTGGACGCAAGCTTCGTGTCACAATTGAGCCAGGGCGCGGACTCGTCGGAGATGCTGGAATTATCGGCTCAACAGTTGTCGGTAAAGCCAAACGTGGTGATGAAAGTTGGATTTATGTTGATGCTGGAGTTTTTAATGCTCTTATGGAGACAGTAGAAGGATTTCAATATGAGATCACAACTGCCGACAAACGAAAAAGTAAGGTAACATCGATTGGTGGACCTTCATGCGATAGTGTTGATATTCCGTTCAAAAATGTCACAATTCCTGATGTCAGAATTGACGAGCGGATTTACATCCTCAATGCTGGCGCGTATACAACAGTCTACGCATCAGAATTCAATGGATTTGCTCCACTGAAGATATATTTTTTGGAGGAATAATTATGAGTAAAGAAACAGCAACTATACCAAGATACAGACCTGAGGAATCACTAACTGCTGATCAGATTTATTGGTTGAATAATCCAGATTGGCATAAACACTTTTCAGAATTTTATTATAACGAATATTATCGTCCTGAAGCGGATGGTACAATTCCTGAAGATGAGCAATTTACACTATCTATCTTTGCAAATACCTTAAGAAATGCAAATTTACCGACTGACAGAGAGCTTCATGCATTAGTAATCGGTCCTGGTGTTACTTTTGACGATGCTGCTTTACTTGTTCCTTATGCTTCGACCATTACATTGGGAGAATATAGTTCAGGAAATAGAGATGAATTACTGAAATGGCAAAAAGAAGATCCTACCGCAAATGATTGGGATCCATATTTCAAACAAATATTAGAGTATGAGGGTAAAAAAGCTACACCAGCAGCCATAGCAGAGAGAGGAAGTTTGTTAAGACAAAAAATCAGAGCTATTGTCCCCCTTGATGCAACACAGACTAATCCATTAGGTGAAGAAAATAGAGGTGCTTTTGATATTGTTATTGCTCCTTATTGTTTTGAATCTGCGACGGATAAAGTAGATACATGGAGACAGATGCAACGAAATGGATTAAGTTTGGCTAAGCCTGGTGCACTTGTCCTTGAAGCTGCACTTAGTGATTGTCCTTATTATATTGTTGGTGGTAGACCTTATCCTGGTGCGAGTATTAATAGAACACATATCGCTTCAGAGTTTGGTAAAGCCAATATGACAGATACAAGTGTTCAAGTTGGTTATTTCCCAACTCACAGAGACCTTGGATATGACAAAGTGGTTGTGGCTTCTGGAAGAATGCCAATTCAGTCCCAAGTTAGACAAGTTCCACTTCTTTATCCTTATGCTCGGCCAATTGGGGCTTGACTTTGATCCCTTATTTACTACTATATATAGTATAGGATTTACTTTGAGAGTTATCCTAGCATGGCGATGAGAATTACTCGAGCATCCAGTTTTATTCTAGGACTCTATGTCACATTAGTTATCTTTTGGCTATCTTCCTCATTTTTTGTCGGCAGTAATGCGCACATGAATTCACATGCTAGCTTTTCTACCATATTGAATGGTTTTAAAGGTAGCACAATTTACGGTTATATTTTTGCCCTTGTTGAAGGGTTGATTCCTTTTATCGCTTCATTCTTAGGATTTAGAAAAGCTCAACATTGGGGATTGTTCAAAAGTACCATGGGAATGGCAGTTTTTCTTTTTTCACTTGGTCTTTTTTGTTGGGGACTTGGTGAGCTTATTTGGTCGTACTACAACTTTTTTCTGGATGCGAATGTCCCCTACCCTTCTTGGGCTGATGCCGGCTTTATCATGAGTTATCCAATTTGGGGCGCAGCCATTTTTATCCTGGGGCGCGCAACTGGTGCGAAATTTGGCTTGAGAAAAATGGGTGGGAAAATTCTTCTTGTAGCAGTTCCAATTGCTATCTTTGTTGTATCGTGGTATCTCCTTGTTCAAATTGCTAGAGGTGGGTCAATTACCTCAGGCGGTGGACCTCTTAAGGTCTTTTTTGATTTTGCCTATCCATCCTTCGATGTAATTATGCTGACAATGGCATTTCTTATTTATGGCCTCTCGTTTCAATATTTGGGTGGTCGATTTAAGTGGCCAGTTGTCATTACACTTTTTGGATTTTTTATTGAGTACTTTGCGGATTTTGGATTTTCCTATACAACAACAGTAGGTACGTATTATAACGGTTGTCTGGTGGACCTGCTGTTTGCAACGGGTATGTTTATTTTAAGTTTTGGAATTACCAGTCTTGATATAAAGGATGATTAAAGGATAACAATGGCGTATGGATATAATGGCGACAATCGCTGATAAAATTATCAAGGAGCAGGAAAGTATTATTGGCCCAATAGCTTATGAGCAAGCTTCTAAGGTACCGGGTATTATTATCGATCCGCAATCTCACAATGTAACTCTTCAAGGAGATAAAAAAGATGTCCTTGGCAAGTTAGTCTCTCAATATGAGATGCTTTTTGGTAGAGTTTCTGTGGAAATTTGTAAAGAGGCAGTCAGAAGTATTATTTCTCAAGCTCCAAAAGATCAAGTGCCTCAAATATTGCTTTGATATCTGTAAAACTGATAAGCTAGGATTGGAGTATGCCTTTTTTTAAAAATATTTTCGGTTTCAAGAAAAGTAGCGATAATGATAACAACACATTACTTTCTAGTGAAGTCAAACATATCAATGAAGAGCTTTATAAAAAAGGTGCGGAGCTTGCCGAACGAAATAAAACCCTTTCACTTCTTCAGCGAATTAATGAAGTAATTCTCAGTTCAATTATTCATCCCGAGCAAATTGCCAGGCTTGTAACTTCGCTTCTTGTTACCAACATTGATTTTCAAGTTGTCAGTATTTATCTTTATGAAAAAGAAAATGAGAAATTACAACGTCTCGCCTGCTCTCAGATTGGCAAAAATGGAGAAATGATAAGTGATAGTCAATTACCTGCGTATTATTATTCTGAGATTCCGGCAACAGATATCAATAATATGATTGTTCAGAGCATTACGAGTAAAAAGATGCAAACTAATACAACTCTTGTTAATGTAATTTATTCTAACACCGGCAATGATCCTGAATTACAAAATCCAGAAAATATAAAAAGCGTTTTCATCTATCCATTTTTGGTACGAAACGAAGTTATTGGAGCTCTTGTGGTCGGGCTCAAAGATACTGAACAAAATCTTTCTGAATATAGACGTGATCTTCTCAATCGTCTGGCTGAGGTGATCGGGATTGGTATGGATAACGCCATGCTGTATAACAAAGTTCAGGCGACCAATCAGAAACTAATAGAGCTTGATAAACTCAAAAACGAATTCGTTTCAGTTGCGTCTCATGAACTTCGTACTCCCATGACAGCAATTAGATCATACCTCTGGATGGCACTCAATGACAAAGGAGGGCCATTAACTGAAAAGCAACGCTACTATGTCGAACGCGGTTATAATTCTGCAGACAGGCTTATACGACTTGTTAATGATATGCTTAATATTTCAAGAATTGAGTCAGGGAGAATTAGTATTGAGCTTAAATCTGTGGATTTGATTAAGTTAACTCAAGATGTGGTTGAAGAAGTTCTTCCACGAGCTAATGAACTTGGAGTAAGCGTCGTTGTCCAGAAACCTGAAGCTTTGCCATTGGTTCTTGCTGATTCAGATAAAATCAAAGAAGTATTTTTCAACCTCATCGGTAATTCTTTGAAATTTACTCCCAAAGGTGGAACAATTACCATTAGTTACTCTCAAGTTGGTGGATTTATTGAGACGAAGATTACTGACACTGGAGCAGGAATTGAGCCTCAAGATATCAGTAAATTATTCCAAAAATTTGGTTTGTTACCGGGTTCATATATCACCAATCAAACTGTTGCTATTGGAACAGGGCTTGGCCTTTATATTTGTCGCTCAATTATTAATCTCCACCACGGACAAATTCATGCTGCATCACCTGGCCGTGGAAAAGGAGCAACATTTATCTTTACTCTAAAAATATTTGAAGACTCGGATCTGCAAAATATTAAAAAAGAAGGAAATGATGACAAAGAAAAAGTCGAGCTTATTCACATGTCAGTATAGATGATATTTTTGCTTTATTTACTCATATTTATTTTTGGAACCGCAATCGGAAGTTTTTTGGGTGTAATTGTCGATCGACTTGGCAGCCGGGAGCCAATTTGGAAAGGAAGATCACATTGTGACCATTGTCGTCATATCCTACAACCCTTAGATCTTATTCCGATCGTTTCTTTTTTTATTCTTGGCTCCCAATGTCGCTATTGTCACAAGAAATTAAGCTGGTTTTATCCGTTGATAGAATTTTGCACGGGATTTTCTTATCTCGCAGCAGCCATAACTGTATTTAGTGCTGCAGGATTTTTTACACTACAGCTTCCCTACTTGTTGTTACTTCTTTACTATATGATTCTTAGTGGGACGTTACTCGTTATTTTCTTTGCAGATGTTCGGTATGGCATTATTCCATTCAAGGCGGTTATTGTGGCACTCCTAACTACAATTGTATGGTATCTGGCTGTGCCATTACTTTCATTTTCTGCATATAGCATAGAGTTGTTGGGCTTACAGTTTAGTTTTCTTTCGATTATCGGTTCGGCTATTGGTGCTGGAGGTTTTTTCTTTTTATTATTTATTCTCACAAAAGGTCGCGGGATGGGTTTTGGAGATGTAGTGTATGCTTTTTTGATGGGATTTGTGCTTGGTTTTCCAAGAGTTTGTTTGGGATTGTATATCGCATTTGTTCTGGGTGCAGTTATCTCATTGGGACTTGTTGCTTTGAAAAAGAAGCATTTGAAAGGTGGAACAATTCCTTTTGGACCTTTCTTAGTTTGCGGAACTATTGTTAGTCTCCTTTGTGGAAATACGCTTATTCATCTTTTTATTAGATATTTTACCTAAAGGACTGGGGTTGAAAGTTATTGTATGAAAGATAATAATAGAGTTATGAAGACATTGGCAAAAGGCTTTACTCTTATTGAGATGCTCGTGGTATTGGCAATTCTTGGGCTTATGGCAGGGGTTCTTCTTGTGACACTCAATCCTTCTGCTCAATTGCAAAAATCCAATGATGCGCATCGCAAATCAGATCTTGAAGCAATTCAACGAGCACTTGAACTCTATTATCAAGACACTGGAAGTTATCCTGCATCATCAGTAAGTTATCAGATAGCACCTGGCGGCACAGCAGTTGCTTGGGGAAGTACCTCTTGGTCAGCATACATCGATCCTCTCCCCAAAGATCCAATTGCAGCCAACAAATATGCTTATTACTCCCCTGCGGGAGGACAATCTTATTATCTCTACGCTAACTTACAGCGGGCAGGCAATGATCCAGGTGCTTGTAATAAAGGACTTGCGTGTGCTTCAATAGGAGGAACAGTTCCAAGTGGTATCTCATGCGGTGGAGTATGTAATTATGGTGTAAGCAGTCCCAATACAACGCCATAAGAAGTTTAGAATTGAGAGTTAAAGAATGAAAAATTTACAACAAATAAAACAGAAAGGCTTTACACTTATTGAATTATTATTGGTTATTGCCATCATTGGAGTTCTTACTTCATTCCTCCTTGTAAATTTCATCGGTACCAAAGCTCGCGCACGTGACGCTCAGCGAAAATCCGATCTCAGACAATTACAGTCAGCGCTTGAGCTCTATCGTGCTGATGTCGGGACATATCCTGCAGCTCCTTTGGCTGCCTGCGGTACTGCACTTACTAGTGGTGGGACGACATATATCCAAAAAATCCCCTGTGATCCGTCTACAAAAGCTTCATATATATACACAACAACGGGAACGACATACACCTTAACAGCTTGTTTAGAAAATACCAATGATTCACAAAAAGACTCAACGAACAATGCTGCATGTACAGCTGGAACTGCATCATATACTGTTAATAATCCATAAAAGTTGAAACTTACTCTCCAAAACGCAATAATAGAAGTGTGAAAGGTTTTACACTGATTGAATTACTTGTTGTCTTCTCCTTTATTGGTATCTTAACTGCTCTTGGTATTGCTGCTTATTCTTCGTACAATGCTTTGCAAGTTCTTCAATCAAGTGCGTCAACTGTTGCAACAGTACTCAATCAGGCAAATTCCGAAGCAATTTCTCAAGTAATACCAAGTAGTTGCGGGACAACTTCTCTCACAGGATATGAAGTAGATGTAACTCCCAATGGGCGTCCATATACTCTCTACGCAGTTTGTGGCTCCAAGCAGTCAGTGCTATCCAATAGTCTTCCTCCTCAAGTAACGTTTGGAAGTGCTCCTGCGTCTGTCTTCTTTAATATATCTAGTGGGACTGTCAACTCAGCAACTCCAATAACAATTACGGTAAATGGTTATAGCAAAACAAAAACAATCACTGTAAGCCCAATTGGCAGAGTTTCTTTACAATAATATGATTAACTATCAAAAAGGACAGACACTAATAGAAACACTTTCAGCAATAGCTATTCTTTCAATTGTTATTGTCGCTATTGCGACTTCTGTTACTTCAGCTTTAAGTAATACTGAATTTAATCAAAATCAAACGCTTGCAACAAAGTACGCACAACAAGGGTCAGAAATAGTGAATCAAATTAGAGATACAAGTTATGTCAGTTTTCTTAACTACACAGCCACTAATTATTGTTTGGCAGCAAACCAAACAGCACTGACTACTGCTCCTCAAGCGGGCTGCCCAGTTAATATCTCAGGTGTATTTATTCGTTCTGTTCAAATAACACAAAATGGATGCGTTGCAAATGTAGCCAAAGTAACCGTAAGTGTGGCATTCACAGATGGCAAATGTACGTCTGGTACATATTGTCATGTGCAATCAGATACTTCATGTCTTTCAACAACCAATCCTGTCCAAAGTCCATAGACCTGAGGGGTTGAGAATTATACTGTGAGAGTTGATAATAGAATAAGAATGAAAAAATCATCTCGATCAGGTTTTACACTTATAGAACTCGTAACTGTGATTGGAGTATTGGGTGTTGTTGGAGTGATCTCAGTGTCAATCCTTACGATAACACTCCGAGGTACCAAAAAAGCAGATTTACTTAATTATGCAAGACAAAACGGAGATGTCGCACTTACACAAATGGTAAAGAATATTAGATACGCGGCAAGTCTTGATGCTCCAGCAACATGTGTCCCAACTACCTCATCAAGCTCAATAACAATTACTTCCTTATCAGATCACAAACAAACAATATATAGTTGCGCGAGTAATACAATTTCTTCAAATAGTGCATCACTTATTGACACTAATTCTCTTCAAGCAACATCCTGCACGTTTACATGCGCTCAATCTTCAACAATCGTGCCTCCAATTATTACTATTCAATTTACCCTCTCTCCAAAAACGGCGGGCTCACTTGCTGAGACGACATTTTCTCTGCCTTTCCAGAGTAGTGTGACGTTGCGTAATTATTAGATTCACTCCACTCGTTGACAGCTCGAGCGGACCTTGTTATCCTTAATATGGAGTGTTTTATACCGCTCATACTCGATTTTGCGAATCTGAGGCAAATCAAGTATTTGGGTATAATACGCCGTTTGCAAATCTAAGTTTAAGGAGTATATATGCAAGAGTACCAAAGAGGGCAAATTTTGCTTATCGTTGTGTTAATTATGGTTACAGCTTTAACTGTTGGTTTATCTGTCGCAGCTCGTTCGATTACAAATACTCGGACTTCTCAAGCGTCTTCAAATTCTGAAGAAGCATTTTCAGCAGCAGAAGCTGGAATTGAACAATCACTTGCACTTATTACTCCAGCTCCCGTAAATGGCTCATTTACCAATAACGCCTCATACAAAACCAGTGTCATCTCTGTTGCTGGTACATCTTTTGCTATGAATAATGGATCACCTATCTTGCAAGATCAACCTGCTGATTTGTGGCTTTCAACATATCCTTCCTACTCAACTCAATTTAGCGGTAATTTTACAGTGTATTGGGGTAAATCAACAGATGTCTGTAACTCTTCACCAGCTACCAACACCATGGCGGCACTTGAGATCTTAGTTCTTTCAGGGACAACAGCAAATCCCCAAATTTCTCATTTCAATGTAGACCCATGTAATGCACGAAGTGTGAGCAATAAATTTACTGCAATTGCTCCGGGAGGAGGAACTGTCTCTGGCACAAATTACGCATATAGCACAACTATTCCTATAACCAATGGTCTATTTGCAAGAATTTTACCTCTCTATGCGCCAACAAATGTAGCAGTAACTGGTTGTAATGCTGCAAATACTGTCTGTAATCCTTTACCAGCGCAAGGGACTGTAATTCAGTCAATAGGGACCTCACAGGATACCAAACGAGAGCTAGTAACATATCGTTATTATCCTTCTCTACCATCAGAAATATTTCAATATAATTTTTTTGCCTCCCAATAACATATAGTGTTTTGGGGAAAATTATGAAAAGTAATGCCTTTGGCCTAGATATAGGTACAACATCAATAAAAGTAGTTTGGCTAAACCGTGATAATAACACCATCTCGTACAATACGTCGCTTACTGTTCCTACACCTATTCAAGGTCTTCAATCAGAGTCCCCTTTTGATCATCAGGAAATGGCACAAGTAATTAACAAGCTGGTCATTGAAGCAAAAATTACGACTAACAATGTAAATATCGCTCTTCCTGAAAATCATGCATTTACAAAAGTTATTGAAATGCCAGTACTTTCAGATCGTGAGCTTTCCAATGCAATTTATTGGGAAGCGGAACAATATATTCCTGTGCCACTCGAATCAGTAACGCTTGCATGGAGCAAACTTCGAAATTTTAAAGGTTCTCTCCCTGAAGAAAAAATGCAGGTACTTCTCGTCGCTGCGCCAAAAGAATTAATTAAGCGCTATCAGACGATTCTTGATTTGGCGGGACTTAGTATAGCGTCTGTTGAGACAGAGATTTTGGCAGTCATCCGTGGCCTCATCTCAGCAAAGAATGCACCAACCTCGCTTATTGCAAACATTGGAGCGATGAGCACATCTCTTGCGATCGTTCAGAATGGGATTCTGGTATTTAATTATTCTGTTCCACTTGGCGGAGTTGCATTGACCCGAGCAATTGCTTCGGATTTTGGCTTGCAGGTAGAACAAGCTGAGGAATACAAAAGAGTATATGGTTTGTCAGACAAAAATTTTGGTGGCAAAGTAGGAAAAGCAATTCAGCCTATTCTTACGTCTCTTCTTACTGAGGTCAAAAAAGCGATTACATTTTATACAGAGCAATACAAAAATGAATCTCCTATCTCTCAATTATTACTTACGGGGGGTGGAGCAAGTCTTCCAGGACTTGCTGTCTATTTTGCCCAGAATCTCGGTATCGAGGCAGCACTCGCAAATCCATGGAAGCTTCTCAATGTTCAAGCTGTACCACCCAAGATTGAATCTGTTGGACAAGAATATTCAGTTGCTGTGGGGCTCGCATTAAAAGAATATGAATGAAGGAATTAATCTATTAGAACCAAATAAAAAAACTACATCTACGGAGTTCATAAAACGCTTGCAGCTCATGCGAGCAGTCGTTGTAAGTTTGCTTTTCATTGTTTCAGTTTCATCAATTATTCTTTTTATCCTGGTCATTCTCTCGCCATTACCTGCTCTTAAAAAACAAGAACAATCGTTGCAAGAGACATTGGCGTTATCTAGAAACGATATCGTGAAGTATGATCTGATTAAAGAGCGCACAACTTCCATCTCGAAATTTCTTGCCAATAGACCCAAGCTCGATGAGGAGATTGGGCTTATTGAATCCAAGTTAACTGGAGGCACAGCAGTAACACAGATCAAAATAGATACAGGCGGGACAACCATAACCGTTGAAAGTAATTCATTGCAGGATTTGGATAATTTTGTAAATGGTATGATTGATCTAGTACAACAGAAAAAAGAATTTTCTAAAGCAACGATGATGGATTTGACAAGCAATCAAAATAATGGCAAATATGAAATGACAATTTTGTTGACATCACTATAATTATGAGTAACGAAGCTTGGATCGGTAAAAAAGGGTTTAGATATTGGTATTACAAGTTCAGAGATTCTGAATTGTATTCCTTTACCACTGTTCTTATTACAATGGTTATTTGTCTTGGGCTTGTTATTTATTGGATTATTCCAGAATTAAATAATTGGTTCTCCATTCGAGATGAAGTTGTCTCGACAAAACAGCATATCTCAACTCTTCAGCAAAATATTGATTTTATGAATAGTCTTAATAAAGATGCACTCAATCAACAACTTCAAGTTGCGACAAACACTCTACCCGCAGATAAAGATTTTGGTGCAATTCTTGACTCTATCTCCAATGCTTCGGCAAATTCGGGAGTAGCTCTTAATGATTATTCATTTCAAGTTGGAGATATCGCCAGCTCATCTGCTCTTCCTGCAAAGGATGCAACTGGTAATGGCTTTTCATCTGTTCAAGTGGTTGTGATAGTCAATGGTACATTTGGCCAACTGAGAAATTTTATTAAATCCCTTGAAAATAGTTTTCCGCTATCTCAGGTCAATATCGTTGATGGCGGACAAGGTAGTTTGTCTATCTCAATCCTTTTTTATCAAAAACCGTTTCCATATGATACTTTCTCGGCTGAGACTCCCATAGCTCCCCTATCAGAAGATCAAAATGAACTTCTTCAGAAATTATCTCAATGGAATACAGCGACAGGGACACGAAACGCATCACAACAGACTGGCTCAGGATCTGCTATACCTCTTTTTTAAGAAGTTCGGGGCGAACTTGTTTGGTTTTTTCTAAAGATTTTTTTTGCCTCCACTCATGTATTTTTTGATGATTGCCTGAAACAAGAATATCTGGCACATCTTCTCCATCATAGCTTCGGGGTTTGGTATAGTGAGGATATTCAAGAAGTGGTTGAGTAAATGATTCGTCTTCAGTTGCCCCATCAGTAATTGTGCCTGTTATTAGTCGTGTTACGCTATCAGCGATAACCATCGCAGGCAATTCTCCACCTGTTAGAACAAAATCTCCAATTGAGATCTCCATATCAACATATTTCATTATTCGTTCATCAACACCTTCATAATGTCCACAAATAATAATGAGATGATCAAGTGTTGAGAAGTGCTTGGCATCAGCTTGCTTATATACTTTGCCTGATGCGCTTGTAAGAATTACAAGTTGTTTGCTTGTCTCCTCAAAACCCTTTTTGGCATGCTCTATTGCTTTGTGGAGCACGTCAACTTTAAGAACCATACCAATTCCACCCCCATATGGCGTATCATCCACTATCTTGTGCGGTCCCTCCCCAAAATCACGAATATTGATAAATTCTATAGCAACAATTTTTTTCTCCTGCGCACGTTTGATTATTGAGTGGCTGAACGGCCCCTCAAACATCTCAGGAAATAGTGTCAGTATTGTAATTTTCATTATTACTCTCGTGTATTTTATCAAATTTGCTACTTACATGTATGTATATTTAGAAGAGCAAGTGTATGGTTGTCTCTCGGGATGAGATGTGGGAATGTGCACTGACCGTTTTTGATCATAGTTGTTCTTTCTTTCATAAGGTTGAGATATTGCATATTGTATGTGATGCCATCATCGCCATCCAACTTCTTATTGAGATACAGATTTTGATCCAATACTTGAGTTTTTTGCCAAATGAGATTTGAAACTGGGTCTATTGAGAAGAAAAGACTTACAACAGATGTAATAAGAAGAAGTGAGATAAGAAGTTTAGAAAATTTTAATTTGAATACAGCGTAACTCGCAAACAGGTAAACGAACGGTATTAAAGGAAGAATATATCGATTTATCGTAAATGTCTGAAAAGTGAGTACTAACAAGGTAAAAAGTCCAACAAATATCCCAATCGTTACGAGATGTTGTTTTAATTCTTTCGTTTTTACATAAAAGAGCGAGGCAATAACAAATACCCAATATACCCAATTAAAGTTAAAGATAAAAAGATGAAGCATATTTTCCCACGCATACTTATTAAAAAGTTGTAGTGTTAGGATATTGTTAATCATTGTAGCGGCACTCCCCTCTTTGGCAGTTGGACTGAAATTCCAGTCATTCCACAAATGATATCCTGAGAAATGAACAAATTCGACATACCAAAAAAGGATAATAATGGGCGTAAAAAGAGAAAATGATACTTTTTTTCTAAGTACAACATCAGTAAAGATAATCCCAAGTGCCATAAATATGGCTGTTTCTTTGGTAAGGATAGCAAGACAGATAAAAATCGCGTACCATACATATCGAGAATTTACATAAAATGCGAAGGCAAGTATCATAAGAACTGTCATGACAAAATCATGAACACTAAAAAGTGCGACTGAGATATAGAGTCCTGATGTTGCAAGAAGAAGTGAGCTTAATAAAGCAACTTTTTCGTCAAAAAGTTTTTTAGCTATAAAATAAACTGCAGTTACCCCCGTAAGTCCAAGGAGTAATCCCACAAATCCGAAAGAAGAATAGCCAAATAATTTGAAAAAAATGCTAAATAAGATAAGTTTGAAAGGTGGATGAAAGGAGATAAGATAAAAAATGTTTTGACCATGGAGCCACTGACTGGAAAGAGTAAATTCCAAATTACCATCGTTGGATGGAACGAGAAAGAGATATGGGATAAATAAAGCTGAAAAAATAATAAGCGGTAACAACAAAGGCTTATATTTGGACATGTATTAATTGTATGGATTTATGTGAAGATTCGCAATTAGGAGGAGTTAGGCGCTTTGCTCAGCAAGAGAGATCTTAATTCTTTTGTCGAATTTCATTGCTTTAATCTTCATGATATTGCGGATACTGCGGATAACTTTTCCTTCTTTTCCAATGACTTTACCCATGTCAACAGGCGCAACTGTGATGGTGAGAATAACAATTCCGTCTTCAACTGTTTCATCAATAACGACAGCATCAGGGTTATCTACAATTGCTGAGACGATGAAGTGGAGTGTATCTTTCATGTTACTTTACTATTTCCTGCATGGTAGCTGAAGGTTGTGCACCTTTGCTAATCCAATATTGATATTTCTTCATATCAATAACTTTTCTTTTGTTATCTTTTGTTTTTTCGTACCAGCCAAGCATGTCAATAAATCCGCCATCTCGTTTGCTGCGTTTTTCTTTGACGACGACTCTGAATTTGCGTTCTCCTTTTTTGCCTGTTCTGGTTAATCTAATTACTAAAGACATATGTGCTATTGTATCATTATTTGCCTATCTTCTCAAGAGCCTGCTCTGCTGCATGTTCTTCGGCTTCTTGTTTGGATTTTCCCTGACCTTCTCCTACCAATTGATCACCTACAAATACACCAATTGTGAATTGTTTTGCATGAGCTGGACCTTCTTCATGAAGAACTTTATATGCTGGAGAATTTTGTTTACGTGCTTGAACATATTCTTGAAGAAGGCTCTTTGGATCTTTAAATACTTTCTTTTGGACGTACTCTTCAATTTCAGGGATAAGAACAGCAAAAAGGAATGTTTTAACAGCATCTATCCCCTGATCCAAAAATAGTGCTCCAATAACTGCTTCAAATGTATTGGCAAGAATTGAATCATTTTCTCGTCCTCCTGAATCTTCTTCTCCATGAGAAAGCATCAAGTGTTGCCCAAAATCAAGCTTTTTCGCCTTTCTAGCAAGACTTTTTGTGTTTACAACGAGAGAACGGAGATTGGTTAGAATACCCTCATCGAAATCAGGATATGCTCTGTATAAATGCTGTGAGACGACAAATGACAAGATACTATCTCCCAGAAACTCTAGTCGCTCATTGGACTCTTCTATTTCTTTAGATTCGTTAAGGTAAGAACGATGAATAAATGCAAGTTCTAATAATTTGGGATCTTTAAATTTTGGTAAGTTATTCATAGAATTTTTGATATGCGAAATGCGATCTTTTTGATAATGACTCCTTGAAACTTTGAAATCTTGAATTCAAGTAATCGAAAACTCAAATATTCAAGTTCATAGAAATCGCACATCTTATGTCAAATAATCAAATATTTATTTTCGTAATAATATGACCAAGGACGCCATTGATAAATGCGGGACTTGTGTCATTAGCAAATTCTTTTGCAAGTTCTACTGCTTCATCAATAATAACATTTTGTGGCGCTTTTTTCTCGATTAGCAATTCATAGGTAGCTAATCGTAAGATTGCGAGATCTACTTTATTGATCTTATCAACGGGGAAATCTGGTGCAGCCTTTTGAATTTCCTTATCAAGAAATTCTACATGTTTTAAAATTTCTTCACTCTCAGGGCTAACTTTTTGCGTGTGAAATTCTGTACTAAAAATTTCCTGAATTAGGTGTTGCCTTTTTTGATGGCGAGGGTCGTAGGACGTTTTCATAATAACGAATATTTATTATTATATTCGCCGTCATTTGTATGGGGTTACATCATTCATGTATCTCACATGCGAATGATTACGAATAGCTTATGCGACACTTGTTGCTGCTTGTTTGACTTTTACAACTTGTTTGCCTTTGTAAAAACCGCATGATTCACAGACTCGATGAGAGATCTGTGGAGCACCACAATTTGGGCAAACATGTGATTTTGTAACAGCAAGACTGATACTCGCTCTTCTTTTGCCTTGTCGTGCTCGTGAATGTCTTTTCTTAGGTTCCTGTGACATAGATAGTATGTGTATTTTACCTTATTTCTGTGGTTCTTGCAAGAGATAGCGGCGCAAGAGTCTAAGGTTTCGTTAGTGATAAAGAAGAAAAGGATCTCAACTTAATGAGGTGTTATGATGAGTTTTGGACTGTTGGATCCATTACTTGACCCAAATTGGACATCTCCGGTTTGAGTCTCGTTATTCTTTTTTATGATCCATCCATCATTTGTGTTGGTATCATTTAAGAAAGATTGAACATCAGATGTGACGTCAAATGAGACCGTTCCTGACTGGCCGTTTGCGATAGTGATTGTTGCTGTGGGGGTAGAAGCGAAGGGCCACGAGCCGCTGTCGATCATATTCCATGCTGTAGATCCTGAGCAGTTTGTTGACGTATTAGCGATATTGCTATCTGTTGAGCAATCCCAGGTTACTCCTGAACCTGTTCCTCTACTGTCATTTTCTTGAACTGATCCGTTGCCTTCCGTCCAGCTTTGCTCCATTCTATTAACATCTATTTGTCTTCCACTTGATCCCCATTTATTATTATTTGAGGCGATAGTCATTTGAAGTGTAGCGGTAAAGTCTGGATCGCCTGCGACAGCTGCTGTGATTTGAGATTGGTCGAATTGTATAATTGCTCGTTCTTTTCCTTGATATGAGAGCTCAAGGATGTTTGCTGCGCCTTCGTTAGCGTTCTGTGAACTGTGTTTGATATATGAATCTTTTGATGGAGTGAGAGTAGTAGGACTAGGTGTTGGCGTTGGAGTCGAAGTTGGTGTCGGGGTGACATCAGCGATAGTAAAAGTTTCAGAATTAGGAGTTTCTGGGGCACCATTATTGTCAAGGGAATAATATGTAATAGTGTGACTTCCGTCGCCCGTAATAGTAAAAGGTGAAGTGTATGTTTGTTGTGACCCGCCGTCAATAGTATAGTAGCTATTGAATAAAGTATACCCCGTAGCTGGTGTTGCTGAGAGAGTTACTGTTACTGGACCAGTATAAGAACCGTCAGAGCGTGGAGTGGGCGAGAGCGAAGCGGTTGTGACTGGAGGTGTTATAAATTGATCTAAACCAAAATCTGTCCTTGTAGTGGTAAGAGAGGAAATTGTAATAGGAGTATAAGTTGCTGGATCTGCTTGTAACGCGCCTGTTTGTCCATCAAAGTTCCCTTGTGAGTACATAACTGATTCAGAGTCAGGGATGTAGATATTACAAACTCCACTGGAGTCTTGTACATGTAAAGCTACAGTCATCAAACTGGTTGGGTTACCGTCTTGGTCGAAGAAAAAATCTGAAGAAAGTGTACCTGACTGTGTTGCTGTGTCGTTTATGTCAGTAAATGATCCTATTTCATGGCTGGTATAAGAGTGGCCGGTGGGATCTTTGAAAGAAGTAGCGCCATTGTTAAAGAAGGTAAAGATAGGTGTCCATGAATAATCTTGAGTGATACCATATGCAGGATTTGGATCATCGCAAGTCTGCCAGGTGCCGTTTTGTACTCCGCTACTGTTGTACCCATATTGGTTATATCCCTCCCCCTTGTTTAATATGTGTGCAATGCTATCATAGTAAGCAACTGCATTGTTAATTTCGTTTTGACTAGTAGTTGCAGACCAGTTAAGGTTTCCTGAATTGTCTTTACTCAAATTTGCAGTGAAAGCATAAGCTGGTGATGCAATGAAAAAAATAGATAAAAAGAGAGTTGGTAATAAAATCAGTACTTTTTTCATTGATTAGAAGTCTTTTGTCTATAATAATAATCTTAGGCAAAGTTATTTGTCAATAAGTATTTATTGTGTACTGAATCCACACATGTTATTGAGTGTTGAATCAGAAGGTATAGTAAGTTCATTGTTTTGAAGATGAGATAACATATATGCTTTCGCAGTTGCCTTTTTAGCTGCTAGACTGCTGCCGAGGTTATTTTCCGCTATTGCTAATTCGCCATAGAGACAGGGGTCGTTAGGGAATTGCTTTAAGGCCTGAGTATTAATAAAAGTGAAAGCATCGTTTGATTTATATTCAAAAAGATAAGCGTCCGCTAAATTGCGATAAATTACATCAACGAATGATGGTTTTATATCATTTGGAACTGTAGTTTTTGCAAGTGCCGCTGCTTTTTCAAAAGCTGGAAGCGCTCTAACATCATTCTGATCTTTAGCCTGGTATAGCAAAGCTAAATACTCATAAGCTGTTATTCTTGTACCTAGTGTGTTATTGTCTAAAGAAACGCTTTGTTCTGCATATTTCAGTGCTTCATCAGTCTTTCCCGCGCTTTTTAATTCTATAATATAGTTATCAATAAGCATAGGATTGTCCCTGTCATCACTAGTTTTTAAATCATGAGCGTATAAGATTATATTGTTTTTATAGTCAACCGTCCGTATTAAGGTGCGAAGAGAAAGTAAGGAAAGAATGACAATCGCTCCAATCAGTAAAGTTTTTTTTGATGCAGGATGTGCAAGTAGGAACACTTGCAAAATAATGCCTATAAGTCCTAATGCTCCAACAATTGGAAAGTAAAACCATCGATCAGCAACAGTCATATCAAGGGGCACAATCTGCATAATAAGTCCTAATCCTAGTACTAGCCATATAAAAAAGAAAAGATATTGAGGAAATCTCCTGGGCTCATGTATGAGATTTTTTTTGTGTTTATTATGTTGCTTATCATGTGAGAGTAGTTTGAAATCAGACCGTACTTTTTTATCATGATTGTAAAGTGAAAAACCTTCATTTATGATGAGTCCAGCGGATGCTAAGCATAAAGTTAATGGAACCCAAAAACTTTCAATAGTTATTGACCTAATAATCCATTGTTGCATAACCGCAAAATTTAGAGGAAATAAAAATATCTTTAGATAATAAATAAGAATGCTGGGTATATTAAGAAGTCTCATGTGAAGCGGTAATGTTACGATCGCAACGTAAGTAGGCTCAATAAAAGCTACATTACCTACTAAAAATCTGACAAGAAGATAAAAGACTACTAATCCTACCACTGAAAACAAGAACTTTTTTAGCTTGCCAAGCTTAAACAGATAACGATAAAGGATTACGAGCACAAGAAAAAGAAAGCCGGTTTCCTTTATAAATATGCCAACGCAAAGCAAACCAATAATTAGCAGAAATCGGTTTCTTGTTAATTCTTTTTTGCCTGCTAACAACAAAGCAATTATTCCTGGCAAGAAATATAGTTCACTTTGTGTTGATCCTATATATGCGACTGATTCAACATTGATAGGATGAACAAGAAACAAAAGCGCGAGAAAAATGGCAACGCTATCACTGAAAAATATGCAGAAAAAAATGAATAACAATGAAGTATTAATGAGATGAAGTGTGAGCTGGACAAGATGGTATAAAAAGGCATGGTTCCCAGATAGTGAATATATGAGAGCAAAATAAACTGCATCAAGAGGTCTATAAAAAGCACCACTATTAAATAAACCTGGCCCAAATAATATTGGAAGGTTGAATTGATGTATTTGAGGATTAGTTAAAATGAATGTTGAGTCATCCATGACGAAACCATTGAAGAAGATTGGGAGGTAAATAATTACACCTATCAAGATTATTAGATAGAAGTATTTTTCGTATTTTTGAAGAGTATTCATACCCTGCTTGTGTTGATTATACAATGTTTACATACAATATGTATATCTACGTTTTTGACATTGTATTGGTTGTACTAAGAATGCTCGTCCCACTTTCATAGGTGTTGGTAGCCCTTAATCCGCATCTCTATACCGCGGTTTGAGCGCCTTCCTCAACTTGACAGTGCCTGCGAGATTGCGTTAGACTTATTTTGTTATGGACAGTAATTCTCAAAATCAAATGGATGCTACTCAAGAAACAGATAAAGAACAAGAGACTGCTGTTCCATATGTGCCACCTCCGCCTCCAAGAGAGTCCACACAAAAAAAATTAAGATCTCCTTTGGTAAACGGTGCACTTGTAGCTGTGGTGATATTAATTGGTGGGGTAATGACGTACAATTTTGTAGGCAGTAAGCTTACTCATCTGGCTGCAGAGTCAACAAACGTGCCTGCATCTCAAGTTTCACAAAGTCCAAGTAGTTCTCCATCCACTTCCCCTTCAGTTTCGCCTGCTCCTTCTCTATCTCCTACTTCATCTCCAGCTCCGACAGTCGCATACTAATTTTTTT
>DATIIS010000020.1:0-27399 GCA_035479415.1 Saccharimonadales bacterium (SeqCode)
ACTCATGATATAGTAGCTCGCGATGAACTCTTGTATGTTTTTATTATTTGCCCTATAATTCCAACTACTTTACTATGTCACTTGAAAATCGAAACCCATCGAGAGAACCACTCGGAAAAAGAATAAGAAGTCGCTTCCATATGGACTCCAAGTTGCTGAATTTGCGATGTTAAACGTAACTGGTGCCTTAGCTGGCGCTACCATTTACGAAGCCGCAACCGGCGGATCACCTACGGTTGTAGGAAATTTATTAGATATTGCAACGTTTACATTATTAGATGCTGGCATACTTTATGGTATCGATAAAGCAAAATCTAAGCAGTAAAAGATAGCTTATTTGTTTTTACAATAAATCATCTATAATAGAGCTAACCCTATGAAAAAAGTCTCAATTGTCACTGTCAATTTCAATACAGCCGATGATACCACAGCTCTTCTGCAATCACTAAGACACGTAAGAACAGATGGATTTACAATCGAAACAATTGTGGTTGATAACGCTTCAAAAGAAGTATATGAGATCCCAGATAGGCTCAAAAATGACTCGACAATTCTTATCCGTTCAGATGTGAATACTGGATTTTCCGGTGGCAACAATATAGGCATGAAAGAAGCGCTCAAACGTGGAGCTGATTACATACTCATCGTCAATAATGATACTGAAATGGATCGCGACCTGATAGTTAATCTGCTCAAAGTCCTTGATAGCGATCCCAAAATTGGTGTCACAACTCCCAAAATTTATTTTGCCAAAGGACATGAATTTCACAAAGATAAATACAAGCCATCAGAACTCGGAAAAGTATTTTGGTTTGCTGGAGGATATACGGATTGGAATAATGTCATAAGTATCCATCGTGGAGTTGATGAAGTTGATCACGGACAATACGATACAACTGAAAAAATAGAATTCGCAACAGGCTGTTGCATGTTATTTAAGCGTGAAGTCCTTGATAAAATTGGCCTCTTTGATGATAGATACTTCCTTTATTACGAGGACGCAGATTTGAATGAAAGGATCAAAAGAGCAGGATACAAGATCTATTATGTCCCGTCAGCAGTTCTTATCCATATCAACGCAGCATCTTCAGGTGGTGCAGGAAATGGAAATGTCCTTCAGGACTACTTTATAACCAGGAATAAAATGCTTTTTGGGATGACCTATGCACCAACACGCACCAAACTAGCCTTATTCCGCGAAAGCATGAGACTTTTGAGAACTGGCCGCCTATTCCAAAAACTCGCAATAAGAGATTACTATGCAAGAAGATTTAACAAAGGCACCTTTTTTGAGAAAAGAGCCAAAATCGAGGCTAAAAACAAATAAAACTTATATTTTCTTCTATGCAAAAAGTTATTATAATTCGTGGGGTAACTGCATCAGGTAAATCTACTATCGCAAAGCACTATCGGAATTTTAAGAATAAAACTATATGGTTAAAAATAGACAACTTCAAAGATTTCTTTGACACATTAGATTCAGAAATTAGAGTGTTTATTCATGGAGCTGCCAACACTTCTCTTGAATACTTTCTTAAAGAAGGTTTTTCAGTAGTTATGGAAGGAGTTTTTCAGGATCCGGATCATGTTCAACAAGCTGTTGATATTATAAAAAAATATGACATCCCCTATAAAGTATTTCAAACGAAAGTTTCTCTAAAAACACTTCAAGAAAGAGATCGTGTCAGAGAAGGTGTACCAGAAGGCTGCAGAAAACCACTTGGCGATGAAGAAATAGCAAAAATATTTGCTGTGTTAGAAGAAAATCCTTATCCAAATGCTATATTTTTAGATACTGAGAACCAATCTATCGATGAATGTATTACTTTTATTGATAAACAATTCGCTTGAGGTATTATAAGCCTTCCAATGCCTTCTCGTATGTATCTATTAAGTATTGATTCTTCGTGGCTTTTCCAACTGCGATAAGACTTCTTGCTTTTGTCTCCATCATCGCTTTCATCAATGTATATTCCGAAACAGACCGGTGCTTTTTGTAAAAATAAAGAAGATTTTTGTAGATATTAACAATCGCAAAGGTCTTACTCGAACTTCCTTGATCCTTATGCAAGACCTGCACATCTGGATAGAAATAAACTCCCAAGCCTTTTAGATGCGCTCGATAACAAAGCTCCATATCTTCTGTATACATAAAGATGTTCTCATCAAATCCATGCAGCTCATCAAAGACATCGCGTCTGATCATAAGAAGTCCACCCTTCACCCAATCAACTTTTTCAATCTGTGAAGGGCTCCTATCCAAAAGTCCGTATCTCTGCCCACCAACGAGTAAAAGGAATGCATACCAAAGTGTATAGAATTTCCCCGTTGATGCTTGAAGTGATCCATCAAAATTTCTGAGTTGCCCTCCAAGAATGGCAACTTCTGGATGCTCTTTGCAATACTCAGCCATCTTGATGAGGCCATGATCTTTCACGATAGTATCGTTGTTGAGAAAAACGATAAATTCTCCTTTCGAAGCTTTTGCACCCATATTGCACCCAGCACCAAAACCCGAATTATTGGGATTGGCGATAACATGCATGTTCTCGAAATGCTTTTTTTTGATCTCTTCACGAAGAGCAGGAACCGAATCATCCTGAGAATCATTATCAACTATGAGGACTTCTAATTGAGAATTTTTAAACTCATCTGCATACTGTTCATACAACGAATTAATACACGCAAGAGTCAATTCTTTTTTTTTATAATTTAGGGTGACAATGGAAAGCAACATATAATAACGAATTCTTGACCTGAGAAATGAGATATTCTAGAACTTGAATATTTGAGATTTTGATTTCTTGAGTTCAAGATGTCAAGTTATCAAATTCAAAGATATCGCATTTCCCACATCAAAATATCTAATCTCTAAACTCCCTCAAAATTTCGCGATCTGTTCTGACAAAATATTTCTTTGCCCGATATCGGGAATCCTTGACTCGATTCATCTGAAGAAGAGCAAGAAAAAATCCTTTAAAAAATATCCAGTCTCTTCTACCAAAAGCTTTTATAAGATGATATGGTAGCCAAACCACATGAGCAACTAAAAATCTTCTATCAGTTATATTTTTCCAAAGGAAAAATAATTGATTTCTAAAAACAATTTTTTGTACATGTGCTGGTTTGAATTTGGATTTGATAGCTCCTTCTTCATGCTCATGAACAACTCTACTTTCTTTCTCAAAGACCAATTTGTAGCCAGATTTAAGAGCCCGATACGAAAGATCAATATCCTCCCAATAAAAAGGATTATAGAGTGGGTCAAGTCCTCCCAATTTATCCCAGATCTTTTTTCGAAATGCTCCACTTCCTCCACTGACCCAAAAGGTATTATTTTTATCAAGAGCACCTGCATTGTGATGAAGAAATCCCCTCGCCCAATACGCAATTCCCCGACCGCGAAGAATTGTCTCACCATCTTCAATACTTTCATCCATACATCCCACAGCAAAAACTTTGTCGTCTGAAAAATTCGCAAGAAGAGGAGCAAGAAAATCTTTATGAGGCCTCACATCTGAATTGAGTAAAATTAAAATATCTCCAGTCGCGAGAGTAACTCCGCGATTTACATTTTTTGAAAATCCAGACTCATCTTTTTTGGTATTATCGATAGTCTTGCCGATAACTCCAGTACCGTGCAAAGATGAGATAAACTTGGAGATGACTTCTTTTGAATTATCAGTTGATGGATCATTGGGGATGATGATTTCAACTTTGCCTTTTTTATAATCCTTCACAGAGGCCAGCACATGTGGAAGATTTTTGGTTAGAATTTTCTCACCATTATAATTTGGTATAACAATACTAATATTCATAAATGCATTCGTATGTCATCCTGGACTCGCGACGCTTCGTAGAAGCTAGTCCCCTTGTGGGAATCCAGGATCTAAACCTCTGTTTTAAATCCCAAACAAAAATAACGATAACACGATCCCTAGGATCACAATCAAAACATATTCAATAATAATTCGAGATGTAAGCTCATGATGAACATAATGATGCACCATCGCCCAAGCAAAATATGCCATCCCGATAAGGACAAGATAGAGTGCTTGAATTGTACCATTTCCACGCTCAGAAAGAACGAGAAGAAACCCGATACCAAAAATCAGAAAATAGACGAGATAATGCCAAAAATGTTTCTGTAAAAATTTCATTACAAGATAAGCCCTCTGCCGATAATGATACCTGCAAGTAAGATAAAGAGCAAGAAGAGCATATGATCAGTATTGTGCGAAAATACTCGAGAGATTTGTTTGCGCTGGACCACAATTGCATCAATTGCGAGAATAAGGACAAAGAATCCAAGAATTGCAAATGAAATATTTCTCTTCAGCGAGCTTGCATCGATAAGCGGTTGTGTCTTAGATGTGCCCTCATTATCAAGAGCTGATGGTTGACCAATATTGATATTTCCTGTGGTGGCAGTTGATGAGGCTGTCGGGATACCATCTGCGATAAGTACCTCTGCAGGAACAGGCGTTGGAGAGATGCCATTTTGAGGGACAGTATTGGCAACAGTCCCGTCAGAATTGTATGGACTGCCAAATTCCTGGACCACAAGCGTAGTCTCAGTTCCTGTCAGTGACCCAGACTGTATCGCAAATCCAATATCCGTATAATTTGGTGAAAGCATATTTTCCCGGTGCTCAGGACTATTCATCCAGGCAGTGATCACTGAAGAACTATTATCAAACCCCCGTGCCAAATTCTCCCCAGCATACAAATAATTGTACCCAGAATCCCTGATCCACACCCATGGAGTTGTCCCATCAGGTGAGACATGAGCCCAATAATTTTTGACGAACATGTCATGAGCCTTAAGTTGTGCTGCATGAGAAAGCTGCGGATTGAGATTGAGAGGCGCGAGTCCATTGGCTTCGCGCTCGAGATTGGTATATTTCAGAAGATCAGCTGTTGTTATGGATGTCGCATCTCCAAGAACCGCTGGATATTCTTTGTGTGTTCCCTGGATCACGATAAGTCCTGCAAAAAGAAGTGTGATAACAATGAGCAAACTATCATGATGCAACACGCGCGAACGATGATTGTTGGACTCATGAGGGATGAAAAAATGCCGCAAAAAATGCTCCATAATAAAAGTATAGCATTATCTACAGAGACACAACATGCAATAAATTAAAGGCTTATACTTGAAAAAGATGAGGCATTATGATATAGTTCAGCTATTCTATTATGGGTGTTGTCAGAAGACCAAGTATAAGTTTCAGAACAGCTGCTGCATTGACGGTTTTAACTACAGCTGCGGCTATTGGTGTCGGTAAGCAAGCTTTTGGTGGACATTCAGCAAGCCCTAACGAAGGGAATACAAGCCTATCTCCTAGCGCTTCTTCAACAGAAGGCAGATCTCCATCTCGTGGTGAAATTCTTTTTAGACAACTTTGTCCCGATGGTTTGAAGACCCGAGAACGTGCTGTATCTGTAACAGAAGGTGGAACACATGATAGGTTTCCAAGCGGTTTTGATATAAAAAGGATTTCTATTGCTGGCAATGGAGACGCAAATTGGAGAACAATTCCAGATATAGGCACATTAGTTGAAGGTCTTAATGGACGTGGAACTATAGAGCTTCCCGGTACAGATGCCGAGTTAAACGTTAATGTAGGACGCGGTTTTTACGGATGCAGTAAAGAAGGACGAGGCTAACAGAAAATATAATATCCTACATATTCCTCCAGTTGTAAACAGAATAAAAAAGAGTGCGATTCTTCAACTTTCTTCCTGAAATTAATACCAGCCATATCGTTCTTCATGATCCCAGGCTTCACAAAGTTCACCATCATATCTCTTATCTATGTACCCTTTCCCCCATCTGATCTGTGCTCGCCAGTCACCGAGTTGAAAAGGATGTCCATAATCATGTGGATTCGCCTGTGGGATACCATATGCGTAGGTAGGAGGTTGTCCATGTATCCATTTATCCTCAACTGCATCAGGATCCCAACTTGATTCTTGCTGCCATAATCTATCTAAACACCTAAACGTGTCCCAACTTCTATCAATGCCAAACACACTCGCAGCATAATCTTTTTCCTGATCTATGCGAGATATACCATGAGTGGTACTACCACTAGTAGAAGCGCCATCATATAAAGGGTTCTTGCAACTGGAAACCATTAATGCCGGTGCGAGACCCAATACTATGGTAGCAGTAGCCCATCTCCGGCTTGCTGACCTTGATCGATCTACACATGGCTCTTCTCTATGAATTCTCTGCCTAGTTGCTTCGCCTATTTTCATATAAATATCTCAAAAAGTTTCCCTTTAGATGAAATATTATAGCATGATTTCAAAAATATACTAGAGGTCTAAAAACAGAGAGCTTATTTAATATAAATATGAAATTAATTTGACAATTCTGATGAATCTTATTATAGGTCTTAATCAATATGAGTGAACTGGAATACTGGAGAAATAGAATATAAATCCTGATCAAAATAGAGTACTCATGACAGATACTGAACACTGGTGGTTAATGGCTGTTGATACAAAAAGAGGCTGTTTTGATAATGGAGCTTTTAGAAATTTGCCCACCCCGGTTCTCGTTCCGGATTTTTCATGAGATGAGGGTCAAATCAGCAGGCGTTTAATGAGGGAATTTCAATGGGATGATACAAAAGAGGCTTAGATAGTAAAGTTATTTATTTACATTCTTTGAATATATCTGAGCTACAAGGCTTGGATCCACAACATCTACCAGTATTTGTTCCAAATTCTACTGGGGCTACCGTTCCCGTAATCAGAGTTTTACCTTTCAGAGGTCCCAGGATAGTTACTTCAGCTACTGCACCATCTCCACCTCTTGCCATCTCAGGCAGTGATGGAATCCTTCCAATTCCAGGCTGAGTTATAGCTCTCTTGTGCATCCTTTGGTGAGATAACCCAGAGGATGTCTTTATTGCTCACACCACCTCCAGGCAACCGATCTACTTTTGCCATGTATAAATTGTTTCTACTTTATTTTTATTGGCTTGTCAATAATTATTATTTACCAAATTAATCTAATTTCAATAAAACTAATGCTAAAAAGTTTTTGATATAATAGACGCCTATTGTTATGAAGAATACTGTTAAGCTCTTTCCTTATGCCCTAGCCCGCATTGCGGCAGATCCATTTACAGAATTTGAAAAGCTAAACTTACGTAGAACGCCTCGTATTATTACATCTTTAGAGAAGATCCAAACTGAGATTGATCACAGTAAAGAAACACTCAGTGAAGACTTGCATACTTTTATTGCAACAGTCGCTGATGGAAAAAAGCGTAATCTTTTGATACAAATGCGTCGCGATATTCATAATGAACGATTCACATTCTTACCAACACAATTTAAAAAAACACTTCCATCAACTATTTTGAAAGAAATAAACCAATATCTAATACTACAAGAAAAAAAACAAAAACTGTTACATGCAGGTGAAGTATCTTTCGAAAAAGAAAAAAAGCAAAGTAAAAAAATATTTTTAAAACTTATTAAAAAAAAGCAATTTTATAATGGCATTCTTCTCTCAAGTGATACTCTTCCGGAGAGTCTTAAGGCCTATCTGAAAGAAAAGGAAAAACCATTGCCCAAAATAGAGCGGAGTCTTATAAAATACCTCTCTAGAATGTATACCAAGCCTTCACCTTTTAGTACATTTACTTCTCTTGCCTATGCTACCTTTTCAGGAGAAGATTTATTTGCTTCTACACATAAGGATATATCCCAAAAAAGCCATCTTGAA
This sequence comes from Saccharimonadales bacterium (SeqCode), assembly GCA_035479415.1. Lineage (GTDB taxonomy): Bacteria > Patescibacteriota > Microgenomatia > Levybacterales > UBA12049 > JACDET01. The sequence goes on from DATIIS010000020.1 coordinate 7,748, forward strand.
CTCAATCATTTTCTCTTCAACTATATTTGTGGTTTTCTTATTCAGAATAAAAATATCCGCAAATACCTAAAAATTAGATTGAATTCTACATTATATTTTTCTGATAACCAGTACGTTTTTATTGCAAATAATTATAACCGTGAATCGATTCAGCGGATCAATCATACATCTGCTTTAGAAGCAATTTTACATATTCTACAAAAAAAAGAAATCTGGACGTATAGTGAACTTACAAACCAATTATTGACTGAAGTATTTACTACTGTATCGCAAAAAGAAATGGAAGAATATATTGATAACCTCTTACTTTATGGTTTTGTTGAATATGATTTTGGCATATCAGGCATGGATTATGACTGGGACAAAAAATTTATAACATTTATCGAACCTCTAATCAAACCATTTCCTTATCTTCTCGACTTAAAAAAAATGCTTGTTCTTTTAAAAAATGCTTCTAAAAAGTATGCACAATCAAACTCTAAAGAGAGAGAGAGAATTCTTAGGGAGACTTTTAGACAAATAAAACAAACATTCCTGCTGTTACATACAGCCGCAGAACTTCCTGAAAAAGAACGGAATTCTTTCAATAACGGTATGTCACCGGAAGAAAAAGATAAGAAAAAAAAGCATAAAAAAAACGACGAACTTTTTACTTTTGAATATGATACAACTTTTGCTCTAAAGCCTATAAATATGTGGTACGAAGACAGTACCGCACCATCACAATTTCACTTGGCAACATCTGTGCAAGAAACACTTGCTACTTTTTCTCAATTATTAAGCTACATGGGACCATTTGATAGTTGTTCAGAGTCACTTCTGGAATACACGGATTTTTTCAAAAGGAACTATAAAGAAACAGATAACATAGACCTTCTTGCTTTCTATGAAAAGTATTACCGAGAAATGAAAGATAAAAAGAAAAAAGAGATAAATAAATTAATTAAAATCAAGGGAAAAAGAGCTAAAGAACTTTTGCATACTGTGGATACACGCTGGAGACGTCGTCGGGCTAATGACGGAACCATAGTATTATATAATTCAGATTTCACTGATATCCCTCAAAATACAGAACACGCATCCTATGGCTCTTTCTTCCATCTTATGTCCGGATCAGATGGCGAACCAATGATTATTGTCAACAGCGTAATCCCTGGATTTGGGAAAATGTATAGCAGATTTTTAGTTAACTTCCCAGGAGAGCTCACACAAACAATCAGAGAATGGAATGAAAAAATAGAAAAAGATGCATTGCTTGCAGAAGTTACGGATTCATCGGTTTTTAACGCAAACCTTCACCCACATCTCATGCCCTATCAGATAACTTCGCCTGGTACACACAGGACCTTACCACTGGAAAAGGTAATAGCAATGGCTGATATTGAAATTGTTTATAGAAAAAGTGACAATCGTATTCATCTTTTTCATAAGAAGCAAGGAAAAGAAATTTTTATTTTTGATTTGGGCTTTCAAGGGAATGGCGGAAGGTCGGGAATTTATAACTTTTTATCAAAATTCACTATTGGTTCTCACCATCATATAGACGCATTAGTGAAACATATAAATGACAAATTCAAAAACAAAGGAGAAAGTAATGTCTTTATTAAGCCAAGGATTATCTATGAGAATCGTATTGTACTGCAAAGAAAAGGATGGAATATAAAAAACCATGCATTACCCTTAAGACAAGTACAGGAAAGCGATTGGTCCTATCTACAAAAAGTAGAAACATGGAGAAAAAAGATAGGATTACCTGATGAAATTTTTGTACGTCATACCAATGATAAGCCTCAATATATCAATTTTACTAATCCATTTCTTATCACGCTTTTTGAAAAAGTTATTGAAAAAATGAAAGAAAAGGATATGGTGAAAATTGAAGAAATGCTTCCCGCGTCAAAGGATCTCTTTTCTACCAACGGGAAGAAATATGTAACTGAATTTTTGGCACAGTGGTATTGCTAACGGAATAAACTATCAATTACGCGTAATTTTATACGCAAGGAGGACATGATGCGTCACAGGAACCACCGCATGTTGGACCACGATCTGCTGAGCGACCTCTATTGATCCCTCCATTTATGGTTACGACACTTGTGCCTCTTAGTCCATCCAAACCCGTTATTTCTAAAGGGACACCAAGCATCAGCTCCCCTGCCTTTCCAACGAGAGATTCAGCAGGCGCCACACCTGGTCCTTCTTTCCGATTGTTGGTTACAACTTGGACGTCTAATTTTCTTTTTTGTCGTACTGGTGCTTCTGCTGACATAATGATGAGTATACATCATTTTTATAAATTTTCAAGCCGTACTTGAGTTATAAATTGTGACGAAGCCCCTGACACAGTGGTATTGCTAACCGGTTATTTTTATCTACAAGAGGGATCACCACGACAATGAGTAAAGTCACACGAACCACCCTGACAACGGGAGACACGTGGGCATGATGCTTCACAAGAACCTTCTGATGGCCCATTTAAAATTTCTTTTGTTCTAAGACCTGTTCCTTGCAATGGAGCAAAACCCGTTATTTCTAAAGGGACACCAAGCATCAGCTCTCCTGCCTTTCCAACGAGAGTTTCAGCAGGCTTTACATTTGGTCTGTCTTTTTGGGGCGTAGTTACAACGCGCACATCCAATCTTCTATTTTTTGCTTCTACCGGTACTGCCATATAGAAATAATACTATTGTCCTGATACACCCGAAATTTAGTTACACGGATTTGAACAGGGTCTAAGTGAACAATTGACTAAAGGGCATGTTGCACAAGATTGAGCTCTTGTTTCATGACACTGTGGATTGCTTTTTGGCGACATTTCATCTCTTATTATCATACTTGAACCTAAAAGAGAAAGATCTGTCTTAATAATCTCTACTGGAACTCCCAATCGTAACACTCCTTCTTTTCCAACGAGAGATTCAACAGGCTTTACATCTGGTCTGTCGCCACGATGAGTGGTTACAACGCGTACCTCTAATTTTTTCTTTGGTCGTACTGGTGCTTCTGCTGACATATTTTTTAACTTGGTAAATATACTCTTCTGACCTTACTTACATGCTGGCAATGAACAGGGTACCTCAGGACATGTCGCACAAGATTGTGGCCTAGTATTATGACACTGTGGATTGCTTCTTGCCAATGTAGGAGTTCTGTCTTTTGTTATCGTACTTGAACCCAAAAGAGAAAGATCTGTCTTAAGAACATCTACAGGAACTCCAAGCTTCAATTCCCCTGCCTTTCCGACAAGAGTTTCAGTTTGCTGTACACTTGGTCCTTCTTTCCGATTGTTGGTTACAACTTGGACGTCTAATTTTCGCTTTGGTCGTGCTGGTGTTTCTGCTGACATAAAAAAAGTAATGCTATTATCCTGAGACACCCGAAATTTATTTACATGGATTTGAACAGGCTCTAAATGAACAAGGGTTATCAGGACATGTTGCACAAGATTGTGGCCTGGTATTATGACAGTCTGGATTGCTGTCTCGCAACGGAGGAGCACTATCTTTAGTTATCATACTTGAACCCAAAAGAGAAAGATCTGTCTTAAGAATCTCTACTGGAACACCCAATAGTAACACTCCTTCTTTTCCAACAAGAGCTTCGGTTTGCTGCACACCTGGTCTGTCTTTTTGAGGCGTTACAACGCGGAGGTCTAATTTTTTCTTTTGTCGTACTGGTGCTTCTGCTGACATAGTAACAATCTTTATAAAATTACAACCGGTAAAAGTTTATCTACCGCACGGTCGGCATGAATCGCATGTTTCTAGACATGTGGTGCAGGATATGCCACATGTCTCTTTCATTGAGACTCTATATCCATTAGTAGCATTTGTCTTCAAACCTTCTCCACTCAGTAAACCTAAACCCGTCACTTCAACTGGAACTCCTAATCGTAACACTCCTTCTTTTCCAACAAGAGTTTCAGTTTGCTGAACAGCCGGTCTATCTTTCCGATTGTTGGTTACAACGCGAACATCTAATTTTTTCTTTGATTGTACTGGTGCTTCTGCTGACATAAGATAATTATTTTAACTCCTCCACTTTTTATTGTCAATAATAATGTAGTATAATCTGCAATATATTATGGCCAATACAGAAACGCTAGAGAGAGAACAAGCTTCCCAAACTAGAAGGAAAGTGAATATAATAGGTGGAAGCTCAGTTGGTGAACAAGTCGATAAAGCTACTCTTAGTCCAGAAAAGGTCCGAAATGCTCCTGACTCTTTATTAGACCTCCCTGGGTTTTTACCTCCACCAATTGAGGATCTATCACGGGATGGAGGAGTATCGAAACTCGGCACAACAGAAGTGATTTCACTATTTACAACAGATCGCAGACCGAGAATGGCAACGCAAAATTATGTTTCGCACGGAAACTATCCCTGCTGCAACCCTTCAGATAAATGTAAAGATCCTACCCAACCACTCCCAGAGCAACCCAAAAGCAAATTCTGCGAAACAAAACCTAAACCTCCAAGAAAGTAAACAAGATGTACATGGTTTACATGTATCTGATTGGTTTGCTAGATAGATAGATCTCTCTGTCTGAACAGGTAAAAAACACCTACTAAATCTCCAAATATTTTTCTTTAAGAATAATGTGCGGTCGCCACTTCTCCTACTTTTTCCCCATTTACAGGAATATGGAGAAGATAACCCAATGTGTTTGCGATAGTGAGACCTACTCGAATACCAGTAAATGAGCCTGGTCCTGGATTGACTTCAATCGCAGTCAAATCTTTCAATTCCAATTCTTTTTCTTTCAACAATTCCTCAAGAAGTGGCAGGACAACTTGGGCTTTCCTTCTATCCAGAGATCTTTTCTTGATAATTTCTTTCTCATCAATTTTTAAACCCACAGTCATCTCTTTATTATTTGTTGTATCAATGAGTAAAACAATATTTTTCATATCTTAAATCTCAATTTGGACAGCTCCTTGACGCAAAATTTGCCAGGGACTTTGTGTTGTATCAATTACCGTTGATGCTTGCTTTGTCTGACAAACACCTGGAACGACAAAATCAACTAATTTTATCAGTTCTTGATCAAGGCTTTCAAATGTGTATGGTGTTTCACCACCAGCAAAATTTGCAGAAGTTCCAAGGATTGGAATACCCACACCGTTGATAAGTGAGAGCGTCGTCAAATGATCAGGCACTCTCATGCCCAATGTATCTCCCCCTCCTCTCACAAGTGATGGGACTCTATTAGTCTGGCACTTCATAACAATTGTTAATGCGCCAGGCCAATAAGGCTCAATTAATTTATTAATAACATCGTCTGGTACACTCTGTAGATATTCTTCTGCCATATGAAGATCAGAGACAAGAACAGGAGTTGCCTTGGTCTCGGGCCTTTTGCGAAGGGCAAACAATCTCTTCACAGCATCTTCATTATCAATCCTACATCCGATACCAAATGCCGTATCTGTCGGAAAAATAACAATGCCGCCATCTTTGAGAATTTGAATCGCTTTCTTCACTTCTTCCATGCACACATTTTATCACAATAAACTAATAGCAATTGTTAATTTTTGCAACTGAAACAAAGGCCGTTACGTTTTGTGAGTGAACGCATCAGGGGGAATCCGGCGAATTGCCGAAGGGGGAGGATAATCCACCGATAAGTGAACGAACAAAATAGGCCGACTTTCTTTGCAAAGAGCTTTGGTACTTTCGCGGAGAAAGTACAAAAAATCACTCATTCTTGCTATACTTAATTCATGGAACCATCACCCAACCCTTTACAGCAATCAGCATCATCTTATTACAATAAATACCGCAAGCGCTCATTCTTCCTTTCTCGTCTCACAGTTCTGACCTCAATGGTTATTCTTATCATTACACTTGGTATCAATATCTCGCTTCTCACTTCCCATGAAAAAAGCACTGCAACAACACATGCAGATACTCCCCAAAATCCTGCACAGATATTGCCAACTCTTCCGGCAGGCTGCGTTTATCAACAGACACAAAAAGGTCTCGCTGTTGTATGCCCGACGCCCACATCGGCAGTTACTGTGCCGATCAATATCGCTCTTCCACAAATGCCACCTCAATGTCTAATCACAACATCATCAACTGGAAGTGAAGTTCACTGTACAACAACAGCAGTTATTCCAACCGTCCCAGTCTCACTTCCTACCACTTGTGATGTTGCTAGCTCAAGCGCAAAGGATACTGTCACATGCAATAAAAACAATCAACCAGTTACAGTTCCTCTTCCATCATTGCCAGGAGGATGTTCATATACTTTACTTGCAAATAAATATTATGTTACTTGTAAAGCTCTATAACACTATATATGCCTGACGGAAGTACAACTACTCTTGAACGGGAAAGACCTGTCAAACCAGATGAGGGAGTAACAGAGGCTCATGCTCACCTGCCACGCCCACAAGAAGATCCTCACGAAACATTGACGAGATGGCAACGCCTAACGCGACGATTTAAAAAACAACCTAATGCGCTTGAAACTGCTGCAGAATTACCACCTCTACCACCTCAAGATCCTAGACAAAAAGAGCTTATAAAAAAATTTAACGAAATACATCGACAAATGAGAACAGCCAGAAACGCTAAAATACCTTATGAGGGAGAGCATCTTGGCCCAGATGATTATCGTTTTGCAGAAGAACAGCTTATGTTTGCGAAAAGACATCCCGAAGTATTTTCTGGGCTTGACCAATCAATAGCTATCAAGCTTTGTGAGACAGGTGATATAAATGCTGTAGTACGAGGAATAGAACAAGATTCTTTTAATTCTCTAGGTCTAGATGTGGCTCGAGAACTTCTTATGAATGGATACGCAAAAAGTGTGGTTGAGAATCATAATAAATTTCAGGGACTTGATATCAATGACATCGTTGAAGAGATATTAGATACCCACCAAGGAGAAGCAATCACTGCTCATTGGGACGCATTCCATGATTTAGATCCACAGTATATATGCGACAAATTAGTGGAAACTGATCAACTTAACGCAATAGCAGTTGGATTGGAGCATTTCCCAGACGTCGATCAAGAATGGCTAGTTGATAAATTATTGGAAAAAGGTCAAGCAAAAGCAATAACAGAGCATTTAGCTAATTTTACTCAGATAGATAAAAAAGAATTATTTGAAAGAGTAGTAAAAGGTGGCTGGTCAAATACCTTAATAAAGCAAGCTGAATTTCTCAATGACGATGAGAAAAAATTATTGGCTTTCACTGTTTGTGACTATGGTGACGAAAGAGTGATTAATAACTTAAGTCTTTTTAAGGATAATTTCGAAGGATTAGATATTGAACAAGAAGTCGCAAATCGCTTCTTACAGCGAGGCTTTTTATTAAGTCTTCCACGAGATTGGCAAGATAAGGTCACTTTTAATGGTGACCAACTCCGTGCTACTGAATCTTTATATATGAGTATCTCATCACTTCATTTCGCAAGATATCTAGATGAAGTTGCCAAACTTCGTCCCGCAGATAGACCTCGAGCAACTGGTGAAGCAATGAAAATACTTGGTGATCAAGTAACGAGAACTACAGCAGAAATATTCTCTAAAGTATTTGACGGTACACTCGACCAAGACAGTCGAGATCAGCTTGGCGTCCAAAGATCAGGAGAGGCGGGATTAACCCAACTTGCACAATCTCTTCAGACGTTTGTTACTGAGATACGTTCTGTGGATCTATCAGATGTAACTCTTGAAAAAATTAAAGATTCAGAACTTTTGTTAGAGTTATTAAAAGGAACGACGCGTTATGAAACTTCACAGTGGGGCGACCATACTACTGCTGCACTTAAAGGGACGATACGGTATTCCATGGACGCATCAACAGATGGCCGCATTGAACCAATGCCTTCAGAATACAACCCTAGTGAAGCTGTTACAGTAAAAAAATTAAATGTTCAAGAAGAAAAACCACAATGGACTGAGGATTTACTTTCTCGTTACGGGACACTCCGGGCTGAATTACAAGAAGCAAATAGTGCACTTGATGAACCACAACCGTTTTCCCGTTATCTCAATGAGCTGCGAGGACAAATAGAAGGTATTGCAAATCGTATGCAGGAGAGACTAGAAACAGATGGTACTCTCAATGATAAAGGACGAGAAGGCATAGAACAACGTCAACGAGAACTACGTGCATTAATTACTCCAACGGACGAAGCAAAGCCTCACAGTTACCCACTGAGGTCATTGGCTAATTTTGAACAAAACTTCCGTATGTTAGCAACTAATGATGCACTCCATCCAACAATGCGTAAATTAGTATTTGCATGGGGACTTCGACAACATCCAGATTGGAGAAGTCGCGTTACCTCACTTCAAAGAAATCCAGATATAGATGATGTCAGTACAACACGTGAATTTATTGAGCATATTATTAATAAAGAGACATTTAGAGAATATTTCCAAGATAAAAAGAGCGCACGAATGTTTAGTGGTATGACAAGTACAAAAGTTTTAGAAGAAGCTCTTGATCGTACTCAAGATGTAGGCGTTTCAAAAGATACAACCGAAATTCAATTTGTTCCGACTCGAGGAATCATGATGGAATTGTCAGGACATATTGCTGATGCTTGTTGGGCAAATAAATACGACTCAATCGCTGAGGCAATGCCTAATGCAACTGCCGTTATTATGAAACAGAATCCCTCTGATCCTGATCGCATGAGACTAACTGGTGCAAGTATGCTTATCGAAACAACAAGTAAATCAGGTGAACCTGTGCTCCTCATTCGTGGTCTCAATCCTCTAGAAAATTATATCAATCATGTATCTGTCGAAGAATTTTATGATCAGTTTATTAACTACGCCCGGGGAATTGCCGAAAGCAGAAAAAGAAAGCTTGCAATAGTAATAGATAATCATTGCGGAGGGTCAGCAACTAATCGTCCTGTTTTATTTAGCTTTTTAACAGATAAAAGAAGAGGATTACAACGAGTACGAGTAAATGAAGCTGACACAACGTTTAATGGTTATGATGTTAGTAAGGATTCCTATTATGTAGATAGCCAACCGAAAAGATTTTTGGGTAGAATAGGTAATTTAAGAAAGAGGACTAATCTAGTCTGATCTCTCGCTTGTCATCTCCAAGATATTCAAAATAAATGTTAATTCTTTTCTCAGGTAAGATATTTTCTATTTTGTCTGGCCATTCGATAGCAACGATATTGTCTTTTTCTCCCATAAGATCATTCAACCCTAGGTCCACTGCTTGCTCGTCATTTTCAATTCGATATAGATCCAAATGATAAAGCGTCCGTATATCATTGTTGGATACTTCATATGTTCTCATAATAATAAATGTAGGAGAGATGATATTTCTTGTAATACCAAGACCTTTTGCGAGCCCTTGCATAAAGGTAGTCTTCCCTGCTCCCAAATTACCATACAAAGCAATAACTTCTCCACCACGTAATTCTTTTGCAAAAGTAAGACCTACTTGTTGAGTCTCTTCAAATGTATTTGTTACTATCTTTTTCATATCATTTATCACGCTGGAAAATCCAAATTCCACGCTTTTTTAAGTACATTAGTATACCACATAAAAGAAGCATAATGCCTCCTATAGTAACTACGACCACTTGGGAAATAGAGTTCGTAGACCCCTTAATTAGTATACGCTTTTTAGGAAGTGCCGCAGGTGTTAACACAGCTTTGGTATGCGTACCAAGTACAGATGTTGGATGCGCACCATTGCTACCAATCGTTGTGTTAGCAAAACTTGTATGAAGCGGCGCATTTGAAATCGAAGTTGCATCTGCAATGACATTTTTTGTGCTCGTTACGACACTAGAGCTACTCGTTGTTTTGACTTTTGTTGGAACTGGAGTCTCGGTAGATTTTGGGGCTTTTGTGGGCTTGTCAGTAGGTGCTGGAGTTGGAGTATCTGTGGGTTTGGCTGAACTATTGGCACTTCCTCTTGTGGCTCCTGCCAAAACTTGAAATCCTCCCGTTGCATCAGGAGTACGGCCAATTGAGATATCAACGCCAGGGTCACTTGCATAACTATATTGATCTATAAGTGTTCCATCAGGTGCAAATAATGCGATTGTATCTCCATCATTATTGAACATCGATGAAGATAATTCATAGATAACATGCTGACTATCTGATCCCGAAGTCACTGTAGTAATCTGTTCCTTTGCGCTACTCCCAGAGTCACTCCCAAAATCAGTATCATCATCAATCCAACAATTACTTAAACTTGCGCCATCAGGGATATAGAATTCAACCCATTCTCTATTGCCACTACTTGGATGAGGGAGAAATTCATTAATAGCTGGCTGCCCATCAGCATACGATATAAGAGGGAAAAGTAAACAGAATCCAACTAGTACCAAAACAAACCTACAATAGCTCATCTATAACGAGTATAAACTCATCCATATATTTTAGGCAAGTACGAAAAAATAATAGATATAAGGAGCGTGGTTTTATGTAGTATAGGTGTAGGTTGGCGTTTTACTAGTTGATCTGAACTTGGTCTTCTTCGAAGATACTGCTGAGTGAATAGTGGTCAGTAAACGAAATGCCTTTGCCATTGGCGATATATGGATCATACATTGTATAATTTCCGCCTGAACCACTTGTGATAACGACAAAATGAGTCCCACCGTATGCATAAATTCCAACAATCACAGGGCCACTTGAGAGAGCGCTATCAAGTGATGTACTCACACGAGTAAGTGAGACTCCTTTGACACTTATTGATTTTGCAAGCATAGCAGTACCAACCGCAAAGTTATTTCCACCACTTGTCGCGATATCTGCAGGAGAAATACCTGTATGTCCCATGTGGCTTAAGACCATTGCAATTGATGTAATGAGACATCCATAGCCAGCCATTGAATAACCGCTTTGTCCATTGATGAGAAGGCCGCCCCACTGACTATCTCGTTGATTATAGTAGCAGCCCCAACCATCGCAACTTGTCTGCCCACTTAATAACGATGCTCCTCCTGCACCTGAGGTAAAGTTACCGAATCCAGCCAATTCTGCTTTAGCTTGTGCAAGAAGACTCTCATAAGTTTGTTCATCTCCTTGAGTTTGAGAAAGCAAGTTTTGTTTGGCTTGTTTTTGTGAATCAAGATCCTGTGTATATTGTTGCAGCTGCGTGTTAAGCGCTATAACTTGTTTCTTTTGATTTTCAAGAATTGCTTTTTGATTTGCATAATCATCACGTGCTTGCTGTGTGTCATAGAGAAGTTGTCTATCATGTTGCTGAACAAAACGCAGATAATTTGCTTTAGTTATAAGATCTGAAATATCACTTGAGCTCATCAGTACTTGCATATCACTCGCGCTTCCTGCTTGATATGTTGCCACAATATGACTCAAAAGCACTTTGGTCACATTGGTAAGAGATCCTTCGAGATTGTCCATTCGTTTGCTTGCTGAATCAATATCCATCGTAATACTCATAATTTGTTGTTGGGTCGCATCGATCCGATCCTGAGTAAGTTGAATTTGGCTATCCATCGTATCAATTTGAGATGAAAGAGTATCGCCTTGTGATTTAAGATCAGAAACTTTTTGTTGGAGATCAGAAATCTTCTGTTGAAGCGCCTGATAACTACTACTTGACGATGATGAATCAGAAGTAGGAGTTGGGGAAACACTCTGTGCATGCACGAGAACAGCTGAGAGACCAAAAATTATAACGCTAAACAATATTGATAACCTTTTCATATCTAATCGTCATCCTGACTTGTCCAGGATCTTTTTTTTCTGATTCTGGATGCGCTTTTGGCTTACCAGAATGACATAAAACTCTATTTTAAATACCGCAGAACTGCCAACGAGCTGGCAAGGACACCAAGAAGAACGGCAAGAGTTAACTCTCCAACCAAAATAGCAACAAAGAATAGAGGCGAAATGGGAAAAATTGGGATACCTTTGAGGAAGGATTCAAGATATGGCGAAAAGTATAAAAGTCCTCCTGAGGCGATAACCCATCCGATAAATGTTCCAACTACTCCATAAATAATTCCTTCAACCATGAATGGAAGACGAATATACATATTAGTTGCGGACAATAATTTCATAATTTCGATCTCATCTCTTTTTTGCGAAACTTTAAAACCAATAACAGTCATCATAATAAATATTGATACGACAGTTAAAACAACAATCAAGATAATTCCAATGATTCTTGCGGCATTGGTCCACCGAGTAAGCGTGGATACAATATCACGCTGATAAATAACTTCTGAGACATACGGCGATTTGCTCAATGTATCTGAGACAGGACCAAGATCCTCTATCTTGACCGTTGAGATCTCAAGTGATGCTGGTAAAATATCTGCTGTCACAAGATCCAAAAGAAGTGGATCATTTTTGTTTTGTTGTTTATAAATTTCTAATGCTTGCTCTTTGGAGATATATTTTGAAGATGCGACCATACCTGACTGATCAAGCTGATTGCGCAGATCTTGGATATTTTGTGTCGTTGCACCGTCTTTGAAAAATGCAGTTACTTGTGGTTTTGACTCAAAGAAATTAATAACCGACGATGAACCAAAAACAATAAATGCAAAAACTGATATAGACAAAAATGTCAAAACCATGATAAAAATCGCAGCAAGAGATTGATATGGACTGCGTCGTATATGTTTTATTGCTGTTCTAGTTGCTTTCATACTTTTTCGTTATGATGCTCTGCTTTTTTATGTTTGCTTGGTTGGTCTTTGGTCAATTTTCCTTTTTCAAGAACAAGAGTCCTCAGACGCAAACTATTTACGATATCTGCATTGTGTGTCGCCATGACAATGGTCGTCCCGCCTGCATTGATATCTTGTAACAATTTAATAATCTCCCATGATGTCGCATTATCCAGATCTCCAGTCGGCTCATCCGCGAGAAGAATCTCAGGTGAAAAGGCCAGTGCTCGAGCAATTGCTGCACGTTGCAATTCTCCTCCTGATAATTGAATTGGAAATTTCTCACGATGCTCTGCGATCCCCACTCTCTCAATAATTCCCTCTACTCTATCCCGTGCTTCTTGTGTATCAATGTTGCCCACCTCAAGTGGGAACATAATATTTTCATAAATTGTTCTGTCTCTCAACAATTTCAGATCTTGAAATACAACTCCGATATTTTTCCTCAGATGATGAACTTTGTTTTTTGGCAATGTTATCAAATCCCAATCCCCAATATAAATAGCTCCTGAGGTTGGAACGGCTTCACGAATCAATAATTTAAACAATGTCGTCTTCCCTGATCCTGAAGGTCCAACAAGAAAAACAAATTCTCCTCTATCAACTGTAAAGGTTACATTATCAAGTGCGGTATTCCCTGTTGGATATTGTTTGGTAACATTTTCAAATTTAATCATATCTTGGATTACTTGAAATGAGATATCTCTGATCTTGATTATTTGAAACCTTGACATCTAGAAAACAAGATATCCAACTTCATCGAATCAAAAATTCAGTCTCAAAAAATTCTCACTTCCCACATCAAAAATTCTACTCTACCTCAACTTTGCCCACATCCATAAGCCATCCTGCATGTTGAGCTGCTTGCGTTTGACCCCACACTTTTATCTTTTGTCCGACAAATTGTGATAAATCAACAGAAGAAGATGTGAGATAGACACTTTGACTAGGACCACCCGGACGGACGAGATGATATTGCCCCTCTCCATCAATCCCACCATTTTGCATTTGTCCCTCAGCTGTATCTTTGAAAATAGATGTGTCGCCTGTCCCATATACTTTGCCTTTTTGAGGAGCGTTGGGATTAAGAGCTGATGGGACGATACTTGCACCAGTTGCTTTGGAGAAATATGATGCTCCATATCCAAGTCCTGCACCAACTAGTAACATAAGGAATAATACGAGAACTACCTTGCTTCCTCCAACCTCATTTTTGTGAGTTTCCATTGGACGCATGACAGGAGAAGCAGATGATTGCTGAGATGAGGATTTGACATATGGACTTTGAGTTGAATTGGTTTTGGCTTCCATGGGCAACGCTTGCCTATTGCTAGACTCCCATTAGTAAAGCATATTTGTGGGCGTTTGGCAACACAGTGAACTAGACTCTCATTAGGTTTTGACACCATTTCCAAGTTATGATACTATCAAAACCTGACAAATTTCTAACATTATGCAAATTACATGCTTTTCAGTCGAACTCTTCCTTACTTACCACTGACGTGGCGGAGTTTTTCTTGAAAGATACTACCGCCAAGAGGCGGTTTTTTTTTAAAAAATTTGATTTATGAGAAGAGAAGCATCTCCACAAGGGAGAGATATATTAGTTGTGCATAATCGTTTTCTTAATGGAAGCGAGATTAGAAAAATGCGCGAATTAGCAAGACGTGTACCTGGTACGCGACTTGTTCATGCAGAAACATTAAACGATACGCAGGGCAATTGGGCTAGAAAGACAGATGACCTAAGCTTATACGGAGCAGTTATTTTAAAAGGCTCAAGCGATATGGACAGATCAAGACCGACTCAAGTATTGGAGGATCATGATAAGCGTATGGAGCCGTTAGTGCATCAAATTTTTGATTCGGGTAAACCTGCATATGCCACCTGCCTTAGTCATCAGTCTGTAAACGAATTTCTTGGTGGTGAAGTAAGAAGAAACCCACGGAGACATGAAACTGGAACAGCAGAAGTTATTCTTACTGAGGCCGGCATCGAGCATCCTATTTTTGAAGGAGTTGTTCAAGATCCTTCACGATCTAAAGATAGAATACGCTTAATTGTTGTCCATAAAGACGCAGTCACTAAAAAAGCTCCTAACGCCAAGCAGTTGGGTTATACGGATAGAGATCCAAATGCTATCTTACAAATTGGAAATATAATTACTGTTCAAGGGCACGCAGAGCTAACGGACCCTAAACAAGTAGAAGAAATATTAAATGACACAAATAAGCTTTTGGAAGAAGCAGACCAACTTGGAACATATGAACAGACAAGTCCTTTCACAGATCCTGATCACACAGAATTATTGCTTGTTAACTTTATTCGTGATGTTCCAACAAGAGAGATGTTAGGTCTTGTATCATAATACAATAAATTCACTAGTAGCAGGATGAAATCACTTCATGTATAATACCCTCATCCAAGCCCAACTATACAATGTTTAAAATTCAAAAACTTGATTTCCTTATCGCCTTTTATACGACATGTGTTGTCCTCACAGAAATTATGGGCGCAAAAACGGTCCCATTATTTACTATTTTTGGATTTCCAATTCATGCGACAGTCACACTTCTTATCCTTCCCTTTATTTATTCGATCAACGACACGATAGTTGAAGTTTTTGGCAAAGAAAAAGCCCAAAGTGTCGTCAGATCAACACTTCTTATGGTATTATTTATTTTGATTTTCTCAGTTATCGCCACAGCTCTTCCTGCAGACAAACGATTTGCTCCCACAGAAAATGCGTATGAAACAATCTTTGGGATATCCATCCGCTTCTCAGCTGCAAGTCTTATCGCATTTGCAGTAAGTGAATTCTCAGATGTTTATATCTTTGCTAAATTGCGAGAAAAATTTGGTAAAAATAAACTTTGGTTTCGCACCAATGCCTCAAATTTCATCAGTGAATTTTTTGATACTGCACTTTTTATGACCTTGGCTTTCTATACGCTTAATGAATCTGTTGCAAGTAATATTATGTTTATTGCTGGCATTGCTCTTCCTTATTGGTTGCTTAGATGTTTTATGTCTGTCATCGAAACTCCTCTTGTCTATCTTGGTGTAAAATGGCTGGGCAAAGCACCAAAGAAATAAAAAATGAAAGTAACTCTTATCAACGTCTCCTCAATAGATGGCAAATTAACCAAAGGAACAGGAAACAATATCTACGAATGGTCTTCTCCTGAAGACTTTGCACACTTTAAAAAGACGTTAAATAGCCACAATCTCATTGTCATGGGAAGTAGCACATTTGATCATGTCAAGGACAATCCGAAAGCAGGCCTTCGACCTGAGAAAGAACGTCTTCGAATTATTTTAACTTCGAGGCCAAATAATTATAAGAAGTCTGTCGTGCCTGGACAAATGGAATTCTCGAATGAAACTCCTGAAGAATTAATTAAGCGATTAGAGGAGCAAGGGTTTGACAACATGCTTCTCGTCTCAGGAGGAAAAGTGGCAACATCTTTTTTTAAGAAAAAACTTATAGACGAACTTTGGCTAACAATCGAGCCAAAAATATTTGGGATTGGCGAGCCACTTGTTCAAGAAGAAGCATTTGATATCTCACTCAAACTTATCGAGACAAAACAATTGAATGAAAGCGGCGCGCTTCTGTTAAAATATACTATTATTAAATAATGAATATAACAGCACACAAAACAAAAAAAGTGCGAGTTGGGGACGATTTATTCAATATCCTTGATGAAGCGCTACCCGAAATAAAAGAAAGAACAATTGTCGCAGTTACCTCAAAAATTATTAGTATCGTTCAAGGAGATGTCATCAAAAATGACGGAGCAGTCGATAAAAGAGAGCTTGTAAAAAAGCAAGCAGATTGGTATTTCGAAGATCCCAATCTCGACGTATTTGGAACAGTCATCCCAACAATTACCAGAAATATCCTCATCGCCAATGCAGGAATTGATGAATCCAACTCTGATGGAAATTATATCCTCTGGCCCCAACATATTGAAGAGATGATAGAAAAAATTTGGAACTATCTGAAAGAAAAACATAATCTAAAATATCTTGGAATTCTCATCACAGATAGTCATGTCGCGCCCATGAGATATGGGACACTTGGACTTGGTATGGCTTGGTGTGGCTTTGAGGCAACGCAAGATTATCGAGGTAAACCAGATATCTTTGGTCGACAGCTTGAGATGACTCAGAAAAACCTTGTCGATGGATTTGCATGTGCAGCAGTTGTTATTATGGGCGAGGGAGATGAACAGACTCCACTTGCAACAATTACAGATGTCCCTTTTGTCACATTTCAAGATCATGCGACAACTCTGGAAGAGCGGAAAAAATTACAAATTACCAAAGAAGAGGATATTTTTGGGAAATTACTCAATAGTGTGGAATGGGAAAAGGGTGGAGAATAATTAACCTCTTCTTGCGGCTCTTTCTTCAAGCATCCTGCCGGCTAAATGCCTCCCAACAACACCCTTACGATTGATAATACCGACTGCAGCACCTATAAAAACTTCGTGAACAGCGCCTTTTATTGTTGGATCTAATTCATCAAACCCCTGCTGAATTGGGCCCAAATTTCTCTGAGGAGCTCGAAGGATAGTTTTGGCCAAAGATGTTAATCCTCTTCTTCTTCCTTGTTGCCAATCTGTAGCTCCTTTAGGGGCGTCTGTATGTCGAGTAAGAGTAACTAATGTCTCAAAATTACCTACCAACGCATCAGGTCCTCTCGTGGGTCCTCTTCTTGGATATTCAGACATATAATTAGTATAACACAAACTATAAGCTCATCAATGTCTATGCATAAAGTTTGGATTAAGTAAACTTGTTCAAAATAATTCTATTTCCTTTATTGTCTCTTCTAGGAAGATTCGCGAAATTGGTATTGTAGGACCAGCAGTAGGATGTTCAAAAAAATATAATCCAGGTGAGCTGTTAACTTCAAGAACATACATGCTGCCTTCTTTATCAATTAAATAATCTACTGCAGCAAATTTCATGAAAAGCAACTTTGTAATTTGTATTGATAGTTTGACTAATTTTTCATTCCATGTATTCTTTGGATATGAAATTCGTTTCACTTTTTCGACGTCATTTATCGGACCTTCATATACTTTTTCATGAACTGCAATAACACTATTTTGAAAAACTAAATAACGCATTTCTCTCCCTTCTATAAATTTCTCAAAAATATACTTTTCAAAAACAATATCAGGAATTTCGTGTTGTGATGAAATCAAATGAACATCCTTTGAGCTACTTCCTACTACAGGTTTGGCGATTATTCTTTTATGTTCATCAAGAAATAAAATTACATCTTTTTTTGTTTTAAACATCCCAAAAGGAATATTAGGCATGGCGTTCTGCTCAAGAACCACCCGAGTTGCATGTTTATCCATTGCCAAAAAACCACTAAGGTTACTATTAAACATATTTCTTGAATAGAAGACATAACCGAATTGCCCATTAATTTCAATTGAAAACAAACCATAGTCGGTCAACCATTGAGGTTTGAGATTCATTTTTTTTGCCTCTTCAAAGAGAACAAGCGCTGTTTTAGGATAATCTGCCACTATTATTAAAATTTATTATCACACCCACGCGTAGGATGAGTAGACACCTTCGGTAGATGTTTATAAAACTCTCAACTCTTCTTCAATAAATTGATCAAGTTCTCCACCAAGTACTCCATCAGTGTTACCTGTCTCAATGCCTGTTCGCAAATCTTTCACCATCCTGTACGGATGCAGGACGTAAGAGCGGATTTGATTGCCCCATCCAGGAGTCTTGTATCCACCTTTTAACTGAGCCTCTTCTTTTTTGCGCTCTTCTTCTTTGATTGCCCACAATTTTGCTTTGAGAAGCTTCATTGCGAATTCTCGATTTTGACCTTGATATCGTTGAGTTTGAGCTGTCACAACAATACCTGTTGGTTTGTGTTTGAGACGCACTGCAGTTGAGACTTTATTAACATTCTGCCCACCATGTCCGCCTGATCTGAATGCTTCAAATTCAATATCATCTTCTTTTATGTCAATTCCACTATCATCTTGTGTCACTTCAGGAAGTACCTCCACCATCGCAAAGGATGTCTGTCTTAGGTTATCAGAATTAAATGGAGAAAGACGAACAAGTCGATGAACGCCTGCTTCGTGTTTGAGTGTTCCAAATGCATATTTTCCTTCAACTGATAAGGTAATACTTTTAAGACCTGCCTCCTCACCTGGAGTTTCATCAAGGATGTCATAACCCCAGCCTCTTTTTTCAAAATATCGCGTGTACATACGATAAAGCATCTCAGTCCAATCCATCGCCTCAGTTCCACCCTGCCCTGAATGAATTGCAAAAATAGCGTTGGATTTGTCATATGGTGAAGAAAAAAACATCAGGAGCTCCAGCTTCTTCAATAACTTTTCCGCCTCATCAAATTCTCCTTCTTCGACCCATAACTGTAACAATTCAACTTCCTCAACTTCTTTTTGAAGTGATGCAAGTTCTTTCATTTTGTCAGCGGCGCTTTTTGAATCATCCCAGAAACCTGGTTTCATACTTGCGGCTTCAAGTTCTCGAATTTTTTTATGCTTTTCATCGACTCCGACTCGTTCAATCAATTTAAGTGCGCGGTTCTTTACGTCTTCCATAGCAAACAATTATACTATTTTGTCCTCTGTTTTTTCTGACCAGATATACTACTGACTTGTTGAGTCACAAATTCTTTAGCAGAACTTATATCTTGAGGAACTCGTTTAAAACGTGAAAGATAACTCATAACATCTGAAATATTTACATGCATGGCCTGATTTTTGACATTATTGACCTGGAATGTCGCATCACCGAGGACTTGTCCGGCAATGCTTTTCCCTTTATCAGAGCCAATCATTGTAATCCCAGTCTCTTGTTGAATTACTCCAGCATAATTTGTAACAGCGTAAATAA
Source organism: Saccharimonadales bacterium (SeqCode) (assembly GCA_035479415.1). Taxonomy (GTDB): domain Bacteria; phylum Patescibacteriota; class Microgenomatia; order Levybacterales; family UBA12049; genus JACDET01. The sequence goes on from DATIIS010000020.1 coordinate 27,317, forward strand.
CTCCTATCAAAACAACAACAGCGATAAGATTTCTCAAGTGCTTCATACTAATATAGTATACCCTAAAATAAGCGTAGTTTCTT
>DATIIS010000021.1:0-8501 GCA_035479415.1 Saccharimonadales bacterium (SeqCode)
TCAGAATCAGTTGCAAGTAATAAAATGTGTCAATGGTCTGGCACTAGAATCCAATTAGGAGCTGCCAATACCGTGACAGGAGCCAAATCGGCTCAGCAAGACAACCCTGAAATATCTTTTACCTACGTAGACGCGAGTGCATCTGCAAATGGACTAAATCCGCTTTACTATTCAGTCTGTTCTAGTACTCTAAGTAATATTCCAAACACACCCGCTACTGTTGTTAGAATTGATTTGATTCTTTCAGAAGTCTCAGCAGCATCTGATATTGCCGAACTTTATCCAACAGCTGGAGGGAAATTGGAAAATGGTGATATTGTTTCAGAAGATGCAACGCTTATTAATGGTGTCAAAATTGCAACAAACGCAAATGATGCCCAAGCTATGGGAGTTGTTTCAACGCGTCCATCACAAATTGTTGGAGGCGTAACACCTGGAACTGCAAACTCCGCAGTAATTGCACTTAATGGACGTGTCCCAGTAAAAGTAACAACCCTCAACGGCGATATAGCATCTGGCTCAGCGATCACTACAAGTAGTCTTCCAGGCTTTGGTATGAACCAGACTCAACCAGGCACTATCGTAGGTCGAGCACTCGAAAGCACTGGTAACTGGAATACCTCAACATGTTCAATACTGGACGATTGGAGCCAAGCTAATAGCAGATGGCCTTATGATGATGGTACAAATAGCTCTCATCCATGTTATGCTGCACCAACAAATACTGTGCCACATGTTCCAGCATCCTACACGCAACCATATGTTTACTTTGGAAAAGTGATGATGAAGGTTGATAAAGGATTCAATATTCCTGATATTTTCACGTCACAAGGTCAAACCCAAATCACACTCGGTAGTCAGATTCCAGGAACTGCAACAGACAGTGCAAGCCAATACTTCCTAACAGACACGAACAATAATATCCTGACCAATCAGGAAGCATTCTCAAGTCTCACCGCTGCAAATGGTACCTTTGGATCACTCAATGCAAACGAGCTTACCGCTGCAACTATCAGTGCACAGACATTGAATATGAACGGGGTTACTATTAATGGCACCGCCAATGGCATTTCATTCACAAACAGCAGCAACCAGCCAATCTTCTCACTCGATAATGGTGGTAACGCTACCCTATCAGGTCAACTTACTGTTGGGTCACTCAAGTTGGCAAATGGCATGATCAGCTCTGACTCACTTGGTAACATCATGGAACAATTGGCAACTGACAGTAATAATAATAACCCAACACAATTTAACTTCCAGAATAGTACTGGAAAGAAACTCTTGTCACTCGACAGCAATGGCAATGCTACCCTTTCCGGAACACTTACCACTTCAGTTGGCAACTACGACGTCGCTGAAGATTATCCAACCAAAGATCACAGCATTGAAGCTGGAGATATTCTCTCTATAGATCAAACAAATGATGGTCACGTTCAGAAATCTACCAACACGTATGATAAGACCATTCTTGGTGTCTTCTCTGAGAAACCTGGCTTCAGACTTTCTGAAGGCAACGGAATGATTGATGGCGACAAAGCAGTACCAGTTGCACTTACCGGACGTGTCCCAGTCAAGGTGAGTCTTGAAAATGGTCCGATCCACAAGGGTGATTACCTGACGTCATCTTCAGTTCCTGGTGTTGCAATGCGTGCAACCCAACCTGGCCAAGTTCTTGGTAAAGCACTTGAGGACTTCAATTGTGCAACCTCACCTATTGCAGATAGTTGCACAGGTAAAGTCATGGCATTCGTCAATGTCACATTCGCAGATCCAAACAATGTTCTCGCAACGGCAGTCACCTTCCATGATCAACTCAATTCACTTGCCGTTAATGTCCATGATCAAATCAATGCGCTTGCTATTCAAGTGAAAGATAACACCGATCAAATCACCCATATCAATACAGCAATCGATCAACTGCTTAAATTTGCAGCAAGTTTCCATGATCAGGTAAATAATGAAGCAAATCAAATTGCTGATCTTAACAATAAAGTAAATAACCTGTCCAACGTCACACCAACTCCGGCTCCAAATTCTGGATTTGAAGCAACAGCAAGTGCGACATTGCAGTCACAAAACAACGAAATTTCAAATCTCAAATCACAGATCGCAACACTCAGTGGTAATACCAATAATCCAACAATAATCCCAGTAGCATCATCTGAAGCAATCTTTGGATTCTCAACTCTGTCAGATCAGATCTCAGATCTTCAAAAACAAGTACTCGCCATCAACATGGCCAATGAACTATCATCTCAAGATGCGACCATATCTGGCACCTTCAATGTCTTTGGTAAGACAACAGTTCAGGAACTCGGCGTCACCGGTAATATCACAGCAGGTGTCATGACCATCCAAGGCCTTGATCAAGCAGGCCAAGCGAGTATCAACACTGTAGGAGATCTTAAATTACAAGATCATGGTGCCGGTGGAATCGATATCCTCAACGGCAAGATCAAGATCGACAAGAACGGCAACTTGTTCTCAAAGGGTGAAATTACTGTGAAGAAAGTTAATATTGATACAAGTGATGTCAAAGCAGCATCTCTCGGAACGCTGACAATCAAAGCCGGAGACACATTCGGTATTGCAACAACAAGTGCGTTGACCAAGAATTCAAAGATCTTCGCAACACCAGTTGGCACACCGGTTGCTCTCTCAGCGAAGAAATCTGCTAAGAATTCGCTTATCATCAACATCTCCGAACCTCAATCTGAGGATATCAAGGTGAACTGGTGGATCGTTAACTAAAACTTCAATATGCTATTATTGAAAGGTGAAATTTCTGCGGAATAAATATTTCCTTATCGGAGCACTTATTATTATTTTCTTTGCCGCCGGTGCATATATTCAATTTACAAAAAAGCCTTGGGTAACGATTCCTAAAAATTTAACATCTCAAGTCGGTGAGGATCAAACAAACACTAAAAAAGTTTTTTATAATGGAAAATATTATAATATTGTTAACCAAAAAACATTTGGATATGAACAATACTCAAATCCGCAAATGAATATCAGCTTCGATTATCCAGATCCTTTAAAATATAAACAAATTACACCTCAATTAGTTTCACTTAGTGATCCTACAGTAAAGGATACTGACGATAATACTTTATTTATTTATTCGACCACAGTACCTGAAAACTCTATAAAATTTAAAATACCATTTACACTTCCTGGCAGGCTGAAACAAACTAAAATAATAAAAACGCAAAATTTTACTGCCAATCAGGAAATATATAGTGACGGTACAAATGAAGTAATGTTTCTAATATTGAGGCAAAACGATCAGACCATAGTGATTCGTATTCCAAAAGACACGAGCTATGTTTCACAAGCAATTACTACTATCATGAGTTCAATAAAAACGCTCAATTAAAATCTTATCGTCATTGTGAGGAATATATTGACGACGCAATCTCAACTTAAATCCTATCAAAAAGCTATTAACTAACAAACTTAGAAGTGTCCCGCGCAGGTATTGTTATTATTATTGCTATTTGTTCCATCTGGGCATGTGGTATTCAACCAAAATACTCCTGTTATAGTTGCACCGCTGAGATTGGCTCCAGCCAAGTTTGCTCCGGCAAAATTGGCATTGGTAAGATTAGCATTGGACAAATTACCTTGTGTTATCACAGCATTGGTGAAATTGGATCCAGTAAGATTTGAATTGCTGAAGTTTACTTTATTAAGATTTGCTCCGGTAAAATTGTCATTTTGGAAGCTGCTGTTGGAGCCGGTTACCTGGCTCAGATTTGCGTTCGTAAAGTCTACATTATTAAAGATAGCTACAGACATATTTGCATGTGACAAATTCTGATTTGCAAAATCAGCACTTGTGTAATTGGTATGACTCAAGTTTGCTCCAGCCAAACCATTTACAGGGATAACTGTTATCAAAGCAGAACCATTTCCCGTTGCTCCCTGATTATCAGTCACATTCACTGTTACTGTATATGTTCCAAGAGAATTGTATACATGACTTAAGGTGAAATTCATTCCGTTAAGGCTGAGTAATTGAAAACCGGAGCCATAATCAACACTCGCTGTCCAACTTGTAGAATCAGAATCACTAAAAGATCCATTTGCAATATATGTATCTCCTTTCTGTATTTTTGTGTTAGCAAGAGAATTAATTACGGGGGCGTTATTTGTTGTCGAGGGTTCATACGTAAGGCCAGCATTGAAAGCAAAGATGTTTTGATCAAGAGGAAGTTGAGCAAGGATTGCACCTGTTTGGGTATCTTGAATGATAATCAGGCTATTGCTGGCGTCTGTGTAGAAGAGGCGATGATTTTGAGCGTCGATTGATGGGTTGCTTTGGTTCACATCAGGTCTTCCGGGAAGCGTAGCCTCTAATGGGGTACCAATTATGGTAGTTGCTCCAGTAGTTTGATCAAAGCTTACCAATGTGGTAGTGGAATTCCCAGTGCTTCGGTCAATCGTCTGCTTGAAACCCAAGAGTATACCTGTTGAAGATTCATATGTAAGGCCGGCATTGAAGGCAAATGTATTTTGATCAAGAGGAAGTTGATTAAGGATTGCACCTGTTTGGGTATCTTGAATAATGATGAGGCCATTGCTAGCATCAGTGTAGAATAAGCGGTGATTTTGATCATCAAGCGATGGATTGCTTTGATTCACATCAGGCCTTCCGGAGAGAGTTGTTTCCAGAGGGGCACCAATTGTAGTTGGAATGCCTGTTGTTTGATCGAAACTGACAAGATTTGTCGTTGTAGTACCATCGTTACGATTGAATGTTTGCTCAAAGCCCAAGAGTCTGCCAGTTGATGGTTCATACGTAAGTCCTGCGTTGTAGACAAAGTTATTATCAAGTGGGAGTTGAGCAAGGATAGTTCCTGTTTGAGTATCTTGAATTACAATTACACTATGTCTGGCGTCAGTATAAAATAAGTGGTGATTTTGAGTATCAATGGATGGGTTACTTTGGTTAACATCAGGATTATTCGAGAGTGTGTCTTCTAACGGTTGTCCCACGGGAGTAGTTGCACCGGTTATCTGATCAAAACTGACAAGATTTGTCGTTGTCGTTCCATCATTCCTATTGAATGTTTGCTCAAAACCTAAGAGATTTCCAGTACTAGCTGCATCTACATTAATAATATGAGGAGAAATAAAAAAACTGAAGCCGGCGAGAGAAAAAATAAGAGATAGTTTGAGGAAGGGACTTAACTTAGCAATTTTAATCTTCATGTATCCTGTAAATCCAAATTTATCCTAACTACCATCTACAAACTACTAGCTACTAAACTAAAAGTGTCCTACACAAGTGCCTCCATTGCCATCCGAATTTGATCCATCCGGACAGGTGACACCAGTCCATTTTGTTCCAGTCACATTTGCACTTGACATGTTTTGGGCACCGGCAAAATTACCCCCATACAAGTTGGCATTTGAAAAATTCGTATTTTGGAGATTTGCGTTTTGAAATTTTCCATTTGCTATAGAGTCATTCGACAAATTAGCTCCTGTTAAATTTACACTTTTCAAATTCCAGTCATTTATATAATTGAGACCATAACTAGGGGTAATATTGCTTAAATCTGCATTTGTTAAATTAGATCCGGTAAAGATACATTGATCAAGATTGCCGTTTTTAAAGATCACCCCGGTAAGATCTGCGTTAATAAAATAACAATTCAGTAACTGCGCTCCAGTGAAATCTTTACCGGCAAATTTACTGGCAAATGGACTAAGGTTGCAATTATAACAGGTGTATGGTAATCCGTTGTATGCTTCTGAAGAACCGCCTGAGGAGCCAGCAGGACCGGCTGGGCCTTGGACGTTCCAGGAGACACCGACTTCATCAGGCTTGCAGACAGAACCTGCTGCTACCATACGGAGATTACCTGTTTGCTTCTGTGAACATGCATAAATGACATTATTTGCTGTCTCACCAACAACTTTTGAGACCACAATTGCTCCAAAAGCACCAATGACAATCATAACAAATGCAAAAAGAACATAAAAATGTGGAGCATGATGCGCGCGGATTTGAGTACGTGTGGCAGTTTTCTTTTTCATACCTATTTATAATGTAAATAAATTAATTACTCCTTGTCAAGGCGTAATTGCCCAGGTACCGAAAGATTGAAAGGGACTGCATTGTACACCTGCCTGGATTGTGCTGGATTTTAATGGACCAGCACCAGCTGCTGTGCCAAGAGTAGAATTATCAAGTAAGTAATATGTATTTGAAAGAGTATTTACAGTAGCGCCGAAGTTGCTATTTTTTGAACTGGTGTTATACCAGAGTTTTGCTGTACCTGAATTTTTTCCGGATCCAATACAAGCATTTCTTGCAGAAACTTTAATACTGAGAGATGATCCTGAAGGGAAATCTACAGGAGTAAATGAATTAAAGGGAATTGTTTGTTCTGTTATTCCACCAGGTCCCACATTGCTGCCCACAGACACACTGTCTATCTCTCCTGAACTGACAAGATTGTTATTGACATACGCTTGTGCTTGTACGTCAAGCTTGATACCAGCGTCCAAAGTCCCATGACTCATCCACAAGTTTGCTGGAGCAAGAGAGGTGAGTTGAGGCGGTGGAGGTAGTGCAAATGCCATATTGTCAACGCCGTTTAAAATTGGATCTGTTACGGTTGTGATTGCGCCCGTTTGAGTATTTTGTATCACGATATATTCAATGCCAGGTTGCCCATCCACGTACATATATCTATGCCCAGCAGGATCATAGGAAGCTAGCTTCGCAACAAAATTGTCTCCCGGTAATACGCTCTCTAAAGGATCGCCGATTTGCGTAGCAGCTCCCGTGGTAAGATCGATACTATTTAAAGTATTTGAAAGCGTATTGTTACCTCCAGATTGAGTTGTGACTACATAAAGTGTATTTGTGGAAGTATCGTAAGCCATATTGTCAGCATCGTTTAAAATTGGATCCGTAACAGTTGTAATAGCACCTGTTTGAGTATTCTGTATCACGATATAACCAGTGCCAGATTGCCCAGCCCAGTACATATATCTATGCCCAGCAGGATCATAGGAAGCTAGAGTCGCAACAGAATTGTTTCCCGGTAATACGCTCTCTAAAGGATCGCCGATTTGCGTAGCAGCTCCCGTGGTAAGATCGATACTACTAAGTGTATTTACAAGTGCATTGTTACTGTCGCGTTGAGTTGTGGCTACATAAAGTGTGTTTGTGGAAGTATCGTATGCCATATTGTTAAGACCGTTTAAAATTGGATTCGTAACAGTTGTAATAGCGCCTGTTTGAGTATTTTGTATCACGATATATTCAATGCCAGATTGCCCAGACGCGTACATGTATCTATGCCCAGCAGGATCATAGGAAGCTAGAGTCGCAACAGAATTGTTTCCCGGCAATACGCTCTCTAAAGGATTACCAATCTGTGTGGAAGCTCCCGTGGTGAGATCCATACTACTAAGTGTATTTACAAGTGCATTGTTACTGTCGCGTTGAGTTGTAACTACATAAGCTGCCCCGGCTGCTGCATGCGCTTGACTATGTATTAATGTTGGAATTATAAAAAAACTGAGGCCGGCGAAAGAAAACACAAGAGATGTTTTGAAGAGAGACCTTAATTTAAGAGGTTTTTTGGTCATATAAAATCCCTAATAATTATCTGTAATATCTCATCTTCTGAAAATGTTGTCAAGAACACATTTATGATACAAAATCTATCAATTTTTAGAAAAACCTTAAAAAAACGATTAAGAACTGTGCACTACTCAAAATTTTTGAATAATACTAATCCATTTATTTTTTCAAAATCCTTTGTATTTAATGTCACGAGTTCAATTTTGTGCTCAAAAGCCGTCGCTGCGATAATTGCATCCAATATATCTGTTCCAAATTTTGCCCTTATTTCTCCGGCCTTCTTTGCAGTATCTTTTTCAAATGGCAATATTTTCATATACGATAGTGCCTCCTCTAACTCTTTCTGTGCGCCTTCCTTTTCCCACACTCCGCGGCCTGAATAAAGTTCTGTGTAAGTAATTAGAGAGATTGCAAATGCATACTTCTTTTCTGTCAATTGAAATAAAACTGTTTGATCTTTTTTATTCTTCATCCGTAAATAATCAATAATAATAGAGGTGTCAAGAAGGATAGTTTTCATAAATTATACTTATTGAGGCGGTCTTTTACTTCTTTTCTCATAGTCTTGTAATCATTTTCATCAAACCAATCAGTTTTTAAAGTTAATAATTTTTTTTTGTATTCCTCTCTTTTTTTATCTATCTCTTTCTCATCGTCATTTTGTTCAGTTGGTTCTGCTATTATTTTGCCGTCATCCACCAGGACTTTCAACCAAAAATCATCGCCTATTCCAAGCGCATCTCGTATGTCCTTGGGAATTGTTATTTGACCTTTGCTGAATGATTTGATGTATTTAATGTGTTGCATACTGTAATTCAGTCTATACTGAATATCAGTAATTGTCAAGATTATCTTAGCTTCAATTTTACTTTGAGCCAATATTTCATTG
>DATIIS010000022.1:0-87368 GCA_035479415.1 Saccharimonadales bacterium (SeqCode)
GACTTCATCTTTTTCTTTTGCTTTTTGTTTGCCATGAAGTAATGCAAGCTTGAGATCTGGGTAAATAGTTTTACTTAAGCGCTCGTATTCTTGATTGACTGCTTTTACTGTTTGCATTGTTTCTGAAGGTTCAATAAATGGACAGACAATAAAGACTTGCGATTTTGTTTCTTTGATTTGCTGACGAATCCAGTCATAAGCGCTATTTCGTTTTTCTGGTGGGACGAGCCAAGTTTTTATTTGTTTTCTTCCATGAGGCATTTCATTGAGATATGACAAATCCAAGTCGCCATACATAGTAAGTGCAACAGTTCGTGGAATTGGTGTTGCTGTCATGGTAAGTAGATGTGGATTGTCTCCTTTGTGACGTATTGTGCTTCTTTGCTCTACTCCAAATCTCTGCTGCTCATCGATAATAACTAGTCCAAGCTTATCAAATGTTACTTTTTCAGACAGAACTGCATGTGTTCCGATGAGGATATCAAAATCAACATTACTTGTCATCCCGGACTTAATCCGGGATCTGCTCTCATGGATTCCTGCTTTTGCAGGAATGACAGGGCTTTTTTTAAGTTTTTTACTTCCTGTCACCAACGCAACTTTAGCCCCCAGTGGTTCTAAGAATTTGGAGACAGTTTTGAAGTGTTGCTCTGCAAGTATTTCTGTTGGTGCCATAAGAACTGATTGATATTTATTAAGATATGCGATATACATCCCTATCGCCGCGACAACTGTTTTACCACTTCCGACATCTCCTTGAAGAAGTCTGTTCATAGGAGTCTTTTCTTGAAAATCGTTATACATGTGTGTGAGAGCTTGTTGTTGAGCATCTGTTAGCTTAAAAGGAAGTGAAGCAAGAGCTTGTGAGATCTGATCCTCAAATTTTTTTAATTCGAAATGTATTCCTTTTTGTTTCTCAAGCCACTGTGTACGTCTTCTTTTGGCAGCTAGTTGCATCAAGAATAATTCATCAAATGCAAGCCGTTCTCTTGCTTGATCAGCTGTTTCAAGAGTTTTTGGGAAATGAATTTCCTGAAGTGCTTGTCCAAAATGTATAAGATGCTGATCATGGATAATACTTTCAGGCAAGTATTCGGTCAGTTCATCTGAATGCTGTGTCAGGATCGTAAAGACTTGTCGTCTGAGCCATTTGGAGGAGATTCCCTGTGTCTCAGGATAGACTGGGACGAGTCTTCCAGTATGGATTGGCTGTGCACCCGCGAAAAGCACTTCATAATCCGGTGATTGTAAGGAAAGAGTTCGGCTCCTTCCAAACCGATCTGCTTTCCCTGATGCTGAAATTGTGGAATTTGGAAGAATTGTGCGTGTTAGGAATGGTTGATTAAACCATGTCAGCTCAATCGTCCCCGTCCCATCTGATACAATTGCTTTTTGCATGGTTTTGATGCGTGCGCCACGCATATAGTTGGTTTTTACATCAAGAACTTGTCCTTGTATGGTGACGGTCTCTCCTGGCTGGATTTTAGAAATTTTTGAGATAATAGAATAATCTTCGTAGCGGCTTGGGAGATGAAAAAGAAAATCATAAAAGGTGTGAATTTCAAGTTTCTCAAGTCTACCCGCGAACATTTTCATGGCGTGATTGCCTTTGGTGATTGATGTGTGAAGATCCATAGTAATGTGAAATTTTGATATGAGAAGTGAGATCTTTTTGAGTTAGAATTTTTGAGTTTCTGAATTCAAGATGTCAAGATTTCAAAATAGTCATCATCAAAGGTATCTCATCTCGCACATCAAGAATTCCACAGTTATTGATTAAGCAGTGCCAAATATGGAAGAAAGGATGCTCCGATAAGTGCAAGTCCTGCAATAATGATAATTACTCTCCAAACAATTTTGTGTTTTTCAAACGTCTCCATAACTCGATTATATTGAATTAAGAATTAGGAATCAAGAAGTTTCCTAAAAAGAATCTAAAATTTTGACTCATTTTTTGACTTATAGTATAATCGCATTTGTGAACGGGTTAGAAAAAAAATTTAATGGATTTTTTATTCCGGAAAGACAACAAGGAAGCACTCTTCTCTCAAGACCGTTTGGTAGAAAAGAACGAATAGTTGTCGTTTCCGATATTCACGGGGCGAAACCTGAAGTTGTAAAAAGACTTGAATCTCTTGTAGATAAACCACCACGTGCAGTTATCTTAGGAGGAGATGTTATAGGAACTCAAGACCTCGAAGATCTTCAGAGACTTTATTATGGATTAACAAACTATAGTCGAAATGAAGCATTAAAAGATCATGCAATAGCTGGTTCAGATGAAAAATTATTAGCATATAGTGGAAATGTTCCACCACATGAAGGATATACTATACGAGGTGCGTTTATTGAGCTTCGTACAAAAGAGTTAGAATTAGAAAATAAAAAATTGGATGCAGATGGACGTCCGGTTATCGATATTGAACAGAGACTTCATGATTTAACTGACGAAGAAATTGCTCAAGAAGTTAGGCGATATGGTGAATATATTCATTGGGGTCATTATGCTTCAAATCTTCCTGATGAAGCAAAAGATGCCCTTGCGGATGGTTTGGCAGAAAATGCGAAACTAGTTGCGGCGCCTCTAGCTAGACTTCAAGAAGCCGGTGTAATAGTCGCAATTAACGAGGGAAATTGGGATCCTTCTCCTCCAATTGAATTTGAACCAGGAAAACCTGAAGCAGTAAGAATTGCGCGGGAAAATCAACGTTTCAATGCTAAAGCTTTTTTTAACGAAGAAGGAGTACCCTATTTTACAGACATGGATATACTGAAAACAAAAACAGCAGCAATAGTATTGTTACCCTTTGATAAATTGGTCGATTTTTCAAAAATGGATCAGACAGCAGTTGAAGAATATGCTACGCCTATTGCAGAAAAAGTACAACAAGCACGAGAAGAAGGCAAGCAAATTATTGTTGTACAACATGCTGAAGCATTTTGGGAACCTCATAACCTTAATCATCCAGATGCTGTTCCTCGTGGAGAGCACTCGCAAATACTTAATGGTCTTGAGAAAGTAATGCGGTATATTAGACCTGATGAAGTATTGCATGGACATTTTCACGATCCTTTTGTTGATGAAGAGGGTACGAGTTATCCTGATAATACTAAATATGCGCAGCAGATTCCTACAGATGGACCACCTATTTTGATTGAAGATCAAAATTTTGGAGGGGGTCAAACGGTTGTTTCTTTTATGCCTCTTCAACGTTTTGCTGAATTAATAATTCCAGTTGGGAAACGAAGCAATAGACGAAAAATTAGAGGTTTTGGAGGTAAAAGACAACCTGCTGAGGTAAGTTAAAATGAGGTAAAGGTTTACTTTTGTGTTTTAATTTTTACAAATCTTCTCTTACCAATTTTCAGAATTCCTTCTCCAATTTTCTGATCAGAGTTTTCTATTTTTTTATCATCTAGCGTTACTCCACCTTGTTCAACAAGTCTTTTTGCAATGGATTTGCTTTCTGCAAAATTATTTTCGATAAGAAATTCAAGTACAGTTTTATTTTCTTCAATTTCAACTTCACTCATCTCCTCTGGTTTTTCTCCTCCTTGAACTCTTTTTTCAAAGCTCTCTTTTGCAGCTTCCGCTTCCTCAAGACTTGTGAGTTCTTTGGTGATCTCAAAAGCAAGTTGTTTCTTAATTCTCATTGGATGTTCACCTTTTTTGAGAGCATTTTCAGCCTCATTTACCTCTTTCATTGAGACACTTGTTGCAAGAGTGTAGTACTGGATAATTAGCTCGTCTTTTATTGCCATGACTTTGGCGTATATATCTTCAGCTGTATCATCGAGCCAAATTGCATTTCCCCATGATTTACTCATCTTACGTCCATCTGTCCCTTCGAGAATTACATTGGTCATGACAAATGATTGTTTTTTTCGTATATCTTTTTGAAGAGTCCTGCCTGCTTGCATGTTAAATGTCTGATCTGTGCCACCGATTTGGATATCAGTGTCCATAAAGTAACTATCATAGCCTTGCATGACAGGGTAAAGAAACTCGTGAAGACCGACACGTTTGTTTTCACTTAGGCGCTTACGTATCAATTCTCGGCCGACAAAATCTCCAACTGAGAAGTGCTGTGTGAGTTTGACTGTGTCTTCAAATGTAAGTTTGGAGAGCCATTCACTGTTGTGTTTGACGAGAACTTTTGAAAAATCAAGAATTTTTTCTGCTTGTTTTTTGTAGGTTTGGAAATTGTTTTGGATTTCCTCGACACTTAGGACTGGTCGCTCAGTGTCTTTATCCGATGTGTCCCCGATGAGTGCCGTAAAGTCACCGATAAGAAATGTGACGTTATGCCCAAGCTCGCTGAATGCTTGAAGTTTTCTCAGAGCAACAGCATGTCCGAGGTGAATTTTGGTGCTTGTGGGGTCAATACCTAAATATATATTAAGTTTCTCTCCAGTTTGTAATTTTTCTTCTAATTCTTTTTTGCCTGGAATAATATTGGCAACACCACGAGTCAAAAGCTCTTCAATCTTGTCCATAGGCTTAAGTATAGCAAAAATGAGGATTTTTTGCGATGGAGTTTATTATGAAAATATCTTACTATGAGCTTAAGGAAAGGTAACGTTTGAAGAAAAAAGGTTGAACATACATTTAGGTAATGGATCAAATGGATCAGTGATGAAGGGACCTTGCTCCATGATTATAAATAGAAGCAGACATGACAATATAATTGCTATGATGCCCTTTACTATGAGTGATTTTACATGCCAAACTTTATTTTTCTCGATCTTTCCCTTTTTTTCGTAAATGAGACGGGCGATCCCAATAAAAAAAGTAAGAATGCCAAAGAGAAACAGACACAATAGCAAGTAGATGAAAACTGCTAATAATGTAAATTCACATCCATATAAACCAGAATTAGTATTGTGATAAATATTGGGATAATAAATATTAACATAATACATATACAGGCCATTTACTATCGGAGTTAGAATAGATAAACAGATGAATATTACAAAAAATAAACGAGAGGCAAAAAATTTCACTAGCATAATTAATAATTCAAGCTAATAGTACATTCCAGATGAGTTAATGTCAATTATTCAGATATACAAACTTGCATAAATTGGTTGAACTATGTATTATTGTTTGTACTTACTCCTATGGATTACAGATCTACGCGGAGGCTGCGTTCACGAAGGCATGGAGGAATTTCTTTCAGTGCGAAGAATTTTCTCACTATCAGTACTCTCTTAAAATATCTTTTTTTTGCGTTTATTGCTGCAATTATTGTTGGCATTGGTCTTTTTTTCTGGTACAGCCGTGACCTTCCTACTCCTGGAACGCTTGTCTCTTCAAAATATAAAGATGCTACACGTATCTATGACCGCAATCATATCCTCCTTTACTCTGTCTATCAAGATGAAAATAGAACCTATGTCGGTTTAAATGTAATTCCAGAACAACTCCAACACGCGACAATTGCAACTGAGGATAAAGATTTTTATACCAACAATGGTTTCTCAGTCACTGGTATGCTCAGAGCTGCAAGAAATATTGTTCTTGGTGGAAGTCTTCAAAGTGGATCAACAATCACTCAGCAGCTGGTTAAAAATGTTCTATTGACAGATCAGCAAACAATCTCTCGTAAAATTAAAGAAATAATTCTCTCCGTTCAAGTCGATCAAAAATACTCAAAGAATCAAATTCTTGAAATGTATCTTAACAATATCCCATATGGTGGAACTGCAATCGGAGTTGAAGCAGCATCAGAATTGTATTTTGGCAAAAATGTCCAAAATCTTGATCTTGCACAGAGTGCGTTTCTTGCGGGGTTGCCACAAAGTCCGAGTGTGTACTCACCATTTAGCGGAACAAAATATTATCTTGGTAGAACACAGGAAGTTTTGAACGCGATGGCTTCCAATGGATATATTACCAAGACTGATGCGGACAAAGCATATACTGAAATTAAAAATTATCAATTCTCAGAAAATACAACCAATATTAAAGCTCCCTATTTCGTGATGTATGTGAGGCAGTTATTGGAGCAGAAATTTGGCGATCAGATGATCCAGACGGGTGGTTTGCAGGTGACAACATCCCTTGATTATTCAATTCAACAAAAAGCTGAAAATATTGTAAAGACTGAAATTGCAGGATTAAAATCTTATGATGTCGGCAATGGAGCAGCAATTGTCACTGATCCTAAGACTGGTGAGATTCTTGCCTTTGTTGGCGGAAAAGATTATTTTGGAGACCCTCTTCCAAAGGGTTGCACACCAGGGAAGAATTGTGTTTTTGAGCCAAATGTTAATGCCGCAGTCTCTGCAAGACAACCAGGCTCTTCCCTTAAACCTGTCATCTATTCAGTGGCATTTGAGCATGGTTACACTCCTGCGACCATGATAATGGATGTCCCGACCGATTTTAAAGCCACAAATTCTGATCCTGATTATACTCCAGTTAATTATAGTGGAAAATTTTTAGGTCCGATTCAAATACGGTTTGCGCTAGGAAACTCGCTTAATATCCCTGCAGTTAAAACACTTGCTAGAGTTGGCATCAAGCCTGTCATGCAGCAAGCCTACAATATGGGAATTACTAATTGGCAGCCGACTCCAGAGAATCTCGCGAGCGTTGGTTTATCACTCGTTTTGGGAGGACGGGAGACAACGCTTCTTGATGAGACAACAGCATATGGGACTTTTGCTAACGAAGGCGTACGACAAGATCCTGTTGCTATCTTGAAAGTTACCGATCCTAAAGGAAACGTCCTTTATCAAAATCAGACAATTCAAGGTCCCCGTGTATTGCCTGCCAACGTCAGTTTCCTCATCTCTCATATTCTTTCTGACAACAATGCCCGTACTATGGATTTTGGTCCTAATTCTTGGCTTGTTGTTCCTGGACATACTGTCTCCGTTAAGACTGGAACAACAGACAATAAGCGAGATAACTGGACAGTCGGATATACTCCCAACTATGTTGTAGGAGTGTGGGTAGGAAACGATGACAATGAAGTTATGAATCAAGCAATCTCTTCAGGTGAGACAGGTGCATCGCCTATATGGGAAAAGATTATGTCCGCAGTGCTCAAGGGCAAACCTGATCAAGAAGAGCCAAAGCCAAATGATGTAGTCGCTGAGCAGATTGATGCAATGGCAGGTGGTCTTCCTTATCCAGGACAACCCACACGTTCTGAATATTTCATACAAGGGACTCAACCAACTGCGGTGTCACCTGTTTATCAAAGCAAAGATGGGAAGAATTATCTTGTTCTTCGAGAGAGTGATCCTGTCTCAACTGATGGCACAAACCGTTGGCAGCAAGGAATTGATGCATGGATTGCTCAAAATCATGCAAATGACGAGCTGTATCATCCACCAGATGAAGTAGTACGTCAAGCTACAGGAGATCATTCAACAGATACACCAGGCCCGACCCAACAGCCTACACCGACACCAACACCTGGGCACTAAATTGAGATCTAGTTTGAATTCTTGTAAAAGAGAGTTATTATTGATAGAATTTTCTCTATGTTAACGAGAGATGATTTGGAACTGATAAAAAGAGTTTTTAGGGAAGAAATACATACTTCAGTTCGGCAGGAAGTACAAGAAGTTATAAAAGAAGTAGTCAGAGAGATTGTTCGTGAAGTAGTCTCAATTCAATTAATACCGGTGAATTATAGCCTTGGTCATTTTGATTATAAACTCAA
This sequence comes from Saccharimonadales bacterium (SeqCode), assembly GCA_035479415.1. Taxonomy (GTDB): domain Bacteria; phylum Patescibacteriota; class Microgenomatia; order Levybacterales; family UBA12049; genus JACDET01. The sequence continues at coordinate 7,680 of DATIIS010000022.1, forward strand.
TCGTTTTGAGCGCAAATTAAATCGTTTGCAGAAAGATATGACGTTTATAGTAAAAGATTACGGAAATGCTGTTGCTGGGTTAAGAAAAAGATTTGAAGAACTGGAGCTATCTTAATTAACTTTTCAATCTCGCATTATATTTATCTCTGAGGACTTTGAGGATTTTTTCGCGAATCTCCCCTACTTCTCCATCATTCAAATTTTTATCATGACTTTGGTAGACTACATGGAATGTTCTTGTTTCTTGATATTTATCAAGGAGTGTTACTTCGCGGATTAGCTTACTCTGTTTTTTAATTTCTTCCATCAGGTCACCAGTTTGTACATTTACAGGTGCGATAATGGCTAGATCTTCAACAATTGGTGGATATTTACTTACTGGCGTATATAATTTCTTAAGTGATGCGTGTTTGAGGATGGTTTCAAAATCCAGTTCAAATGTAATTGTCGTCTTGTCGAGAATTTCAATTGTTCCCAATTCTTGTTTGTCTAACAGCATAAGCGCGCCATAGCCATCAGTTAGTTGTTTGAAATGAACACCGCTAATTTCAAGATCTGTAAAAAGGCTTTCGAGTACTCCTTTAACTTCTAAGAACTTCGCGTTTGATTTCTTCATCACTCCACCGAGTTTCATTATTTGTTTCGGTAGATCCTTCCCATTCTTCTCATAAATATTGGCAATTTCAAAAATATGAATAGTCGTGTAGTCTTGATTTTCGCGAGCAACTTGAAGAAGACTTGGGATAAGTGTTTTTCTCATGTAGACCATATCATCAGTGAGAGGATTCTGAATAGTAACAGCATTATCCAGAGGTCCTTCATATAACGTCTCAGATACCATGGGATAGGTATAGACCTCAGTAAAACCAAAATATTTTAATGCATCTTTGATACGATCTTCCCAATAAAAATCATTTGCTCCGAGATGATAATATTCTTGTTTTGTGAACATAGGAAGTGTGTCTGGGATATTTGGATAACCGTAGACTCTGGCAATCTCTTCAATGAGATCTTCAGGGATTTGCATATCATCTCCAGTTTTACTGGCAGGGACTGTCACGACGAGTCGGTTTTCTTTCTGTTCAACTTCAAATCCCAGACTTGTTAAGATTTGTCTGGATTTATTAAGAGGTATATTAACACCGACAACTGTATTTATTTTTTCTTCGGAGATTGTAATAATTTTTTCTTTCGGTTTGTTGGGATAGATATCGATAATATTTGAGACAATTTTTCCATCTGCTAATTTCTCAAATAGTTCAATTCCTCGTGCAAGCGCATTTGTTGCAAGTTCTGGATTGAGTCCTTTTTCATTAAGAACGACTGCTTCTGTTCTTATCCCATGTTCCATTGATGTTTTTCTGAGGCGATGCGGATCGACATTGTCGATAAAGAAGAGGATTCGTTTTGTTGTATTTGTAACGACACTGTTGGCAGTTCCCATGATACTGATAAGATCAACTATCTCTCCCTTTCCGTTATCTGCTACAATGTCTCCTCCACTGAGAGTATATTCTTTATCATCGAGAGTTCTTATCTTTTCTCCTTTTTTGGATTCTCTTATGTTTAATGCGTGATTTAATAATCTGTCATAGTCAAACACATGTGTCGGATGACCAATCTCCCGCATGACATAATTGGTGATATCAATAACATTGTTAAGACTTCGGATTCCAGAGGAGTCTAGTCTGTCTTTAACATATTGAGGAGATTGTTTGATAGTGACTTCCATAATAACTGCGCAAATTCGATTAACGAGTTTTTTATCATATGTTATGTTAAGCTCCGGAGATTTTGGGATATGTATGTCAGGAAGTTTTATTTTTGGTGCAACAAATGTCGCATCGACTCCTGATTGTGGAAGGACTGTTGCTGCTTCTTGTGCAAGACTTACAACAGACATAAGATCAGGTCTATTGGTTGTGACTTCAATATCATAGACAAAATCATTTTTATAATTTTCAATCCTTTCAATTGAGACACTTGTCAGTGACAATTTTTCAGCAATTTTTTTTGGTGTTGCAGATGTCTTCAAATATTCTCTTAGCCAACTGTCTAGTATTTTTATATTCATATTAAAATTGTTTCAAGAAATCTAAATCATTAGAATATAGTGTCCTCAAGTCATCAATTTTTATTCCATCTTTCATCATCAGAACTCTCTCGACTCCCCAACCAGATGCAAATCCAGTATATTTTTCAGGATCAATTCCACCGGCGCGAAGGACATTTGGATGCACCATTCCTGCACCACCTAATTCAAGCCAACCTTCTTTACACAGTCTGCATTTTTCTCCACGTTTGATCTCACCAGTTCCATGACAGACAGCACAAGAAACATCTGTTTCAAAAGATGGCTCCGTAAAACGGAAATTATAAGGCCTGATACGCGCTTTTCTATCTTCACCGAAATATGATTTTACGAAATAATCAAGTACTCCTTTAAGGTCTGAAATAGAAATCTTTTCACCAACTACAAGAGTTTCAAATTGATGAAAAACAGGAGTATGCGAGATATCCATTTGTCTTCGATAGACTTTGGCGATATTGAGCATCTTAAAAGGGGGTTTCACTTTTTCCATATGTTGAACTTGTCCTGTTGATGTATGGACATTTAACATCTGTCTTCCCATTTTTGCATGAGAATTTCCTGTTAGGTAAAATGTCTCAAGATCATCACGTGCAGGATGATTCTCAGGGAAATTGAGTGCAGTAAAGTTATACCAATCCCAACTTATCTCTGGATAACGGACGCGTGTAAATCCTATTTGCGTAAAGATTGCCGTAATTTCCCGAATTGCTTGTGTGATGAGATGAAGATGACCGAGGGGTGTCCTTACTCCTGGTTCAGTTACATCAAGGGATGGATAATTATGAACTTTTTTTTCTTTGAGATTTGCTTCTTTTGTACGGAGCGCATCTTCGATAATATTTTTAGTTTGATTGATAAGACTTCCTATTTTTGGGCGTTCCTCTTTATCAAGTTTTGGGAGATTTTTGAGAAGTTGTGTTACTTCTCCGTTTCTTCCGAGGAACTGGATTCTGATTTCTTCAATTTCTTTTGAAGATTTTGCCTCAAGAATGAGAGAAATTGCATTGTTTTTAAGGCTTATTAGCTTTTCTTCCATAGTGCTTATTATAGTATGTTTCCTATCTCCCAACAAGTAAAAAGCTGGTGTCGTTTTTCTTTGCGTCTTGGAGATTCTCCTCGACAATTGTTAGATTATACAACTCAGCAAGAATTTTACTTCCCATCGTTGCCACATTTTTAGGAAGTTTGCCTTCATTTAATTGTTTGGCAACCAGTGCATGATCTATAAGCTCTCCTTTTCCTGATGTTTTTTCTAGATTTGGATATTTACGCTGTAATGTTTCATGACACTGTGCAAGAACTTGTGGATGCGTCATGATTGTTGTTATGTCAGATAGTTTAGCGTCTTTTCGTATCATAAGCGCATGAGAAATTTTAACTGTGACTTCTTCAATAATCGCAAATTTATATTTTGCCATTGCCTCAACAGATTCCATCACAATGCCGCCGACTGAATTGTGCATTGCGAAAAGTCCTTGGTCGACATCTCCTTCAGAAAGTGCACGCAGAACATTTTTACTTGTATGAAGATAGGCAATTGTATAGTTTGAAATATTATTTTTCTTGAGATATGACATAATTGCTTCTTCATTAAAACTTCCTTTTCCACCTTGAATTCCAATCACTAAATTATCATTATTCGCTTGTTTGGGGATGAGTTTGTTATACAATTTGTCATACGCAACCCCTAATGCGATTCTCATTTTTTTAGTATATGGATTATAATGTTGAAGATTCATAAATAGTTCCCATGTGTCATTGTCTGTCTGCTCTTTAACTTCTTGCAATTTTTTAGCACCTATTGTGTCAATTGGAGTCTCTTCAAGTTTGAATTCTTCTAACATCCTTCCAATAAAATGTGTTACGCCTTGAGAATTTGCTGCAAGTCTATCATGTTCATCTGGCGTCATTTCAACAACATGTAATTTCTTTTTTTTAAAATATTGTTTCCAAAATGAGTAGGTTTCATCATTAGTCAAAAATTTATTAATAACAAATGGCAAGTTCTCAAAACCACTTTTACTACTATCGGGACCAAATAATGGATGTGTCAAAAGTGCTTGAGTTTTTAAGTTTTTTAAATATTTTCTAAAAATTTTTTCTGGGAATGTTTTAACAGATAAGACATCGATAAGGGTATGATCATCTCTAAGATATTTTTTATGTTCTGAAATAACTGACTCAAATGCTTGAATTGGGACAGCGTAGAAGATAATGTCACTTTGGTATGCAACTTGAAGATCAGAAGTAAAAGTTTTGTCATGCTGAACTTGATTCAGCATCTTCTCTTTTTTAATTTGAGATCCCGCACTAGATGCGGGATGACGACGATAAATTGTTACATCAAAATCGTCTTGTATTAACTTCAAAAGTGTTTTGCCGAATCGACCAAACCCAATAATCGTAACTGTTTTTTTATTCATGGTCTCTTTCAAGGGCAAGTGATGCTTTGTGAATTTCTTCATAAATTGTTTTCATAAAATTTTCTGAGAGGTTAAGATGTTTTGCTTTTCCAGTTATCTTTTCAATAACTTCATTCCATCTTTTTTCATCAAGTGGAACAATATTATTTTCTTTTTTTAATTTCCCAATTTGGCGAATGACATCAAAACGCTTTGCCAAAACATGTAGCAATTCTTCATCGATCTTATCAATTTCTTTTCTGTAATCCTCCAATGTTTTATTTTGCATATTATATTTTATTATTCGAGCTTGTCGAGAATTTACTTCTCGATTCGCTTATGCTCATTCGAAGAATAACTCTACGAATTTTATTATAAATTTTGCGCTTTGTGTCTTAGATAATGATCCATAACAACAAGTGCACTCATCGCATCAACGATTGGTACTGCACGTGGTAGAACACACGGGTCATGTCGTCCACTTGCTTCTAGTTCTACACTGTTTTTATTTTTATCAACAGTTTGTTGTTTCTTTTTAATTGTTGATACAGGCTTAAATGCTACTCGAAAATGAATTGTCTCACCATTTGAAATTCCACCAAGTGTTCCTCCAGCGTTGTTGGTCTTTGTTCTGATAGTTCCATGTTCATCAGTATAAAATTCATCATTATGTTGGCTCCCTCGCAATTTCACTCCTTCAAATCCCGAACCAAATTCAAATCCTTTTGTTGCATTGATACTTAGCATCGCTTTTGCAAGATCTGCAGGCAGTTTGTCGAAGACTGGTTCCCCCAAGCCCACTGGTACATGTTTGATCACTGCTTGGATAACTCCACCAATTGAGTCTCCATCATCTCTGACTTCCTCAATTAGTCGAATCATTTTTTCAGCAGTCTCTTGATCTGGGCAACGGACGATATTGGATTCAATTTCTTCCATCGTTACATTTTTAAAATCTACATCTGTTTTAATATCTCCGACTTGCTCGACATAACTTAAAAATTCAATTCCTAATTTTTCTTTTAAATATTTTTTTGCAATTGCGCCTGCTGCAACTCGTGCAAGAGTTTCTCTTGCTGATGCTCGACCACTTCCTTTATAATCTCTGATTCCATATTTGGTTTGAAATGTATAGTCAGCATGACCTGGGCGGAAAAGATCTTTCAAATTTCCATAATCTTCAGATTTGATATCTTTATTGTAGGCGATAAGAAGAATTGGAGTTCCAGTCGTTCGTCCGTCGACAATTCCAGACATGATATGGATTTCATCTTGTTCTTTTCGGGGAGTAGTTATTTCACTTTGTCCGGGTTTTCGTCTGTCGAGTTCTTTTTGAATTTCTTCTTCAGTTATCTCAATATTTGGAGGACAACCATCAACAACCACTCCCACTGCTCCGCCGTGTGATTCTCCAAAGGTTGTTATTCGAAATAGTTGTCCAAATGTATTTCCAGCCATAATTATTTGTTCAGGGTTTCAAAAATTGTTTCCAACTCATTTTTTGTTAATTGTCCAAGTGCTGATGCTTCTTTTTTATCAACTGGTGCATAAATCATTTCATTGCTCCAGAGCGTCCCGTAGACTCTTGTTATTGTACCAAATTTTCCCATCCCAAGAACAATACACTTCTTGCCCTTTCGTCTCAATATTTGTTGCAACTCTAAGAGTTTTAACGCATCTTTTTCATCATCGCACATCGTCGAAATTTTATAAATAGTTGGTTTGTGTTCATTGAGTTGCTTAACAATTTCATCCAGATCATCAGGAGTTTTTTTATAGTTGTGGTAAGAAATAATTGTTTGCACTTTTAATTTCCTAATATATTCTAATTCTTCTTTTTCTGAAAGATCCAGATCGATAAGTGATATTGAGTTATCGAGTAGATCAAGAATTTCCTTTTTTTGTGCACCAGAGAGTTGAGTTTTTATTTTATCTCCACGATGAAATAATAAGATCAATTTTTCTCGCAGCATGTATATCAATCGATCAACAAATTGTATATCGATATCTTTTATTGGATCTAGCCAAATTTCAAGATACTGATATTCATCCCGATATGCTGCAACAGCAGTAAGAACTTCCTCTTTTGAATATTTGATAATTGGTAAGCAATACTTTATTTTCATTTTAATACCTTTCTCATCGCAGCCGCAGGTGCGTCAAAACCAGTAAATAATTTAAATTGCGCAAATCCTTGATTGAGAAGCATTTCAATGCCATCAATAGTCTGTGCGCCTTTTCCTTTGGCATCTTTGATAAGTTGTGTTTCATCCCCATACACTGCATCAAAGACAATATGTTTTTCTGTAATATATTTTTTAGATACTGGTGTTTCATTTTTATCATGCAATCCAACGGGTGTCGTATTGATAAGTATATCTGCATCTTTTACATTCTCAATGTTATCCATGCGGTATGCTATTCCCCCAAATTCTTTTGCGAGCTCTTTTCCTTTCTCAAAAGTTCTATTATATACAGTTAATTTTGCTCCTCGACAGGTTACAGCATATGCAACCGCTCGAGCAGCTCCTCCAGCTCCAATTAATGCAACTGTTTTATTCTCAAGATTTGTTACACTTTCAAGTGGTATAAGTACTCCCAACCAATCGGTGTTGTATCCAATAAGTCTGCCATTCTCATTTACAATTGTATTTACTGCACCAATTTTCTTGGCGATATCTTCTACTTCATCAAGATGCGGCATCACTGCAACTTTATGTGGAATTGTACAGCTCACTCCTCGGATATTCATAGCACGGATACCTTTAGTAAAATCTTCAATATCGCTGATCTCGACACGACTCGCAACATAGACAAATTGATCATCAATGCCAAGTGCTTCATATCCCGCGTTATGTATGTGCGGCGATAATGAGTGCTCAATTGGGTCACCAATTACCATACAGATATTTGTTCGTGCGGTTATGTTACTCATCGATGGCTCCTCCAATAAGATTTAAAATAGAATCTACTGATTTTTCTAATGATAATACACCAGTATTGATATGATGATTTGTCAAAGCCATATAAAGAGGTTTTCGTTTTTTGTAAATTTGTAGTCCATCATTTACGATATGTTCAATAAGAACACTTTTTTGCTTCTCCGGATCATTTTTGTATTGTGCCAATATCGTTTGGACACTTTGAGCATATTTTTCATTAAGGATAGGTCTCATCGCTGGCTTATTAAATATCGCTAATTCATGTTTCTTTATTCTGTCAGCGAGTACGTCTTCATCTGCATATAAAAGAATGAGCAATGCTGTATCTTTTTGCTTTAATAAATCTGCATTTATTTCACCAAAAGTTTTACCAGTTTCATTTTTTTGATTATCATTAACTTCAGTTCCTCCTCCTGTTGTTACTACGATATTTTCTTTTGTTAAAAGTTCTTTTAATAGTTCATGTTCTAGTTCTCGAAAATCTTGCCAATTTGTTCCGTTTTTTGTTATTTCAGAAATACTTTTGTTTGCTCTTTTTGAAATTGTCTCATCCATATCGACGTAATCCCACTGTAACTTTTTTGCAATTAATGGCCCAAGTGTCGATTTACCGGTACCTCTAAAGCCTGTTATATATACAGAAGTAATGTTATTTTTCATAGGAAACTCCCATCCCGATTTCTTCAAGTTTATTCCAAAATGTAGGAAATGTTTTATTTACAACATCAGGATCATTGATAACTATTCCATCCATTTTTGCACCAGCTATTGCGAAAGACATTGCTGTTCGTTGATCACCATATGTATCGATGGTAGCAGGCTTTGGATTTTTTCCATGTACGGTAAGACTATCATGGGTTGATTCCGTTTTTATTCCCATTTTATTGAGTTCTGTAACTGACGCTTTAAGTCTATCTGTTTCTTTAACATGCAATGATTGCAGACCGGTGAGGATTGTTTCGCCATCGGCAAACGCTGCAAGAGTTGCAACTGTCTGCGCTTGATCTGGGAAATCAATCATATCAACGTTGACCGGAATTACTCCATTTCCAGTTATTGTTATTTCATTTTCTCCATTGGTAATTTTACTTCCCATTTGTTCAACAACTTCGATAAGTTTTTTATCTGCTTGCAAAGAATTAGGATTAAGATTTTTCAATGTTATTGTTGATTTGGTGAGCGCTGCGATTGCGAAGAAATATCCTGCGCTTGAGAAATCTCCTTCAACAGTATATTCAGTAATCTTGTATGTTTGATTTTTTGCAATTTCATATGTTTCATAATTATTATTTTTAACTTCAATTCCAAATTGCTTCATCCCATCAATTGTCATATCGATGTAGGGTTTTGAAATTTGTATACCATCAACGTTAAGTTTTAATCCCCCAATAACAGGTGCGATCATAAACAACGCAGAAAAAAATTGACTACTGACATCACCTTTCATATGAATGTCATTTGATATCAGTTGTGAAGAAGTTATCTTAAGTGGTGGATATCCTTCTTTATCAGTATATTCAATCTCTGCACCAAGAAGTCTTAGCCCGTTTACCAATTCTCCAATTGGCCTTTTGTTAAGTCCTTCTTTTCCCTGAAGTATTTTTTTGCCGGGAACAATAGTTAAAAGTGGCAAAAGGAAACGAATTGCTGTTGCAGCAAGATCTGTATTAAGTTCATAGGTGCCATCTTTTACATCTTTATAAGAACCTTTTACAATAATTGAATTTTCTTTTTTTTCAATTTCTATACCTAATTTCTCCAGACAATCTATCATTGCAATTGTGTCATCACTCTCCAAAGGATTTTTAATTATTACTGGATCTTTGGTCAAGGTTGCCATGAGAAGTGCCCGATTTGTGTAACTCTTTGAGCCAGGAATTTCGATGGTTTTTGTGACAGATTGTTGAAGTGGACGGAGTTTGATTTGTTTCATTTTGCAGTAATTACCTCTCTGATAGTTTCTTCGGTGACAGTTTGATTTATTACCCCTTCTCCAATTTTTTTAAGTAAGGTGAAGATCATTTTGCCATCAAGATTTTTTTTGTCTAGTTTCATTTTTTCGATTATATCTTCTGTTTTAAAATCAGGAATTTCTACTGGAAGTTCAACATCGTGTAACGATTGTTTAATTACTTCAGCATCACTTTTTGGGAGTAGACCCACCTTTACAGCTATATTTGATTCAATTACCATGCCAATACTTACTGCCTCTCCATGTAAAAGTGGCTTATCAGTTCCCAGACTAAGAGCTTCAATTGCATGACCGATACTATGTCCAAAGTTAACTATCTTTCTCAGACCATTTTCATTTTCATCATTTTGAACAATTTCTGATTTTATCTCATTGGATCTTTCAATAATATCAATCAACTCTGTTTTCGAAAAATCCATAGGTTTTTTGCTGGTAACCAATTGGAAATAATCTTCATCTCTGATTATTCCATGTTTTATTATCTCTGCAAAACCTGATAGTATTTGTCTTTTCGGCAATGATTGCAATGTCTCAACATCGATGATAACTGCTGATGGTTGATAGAAAGTCCCAACGATATTTTTTATTCCATAAAAATCTATCATTGTTTTTCCTCCTACACTTTCATCAACTTGCGCAAGAAGTGTGGTAGGGATGTTAATAAATGCAATTCCTCGCATATATGTTGATGCAGCAAATCCTCCAATATCACCTATAACTCCACCGCCCAAATTAATTACCAATGATTTTCTATCAAGTTTGGCATCAATCATCCCTTGCCAAATTTTTGAAAGATATGTGATATCTTTTGCAGATTCACCTGGAGGCAACATTACTACTTCTGCATGAGATTGCAATGCGTTTTGTAATTTCTCTAAATAATGTGGAGCAACAATTTCATCGGTAATAATAATTACTTTAGAATATGCTGAAAGGTCCACAAGCTTGGCAATATCTGAGATAAGTCCCGTCCCTGTAAATATTGGGTATTCTCTGTTTGATGCAGGAGGTGTAAAAGAGATGGTAAGTTTTTTCATATGATGAATTATTGACTTTTAGGAGGTCGAATTTTTCTAAATTTACTCAACTCATTGACTAAAAATTGCAATTCTTCAATTGTAATATGTTCATCTGTATCAGTCGGTGAATCCCCTGCTTCAGCAATCAAGCCATCGTACAAGAAATCTTCTCCAGCTTTTAATTTCATCGCAGCAATCGTTTCATCTACAATTGTGTGTCGCATTTTAGGACCAATTGTATGTGTTGGGTCAAAATACATTTTTGCATTTGGTGCTTTTTGCTTTATTCTTTTCATTATTTCATGAGCCATAGCATTTCGATAATCTTTATTTCTTGGCACATCAACGCCTCTATGAATAATAATAAGATCTTGTGGATGCCCGGAAAGATATGCAACTAATCCAAGAGCTACTTTTTCAAGTGCAGTTTCGCCTTGATAATCTGGATGATTTGCAACTTCAAGTGGATCATTACCTAAAAATTTTCCATGTTTTATTCCAATATTCCAATTATTTCTTTTGGCAAATTCATTCATTTCAAATAATTGCCATCCTAATTGATTTACTGCAGGGTTCCAAGGAAGGAAGTTACCCTTTAGCATTTCTTTTTGTTCAAAGGATGGAAGTTGTATATGAGGGATCATAATCTCAGATGCAATCATAAGGCCTGTCTCTTTGGCAATTTTTTCAGCAAGCTCGACACTTGGCATTACCAATTTTTTTCGTTCATTTTCAGGAAGACTGAGTGCTTTTATCACAACTTCATAATCAATTCCCATTCCGCTACCTTTTGTATCCAATGCTGTTCGTGATTTAAGACCTACCACACGAGTTCCATAAATAGCTCGCTTGCCGTCTGGAGTTTTTACTTGCGCAGTCTCATTGATTATTTGCTCCGCATTTTCGGGAGTAATTGAGCATGGTCCTGCGATAATTTCTAAATCGTATTGTTTGTTATTCATAATTTACTTTGTAATTGTATACCACTTCGCTATGATTTTATAGATATAATGCATATATGCTTTCGAAGCATCCAAAAATAGTGCATCTTAGCTATGGTATCAATATTATAGTTAAAATCATAGCTACGATTGGCATTATGCCATTATATTTTGGATGCGAAGAGGCATAAATAAATATTGTTAAGGGTACAAGAGGTCAACGTTTTCCCTCCAAGCAATTTGTCATGATGCTGCATAATTTCTTCTTTTGTTGGAATTGCTGCTGCGTTACCCAACCTCTTACATTGAAGAGCAGCAACGATATTGCTAAATCTTGCTGTCTTTTTTAGATTCCAGCCTTGAATTATGCCGTAAGCAAACGCGCCACGATAAATATCCCCCGCTCCAGTTGTATCTATTGTTGTTACAGATAATGGTGGGAGCAATTCCGCTGTCTCTCCATTGTACACAAAACTTCCCATGTCTCCTGCAGTAATAATGAGAGGCTTATTTGTCCATTCATAGAGACGTTTGAGGACATGATCGATCTTCTCAAGTGATCCAGTATATGTTGGTGTTACTGCCTCAATTGGGATAATGGGATAATCAGCGTGCTTTATCATATCAAGGGTGAATTTAGATATCTCTGTTGAGGGATCAATAACTATTTTTGTTGAAGCTTTTTTCTTCTTTAGAATTTCATAGAATGCATGTTGTTCGTGTCGGTCAATAATAATAAGGTCAAACTGATGGAGGAAATTACGAGTAAGATCTTTTATGGAATCGTGTTTGATTGAGCCTCTGAGTTTTACCCGTTGACCTGTCTTTTTATTAATTACAATAGTATTTATTTTTGTTTTATGTTGGTATTTAGGTAATAATCTCACTTTTTCGTGTTTCATAAGACTGTGAATAAGCTCTGCGTCCGCGTCTCGACCAACGGAAGTCATGTATGTGCAGTCTATTCCGAGTCTTGAAAGAACAATCATAGCGGTCAGCACAGGACCACCGACATGCTTCTCAGAGTGCAAACCGTTTGGATTGAAGTTCACGGGAACCTCTCCTTCAATTCTGTATACGTTATCTACTACTGATTCTCCAATTCCTAATATTTTCATATTTTTGACAATAAAAAAACCTCCCTTCTGGGGAGGTGTTTGGCTTTTGGTTTATTTCTTGGTTATTATTTTAAACCATCAGACAACCTCCCGGGTTGGGAAGTAAAATAAAACCAATAATAAGCTTGCTGCAAATTCATGTTTATAGAGGTCAGTATAGTATAGATGGATATCAAAGTCAACTCCGAATGAGAGCCTAAGCTTGTTTGACTTTAGCAACGATTTGCTTGAAGGTTTGAGGATCTTCAACGATGAGACTACTCAAAATTTTTCGGTCAATTTGGATATTTGCTTTGTGAAGCTTGTCGATAAAGACACTGTATGAAATTTCTTCTTTTTTAACAGCTTCAGAAATCCTGACAATCCAAAGAGAACGGAAATTACGCTTTCTTAGCTTTCTTCCGTGATATGCATATTGTCCAGCATGAAGAAGTGCTTCGCGTGCAACTTTGACCAGCTTACTTTTTGTGCCTCGATATCCTTTTGTGAGGCCCAAAAGTTTGTTATGTTTTCTTCGTGATACGGTTCCCCGTTTGATTCTACTCATAGTTTAGGTTCTAGGTTCTAGGTTCTAGGTTCTAAAGAATTTTTCTAGTCCCTAGTACCTAATCCCTAACACCTAAGTTATCCTACTGCTAACATTCTCTTTATTTTTTTAGCAAATTTTCCTATCATTTCTGCTGGTTCTTTTTGTCTTCGAAGTCTTCTTTTTGATTTGTTAAGTTTTTTGTGACTTCCATATTGATGCACAAACATCACTTTACCGGTTTTTGTAACCTTAAAGCGTTTGGCAGCTGATTTTCTTACTTTTTTCTTTGGCATTGTTATTTTCCCTTTTTAGTCATTTTTCGGTTTGAGTCGGAGATTCTTCAGAAGATGTTTCTTCATGTTTCTTTCCTTTCTCAACTGACAACATCGCAACTAATTGTCTTCCTTCAAAATGCGGTTCACGGTCAATTTTTGAAATATCAGCGAGCGCATCGACTACTTTTTGTATAGTACTCTTTCCAAATTCAGATCTTGTGATTTGTCTTCCTCTAAATCTGACAACCAATCGAATCTTATCTCCGTCTTCAAGAAACTCCCTTCCTCGTCTGATCATAACTTGTAAGTCGTTATCAGACATAAAAGGACCAAGGCGGATTTCCTTGGTTTCGGAAGTCTTTGCTTTTTTCTTTTCCTCTTGTTTCTTCTTAGCCTGTTGATACAAGAACTTATTAAAATCAATAAGTTTAGCAACAGGTGGTTTGGCTGCTGGAGCTATCTCCACCAAATCCAACTCTTGTTCTTGGGCAAGTCTTAAAGCCTCATCTTTACTAAGAACGCCTACCTGTTTGCCTTCGTTGTCTAAGACTCGAAGAGGCGATGCAAAGATTCGACTATTGATTCTATACCGTTTTTCTTGCTGTTTGAATTTAGCTCTTTTTATCAATGTCTTTTATCAATTGTTCCAAAAACGAAGCTATTTTGATCTGTCCTAGATCTTCACCGTTCCGCTTTCGGACTGAAATTGCGCTTGTTGCAACTTCTTTGTCCCCTATTATACCCATAAAGGGTACTTTTTGTAAAGTAGCTTCACGAATCTTAGCCTGAAGTCGCTCTGAACGAGTATCTGCTTCAACACGAATTCCTGCCTCTCGCAACTGTTGAGCAGCTTTCTCAACAAATTCATTATGTCTATCAGCGATTGCCAAAAGACTGACTTGAGTTGGTGCAAGCCACAGTGGGAATTTCCCAGCATAATGCTCAATAAGAACTCCCAAAAATCTTTCTAATGAACCATAAATTGCTCGATGGAACGAAATAGGTTGGACTTCTTTTCCCGCAGAGTCAATATATTTAAGTTCGAAATTCTTAGGTTGTTGAAAGTCCAGCTGGATCGTTCCTGTTTGCCATTCTCGTCCCAATGAATCCTTCATAAGAATATCAATTTTAGGTCCATAAAAGGCCGCTTCTCCAGCAGCTGTAAAATATTTTTTCCCAGAATTATCAAGAGCATCTTTTAGTGCGTTTTCAGCAATATCCCATTCTTTTGGATCGCCCATAAATTCTTCTCCTCGAGTGCCAAAACGCAACTGATATTGTAAGTTAAATGGTCGATACATATCTTCTATCATGTCCAATATTGATGCAAATTCTTCTTTTATTTGATCTAGAGTAATAAAAACATGAGCATCATCTTGCCTAAATTGTCGAGTTCTAAAAAGACCGTTTAGTGTTCCCGATAGTTCAAACCTGTGTAGCATGCTTGTCTCAGCAAGACGCATTGGTAAATCATTATATGATCTTGTTTTCAATCGAAAAATAGTCATAGCGTTTGGACAGTTCATTGGTTTCATCCCAAAAACTTCTGTTCCTTCAAGCACTTCTTTAGACTCACCTCTCAAATAACTCATTGGGGAAACAAACATATCTTCACGATAATGGAACCAGTGTCCAGAAGTTTCAAATAATTCTTTTTTGTTAATTTGTGGAGTCATAACTTCTTGATAGCCATATTTTTTGTACATTTTTCGAGTAAAATCGTATAGAGTATTGTAAACAATAAGTCCTTTTGGAAGCCAGTAAGTCATTCCTGGAGCTGTTTCATCAAAAAAGAATAATTCCATTTCTTTCCCAAGCTTCTTGTGATCTCTCTTTTTTGATTCTTCAAGCATCTCTAAGTATTCATCAAGCTCTTTTTTAGATTCAAATGCTGTACCGTAGATCCGAGTCAGCATCTTATTGTTTTCATCTCCACGCCAATATGCGCCTGCAATTGAGAGAAGCTTGAAATGCTTCATGTCTTTCTGTGGATCTTTTGAGTGGCCACCTTTACACAGATCAAGAAAATTACCTGGATTATTCTCAGTTATAGTCTTTCCTTCTTTACCAAATTCTTCAATAAGCTCAAGTTTATATGGATTATCCGAAAAATCTTTTTTTGCTTGTTCAACGCTGACTTCTTTTACCACAAAAGGTTTCCATTCTTTAAGAATTTCACGCATTTTAGCCTCAATTTTTGGAAAATCTTCATCTGAAAGTTTGATATTACCCATATCAAAATCTTGATAATATCCGTTTTCTATAGCTGGACCAATAGCATTTTTAGCATCTGGCCATAGTTGTTTTACCGCAGCTGCGAGAAGATGTGCAGTAGAATGACGGATATTTTGCAGATTTTTGGATTCCATAGTAAGCACTACTATACCAAATTCGAGTTCAAAGATAAAGATATAAGAAGCTAATGCTGTAGGTTATGGTTGGTTGCCAAAATATAGTTTAGAACTTGTGAGACAAATGAACCCACAACAGGTACAAGGTTGACCTCTTTGGCCAAAATACCAAGGATTAAGAAAAATAGCGCAAGACCAACTGTTGCACCCAATCCCCAAAAAATCCCACCGAGAAAATTATTAACAATAATATCTTTTCTTGAAAGTACGCTTGCATTTTCGTAGGGTTGGGGATCAGCCATATAGTAAGTATAGCAAAATAAATGTAAGAGGAATCTATGAATTTAGAGGCCGAGATCGTCACTTATCGATTGCATTGCAGTAAGCGTAATCTCAATAAATTCTTTAAGCGGAATTTTCAGCTCTTTCTCGCAAAGCATAATTGATTCACGATTTGCTCCAGCTGCGAAGGCTTTTTGTCCAAATTTCTTCTCTACTGATTCGACTGTAACTGACGCAAGTTTTTTATCAGGTCTCACGAGGGCACATGCTGTGATGAGCCCAGTCAGCTGGTCACATGCAGATATTGACCAATCCATGAGATTGTCTGGGTTTGTACCTGTCATTGTATAGTTATGTGCTCGAATTGCGTGCTCGATATCATCAGGTAGCTTTACTTCACCATTTTCAAAAAGTAATTTACCATGCTTGTTCAGTTGATTTGTCTTTTGGGCTACTTCATAGTCAATATCATGTAGAAGCCCTGAAATGCCCCATTTTTCTTCATCAGCAGGGTTTTGGTCGTTTTTGGCTATGAGACGCCTGTATAAGGCTCTCATGGTCACCTCTGCGGCTTGAGAATGCTTTAGAAGATTTTTATTTGTGAGGTATTTAGTTAATAGCCGATATGCTTCGTCTCGATTCATAATGTTATTATAGCATTATTGTTTAGGCAGCAAGAGCTAGCTGAGGAGTTTGATTTGCTTGTCTTCCTTTTGCAAGGGCATGAATCATACTTTTTTCGGCGGTTACCAATTCTCTTCTTCTTGGCCCTCGACTTCTAGGAAAGAGCGTAAAGAGAGCATCTTCATATTTATCATGTTGTTTAATCATTGTTCTCTGGGTCGGGGGAAGCCTATCTATATTTAATGGTAACGCAAATGGATCCAAACAGTTATCAACTAAGTCTTTACCTGCTTTAGTTGGAACAATTAATAATTCAGGATGTGCATTGTCAGCAGCTACAGCTCTTGGCAAGTATTCTAAGAAATAATTTTCGTTATGGCGACGTGATAAGGCTCTTACAACTAATACTGTACCACTCCCATATTCTTGAAAATCTTGCGGATTGATTCCAAAAGGCATCTCAGATAAGTCATGAAACAATCTACCCAGAGTTGTTTCTATCGGGACAGTTCCTTCACTTGGGTTTGGATATGCAACACGTACTGCATGTAGCAGTGCAGGCGTATCAGAGAGTTTCCTAGTTGTACTTCCATAGACTTTTTTGGTAGCTTTATAACCTTTCTCAAGCAGAGCTTTTTCCGAAGAAGTATAACCTGATAAGTCAAGAATCATACCCATGAGTATGTCTGGTTCTGTAATTAAAAAATGCTCAGTAGTTGCTCTATAATCTCTCTCCACTGCTTGTGCTATTTCTCTTTCTTCACTATATCCTCCTGTCTCGGTAATACCCATAATAAATCTTTTCGTGAGAGGGGGAGACCACTACTATTCAGTGGGCCCAAGAAGAGTCGAACTTCTGACCT
Source organism: Saccharimonadales bacterium (SeqCode) (assembly GCA_035479415.1). GTDB lineage: Bacteria > Patescibacteriota > Microgenomatia > Levybacterales > UBA12049 > JACDET01. The sequence goes on from DATIIS010000022.1 coordinate 25,090, forward strand.
TTGCAATGTCAATGCAACGCTCTAACCAACTGAGCTATGAGCCCTCGATATAGTTTGAAATAGGTTTAAGGCTTTTCAGAGAATGCAACGCTCTCGCCTCCCCTGTTTCCCCGCCAACATCTGCGAAGTTGTGGCGGGTCTCAGGCGGGCTCGGCTTTGCCTGCGCCCCAACTGAGCTATGAGCCCTCACTAGTCAAACATAGCTTCAATTATAGCATATCATTTAACCGAAAGAAGGAAGTCCTTGAGGATATGATAATACATCTCCAAACTATCAATATCTACGCATTCATCATCTCCATGGGCACATATGCCTTTGGGACCAAATTCAATACCTGGTACATTGACCATTGCATTAAAAAATCTTATATCTGATGATCCATTTGCACCTTTTATCTCACCGTCATCTTTTGAGTATGTTTTAATTATTTTTCGAAGTGACTGAATATATGGATTTGCAGGATCAGTGTAAGCAGGATTTTCTTTTACTACAATCTCAATTTGAGTGTCAGATGTAATTATTCTTTTGATGTTAGGGAGAATATCGTCTTCTTCTTCAGGAGTGAAACGAATGTCTAACCATACAATGCACTCATCCGGGACCCTATTAAACGTTTCATTAGGAGTTTCTATTTTTGCCACGTTCACAGTTGTCTTCCAGATCGCTTGTTTTGGAGTTGGATATATCTTTTCGAGTTTTTCAAGTGCCTTATGCATTTTTTGAATAGCATTTTCTCCTACCCACGGATAGGCAGCGTGAGAAGCTTTACCTGTAGTTTTTAGCTTCATCCATAAAAGACTTTTTGATTTATGTCTTATTTCATAGCTGGTATTTTCGCCTGCTATAACAAAGTCCGCAGTTATTCCTTTTCCAATTTGATATTGTGTACAATCATGGCCTCCAATTTCCTCATCGGTAACCAACTGAAGTGCGAGAGGGTAATTGATTTCTTTAGCTAGTTCTTTAAATATCAATATCATGACAGCTGCTGCTGCTTTCATATCGTACGCTCCTCTTCCATACAGCTTACCGTCTTTAATAACAGGTTTAAATTGGTCTTTTTTCCCCGGTACGACATCCAGATGTGCATTTAATATAATTTTGAAATGTTTTGTTTCGGGTGATGAGTTATGAATAAGTAAGCTTGGCTTACCATTGGATAGAAATTCTTTTTTAGTAAAGTTGGTGAGTTGATTACTTGCAAATGAAAGAATTTCTTCAAGACCTTCTTTATTGTCTTCTGTGGAATGGATAGTTATAAATTTTTTTGAAAGAGAGAGGATTTCTGTAAGTAACGTTCCTTTTGAAGTACTTTTGTTGGTCATTTAATGATTATTATAGTATAAATTTTCGTTCATTTTGTAATAAAAAACCCGCCAATCAGCGGGTATAAACATACTCTTGTGAATACTTCTTACCCCACCTGTGTTGCAACAGCTCGTTCTCCAGAAAGCCCAAATGTAGTTCCGTGTTTTTTGAACATTCCCCAATACCCTTTTTTGTCACCTTTTCCTTGAACTGTTCCAAGCCATGAACTTGAGTCCTCAACTTTTTGTCGTGCTGTGCGAATAACTGCAAGCATCCACTCAAAGAAATTAATGTGATATTCTCCTACGCTTGTATTTGATTGCTCTACAGATACTTCGGCAAATTCAAGTTTCAAAACCTGTGATGATTCAACAAGTTTTGATAACTCGATCTTAATTTGTTCGATATTATTCATCATCTCACGGTTCTCACTCTTCGAAGATCGTTCTCGTGATTGAACAATTTCTCTATGATAGTCAATAGCAGCTTCAGCGCGTGAGTGTGATTTTTCAGCATGCATTGCAGGTTGCTCGTTTGAATTTTGTCTGTGGAGGGTGAGGTTGAAAATTTCAATAATGCCACCTGTATCAGGTTTTGATTCTTTTGCCTGATCAGCTTTAATAGGTTCCTTATTTGAGTGCAAGTTAAGACCAAGAAGTTGTTCTATAAACGTTTTTCCTGATTCTTTAGCTACATCATTCAATTCGTCAGAAATCCATTTTGTGGAAGGAGCACTTATAGAGCGCACAAATTCACGCCCCGTTTCCAGGGTATCTTCAAGAGGTAGGTGTGATTTCGATTTCGTCCCTGCCATATCTATAGGACTCTATCACAAATTCATCAAAAAATCAAGTGTTTTTTGCTGTCTAAGGATCCCTGCAAGCACGTATTTGTTGGCTGTGAGGTTCTCTTTTTCTGCAGGATCTTTAGCTTTCTGAATTGCTTCTTCGACTTCTTTCTCTTCGACAGAGATTTTTTCTGTATCTGCAATTTTTTGAAGGACGAACTCAAGCTTGATATCATCTTCGGCACGTTTCTCGTATTCAGCTCTTAAGTCTTCAGGTTTGCGGTTGGTAGAGCCCAGATATTGATCAAGGCTAAGCCCTAGTCTCTTTATATCATTAAGTAACTGAGAAAGAAGTCTATCAGCCTCTTGTTCTACCAATACTTTTGGAATTTGCACTTTTGCATCAGCCAAAATAGCCTTCATAATATCTTCCATAGCTGGTTTTTTGTTCTCTTCTTCTTTACCTGGGATAACAATTTTGCTTTTTGCAGTTAATTTTTGGACACTTTCTTTGTATTTACCAAGTTCGATAGTTGGCATTTCACAGGTTAATGCAAAGAAAACCCAATCTTTTCCTTCTTCGACTTTTTCAATATGCATTTTGGGGTTCATGATAGGATTGAGCTTGTGCTCTTGTACTGCCTGAATATAAGCTTGTGGTAAAAGTCTTTTGAGGATTTCTTCTCGTACTTGCTCAGGATTGAGCTTACTTGCTGCCATTTCTTTTGGAGCTTTACCTTTACGGAAACCTGCAACATTGGTCTCTTTGGCTAAATCATCAATAACAGTATTACCGGTTTCCTCTATTTTATTTTGAGGAAGGGTTATTGTAATTTTAATTGTACCGTCTGGTTGTCTTTCAAGTTGTGTAGCCATATTTTATACTTAGGCTTAATGGTGCGGGCGAAGGGACTTGAACCCCCACAGCCTTACGGCCACAAGGTCCTAAACCTTGCGTGTCTACCATTTCACCACGCCCGCATGTTCGGGCCCTATGGCTCTATTATAATAAATTTAGAGGGAAATAGAAAGAGTCGGTTTATCAAAACGCTGTGAGTATTGATCAATATCATTTACATACTCTTGAACTTTGTATGCCCATACAGGATCGGCAGCATAGGTTGATCCTATGGCATAAATGTTAGTTTCTCCACGTTGATTCATATAAATTTGTCTTAGAGCAGTACTTACAACGGTAATACCATCATCCCATGAAGCAAATCCACGTGTATTGTTACCATAGATGTTGTATCCCCACGCATTATATGAATATGCAGGAATAGCCTGTCCAAAGCCTGATTCTACACCAGAAATCGCGACAATCCATCTCCAGTCAATATTGTTATCATCTGCTTCTTTAATAATTGTATCAGCGTGATCAGCAAGAGGTGAGTTACGCTCTTCAAGATATGAATGTAAAATTTGGACACGATTATCTTTCTCTACTGTTGTAGGTAGAGTTACAGATTGAGGGCCTGCTAAGTTAGCAGATGGTTCAGAGGTTGAAAAAGCGTGGGCTTGTTTAGGAGATACCGCAGTAAGAAATGTGATTACCGCGAGAAGAAGAATAAATCTTCCTTTCATAATGTTTTTTGTGGCTATATGCCGGTATAAGCGACATTTTTTGCCATAAAAAAATCCTCACGTAAGTGTTTTGGGCACATACCTGAGGATCTATGAAGTATTATAACATATAACTATAGGATTGTCAAGGGGTTAAGTTATTTCCTATTGAAGTTGATTCATAAAGTAATTTACGCCATTTGCCCAGCTTCCATTGCTTGAGGGTGTATACATGGTCATAATTTGATTAGGCGTGACGAGTCCTCTGTCTTTATATCTTGTTGCAAGGGCCTTTGTAACAGTATTAATTCCATCCTCATAACTACTAAAATGTATAGCTTTTCCGCCAGTTACTCCAAATCCCCAACAATTATATGAATTATCAGGGATAGTTTTGCACAAGCCTGACTCTTGCATAGCGATAGATGTCACCAATCTATAATCAATTCCATATTGATCAGCATCACTTACAATAACATTCGCATATGGAGCAAGCGGTGAATTATATGATTCGAGAAACTGCTGAATATGTGCAACTCGGCCATCAGCTTGCGTGACGTTTGCTGACTGTATATCTTGTGAAGTCGGAAGTGCGGCAAAAGCGACTGTGTTGCCAAGAGCGCTTACGCTTGAAGAATTGGATGAGCTCCTAGGAAATTGGTAAACGAAAAGAACTGCTATCAACAGAAAGATCAAGCAGAATGGAGCAAGAAGCAAGAAAGTTGTACCAAAAATGAACTTCCTCATGGATTACCCTTATACTGACAAAGTTTCCTCTAATTGTCAAGTGAAGCAGTTTTTGATAGAATCATATTCACGATCAGCGATTGCCCAAGTGGCGGAATGGCAGACGCGCTGGCTTCAGGTGCCAGTGCCCGTAAGGGTGTGGAGGTTCGACTCCTCTCTTGGGCACCAGAAGAACGTGTGCTGTTCGTATCTAAGTTTAAATGCGGATGTGGTGAAATGGTATACACGCTACCTTGAGGTGGTAGTGCTCGCAAGGGCGTGGAGGTTCAACTCCTCTCATCCGCACTAAATAGGACTCTATGTCTTTTTATACTACTCTAGCTTCAAAATAGTGGTTCAAAGTAAATTTTTCTTCACCTAAATTTATGCCTAATTTTTTGTTCAAAAAGACAGGACTTGAACCTGTATGTTTTTGTATAAATATACTTGACAAAAAGTATTATGTATATTACCATAATATACAATGAGTAAGCGGATAAGCTTAATTGATATTCTAGGTTTTGAGTGGAATAAAGGAAATCTAGACCATATAAAAATACATAATGTGGAATATAGCGAATGTGAGGAAGTTTTTTATAACGATCCTGTCTACTTTGAAGATCCAAAACATTCGACTCAGGAGTTAAGGTTTGTTGTGTATGGCATAACAAACGAAGAACGATTATTGACAGTAGTGTTTACGATTCGAAATAATAAAGTAAGAGTCATTTCAGCAAGGGATCAACATAAAAAAGAAAGAATTGTTTATAAACAAAATAAGAGTAAATGACGGGAGGTGATAATATAGCTATGATACAATTGAAACCAATACCACAATTTAAAAATGAGAAAGAAGAAGCAGATTTTTGGGCAACTCATGATACCACAGAGTATTTTGATACCAGTAACGCTGTAGAGATTGATTTTCCTAATCTGAAACCAACAACAAAAACAATTACATTGCGTTTACCAGTTAGCTTACTCAACAAAATAAGAAAAATCGCAAATAAAAAAGATGTACCCTATCAATCTCTTATGAAAGTATTTTTAGATGAGAAAGCAAAAGAAGAAAGTCTTATCGCTCGTTAGTATTTTTACTTTCATAAGCTTTATATGCTTCTATGAATTTGATAATTTGAGCCAGAAGCGGTTCAAAATAATGACGCTCTTCTGCACATAGCCTCAACTCCCCTATTCTTGTTTAGTTTCGTGGCTAAAAAGGTTCAACTCCTCTCAATCTATTTTAGACCTATATTAAATATGCTATAATTATCCTCTATTATGACTGGAGCAGAATTAGAAATTTACGATTTAGAAGAAATTACAAGAGAATATCCACATCTTGATAAATGGTTTTCAGAACCTTCTCATCAGGCTGCTCAGATTTATCAAACAAGAGGAACTCGGTATTTATCGGCTCAGGAAAAACTTGATTTGGCTGGAGGTATCGAACAAATGAGAGAATCGTTAGGAAGAAAAATCAGAAATAAACCAACAGTTATTTTAGCTGCATGTGGAATACAACCTATGGTTGCATCTGAAGCTCGTCGATATGATTCCTTACTGACAGGACAGCAATCAAATATTGGAGTTGGAGATATGAATCCTCTAGTTCGAAAAGGATATTTAGATGATTCAGAAACTATAATTTATTTGAGTAGACTAACTAAAGAACCAAATCGGATTGCAGTTTCAAATAGAGTGGGCTTTTTGACGACAGATAATGGTTTAGCAGAATTAAGTCGTCGACGGACCACTAGTAGACAAATTCCTAGATTATTTCCCCATGCAAGACCACATGGTATATAGAAATTATGCAAACGCTTGCCTTAGAGTCTCAAAATGTCTCAGAATTGGTTCAATCTGCGAATCATTTAGTGCACCAGCCTCGAATCTCCTATTTTTATCATTTATTTCGTGTCTAAAAAGCTTCAAGTCCTCTTAAGTGTTTCTTGGCATAAGTAGTCGGTAACCTCCTCGAGTTGTTTGAATAAGAGGGAATTTGGCATTTTTCTGCTGACCTAAAAGCCGACGAACAAATACAAAATAACCGCTGACTAAATTTGATGCATTAGCGGGTATGGTATCTATTTTGTCGTTAAGGTATGCTCCTCTATATATATCCTCGACTTTAATAAATTCTCCAGCATTTTTTATCAACGTTGACAATGCGTTCCAATAAATATCAGTAAGGCCAATAGGTTCATGTCCTCTTTGTAAATAAGGAGATTGAACAATTTCCCTTTTAGTTTGATTCAATATAAGGTCTCCAGCAGCAGCACCTACTAGTATTATTGGACTACCTCCACCTTCTGAATCGTTTAATCCTCTTCTAAAAATGCACACTTCACCTGTCCCATGACACATATTAGTTTCTAAACTAGGACATTTTAATCCAAAGCGCAGTTTGTTTGTCAAAACGTAATCAAAAATCTGATGAGATGGTAATAATGTGTCATTGGGTCCATAGCACATTCTTCCTTGTTGATCTATTATTTGCTCACTAACTACCATATGAGAATTCTAACATAGAATACATGCAAATGCTTGCCTCATAGACTCAAAATGTCTCAGAATTGGTTCAATCTGCAACTCATTTAGCGCACATACCAGAATTTTCGAAATAGAAAATACTTCTCTAATTACGTCAATATTGCAGAAAATTTGGGTGTATATAAAAGGTAATTTTTGTCCGTATAAAATTAAAGACCTAATTAATGTGCTTTTTGTGGATTAATAATTTAACAAGTTGTTCAATATCTGAATTTGAGTAAGGACCTATATTTATTTCCTGAATTAAATTATTATCTTTATCAAATATTTGTAATGATTTAACGTCAGACTCACTAGAATCAGAATTTACATAGGAGGTATGGCGGTTGATATGATCTATTATATTCGTATCTATAACTTTAGCAAATAAAAATCCTCTCTTTTCAATAAGCGTATCTTTCTGTAACTGAATATTTTGATAATAACCCTGCGCAAACAAAAATAGAGATAAAAATATAAATAAAGTGCTGACCACGACAACAATCGAATTTCCAACAGGATTGTCTCCGAAAGAGAGTAGTGAGTTTAAATGCGTAAATAAAAGGATAAGTGCAAAGCACAATAACATAATGCCAACTAGTGAAAAGGTGAATTTATATACCTTTGTTGGAGAAATAGTAAAGTCTTTCATACTTATAATTTAGCATAAAACATTGGCTTGAAAATAGCGGTGAATAATACGATTGAAAATGCACGAATAGATTGATAAATCTGGCTATTTTGCCTTATTGGTTCTAGGTAATTCCGAAGTAGCTCCTTATTATTTATTGATTTGCGTACGTTTAAAGATCTTTTATTGGATAAAGGGATATAGGAGGTTTTGGTTCAGCATTATTAGCTTGAGATCTAATAGAAGGTAGCAGATGGGGAGAGTGTTCACGATTGGGAATATGAACATACCTTCCTCCAAGTCTTCTAACAAATTGTACTATTTTTTGATCATTTGGAGGAAATTGCGCTTCTCTTTCTGAATCAGGAGTTTGTGAATATTCATAATCTTGTTCAAACTCAAGAGTTGTCATATAAAACTCAGATGGCACCTCAATAGGCGATCTCTCATTTCGATTTGCTTTCTCATGAGCCTTTGCTGGAAGTTCGACACTAAATAGAGAGTCTCTTATGCTTTCGGGAGGCTGTGTCGCATCTCCAACCCATACAGTCATGAAATCATCCTCTTCTCGACGATCTCTTCGTACTCGCCCGGCAATGATCAGACCATCCGGTGTTATTCCTATCCCTCCTGTTTCATCATCAAACAACAGAGAATCACCTTCCGTTTGATCGAAGATATCTCTCTTAAAATTAGAGAGTGCCTCTCTTATCCCTGGCTTTGCCAAAATCGTATCAATTTTAGCTCTATCAGCTGCTTGTTCTTGCTCTGCAGATAGCTGTGCTTCTTGAAAATCTTGCATATATGTAGAGTATAACGATTAATACAAATTATACAATAATTTTTTATGCTTGCGTTTACATTTGTTATAAAGCAGGAGTACATTTAAATTTGAAGTTTATATTGTTGAAATACTTCGTTCCAATCTTTAATTTTGTTGATTAATTCATCTATCACTGGGTTTGAAAGAACGAAACGGTAGTGCACATAGCCTCGTAATCCCCAGTTTCTATTCATTTTTCTGCCTAAAATGGTTCGAGTCCTCTAATTACATACATTCCCTATTGTTTTACTCAACTTTTTTTGCCAATAATTAAATAATGAAGCTATTAATGCCTACCAAACTTACATTTTTGTTTGCCTTTATTATTCTTTTAATAGGCGTGGTCTTTTTTATCCCTTTTGCAAACATAAGTGATGAGTGGTGGGTAAATATTTGTAAAAATCAATTTTGTGGATTACATTCAACACAAGCCTATACTTTCTTCTGGGTTCTATCGAGTATTCTTATAGGAAATCTAACCTGGAGTGCATATGTTTTTTATCCCACAGACATTGTAGTTTCGCCTTTATTTTATTTGCTTATTCCTATCTCATATCTTGCCTCTTGGGTATTGTTATTATTTGCTCAATTCTTAACGAAAAATAACAAAAATAAAAAATACAAAAAATGATTTTATAAAAAAAGCTTGTCTTAATATTTCAAAATGCCTCATAATTGGTTCAATCTGCGTTTCATTTAGGGCACTTTATATACTCCAAAAGAAGTTTAAATTCTAATCGACAGAATACCTCCCCTTGAAGTATTATTTTAAAGCTAAATAGTGACATTTTCTTACATAAAATTGCTTCCAATTATTCTATCTTATAAATAGAAAGGAGGTGATAAAAAATGAAAATTAATATTACATTAGTAAAGCAAATGCTTCTTGGAGTTTTTGCTGCAATAGCAGTTACCTTCTTTGTCTTTCCAGCGAGTGCACATGCACAGCAACAAATTTGTGGGAATAATGGTACTGGTTACTGTCTTAATGATTGGAACGGTAACATTAATGACGGCGCAGCTGTAAAAATGTTTAATGGAGGAAATTCGCATGAGAATTTCTTTATTCAATTTATTCCTAATATGTGTAATAACGGAAATGCGACTTCTACTTGTCCCATCAACGTTCATGGTGTAAATCTATCTGGTTTCCCAATTGTGGAAATAAGGTATGGCGCTGATTCTTGTTTGGGAACAAATAGTAGCGGTCAAGCTGTTCTTGGAGCATGCCCTGATGGGTCCGGAAATAATGGATCAAATGGTACTATTTTTGTTTGGTGGGACACAGGTACTATGACAGGTCCTTGTGCTCTTTCCACAGGGAGTCAATTTACTGGATATTTAGCTAATCGTTACTGGACAAATAACGATGGTCAGTTAGAAGATCTCTTCTCTGGCGGCAATCCAGGTGTTCAAGCCTTCTTTGGAGGCGGTAATGGTACTTGCTGGGGAGGACTTTAATACGTCCGCGGTTTAAATACTTTAACATAGAGTGAGAGATCACTCTATGTTAGTTTTTAAGTAGTGATAAGCAGCGCCTTGCCTGAAGTATTGAGATGATATATAATCAGATTCACGATCGGACGATTAGCTCAGCTGGTAGAGCGCTTCATTTACACTGAAGATGTCGGGGGTTCGAATCCCTCATCGTCCACTAAGAGTGCATTTTTTTCCAAATATTCTTCAAGTTTTTTTATAACCCTTCTTCTGGTTGATAATGATTCTTTTTCTTCAGAAGTTAACTCTGTTAACGTTTTTTCAGAGCCATTATACATAAAAATAGAATTCCATCCGAATCCATCCCCTCTTGGTTGTTGCGCTACTTTACCATGAGCAGTTTCAGTAAATAAAACCATATCCTTGCCATCATATAGCCCGAGAGCTATTTCATATACAGCTGATCGATCAGGATAGAGATCTAAAAGGCGGCATAATTTTTCATTTCCCATTTCTTCAAACCATTTAATAAAAGTATCTGGTAGGCGTCCTAAGGCTAAAAACGATAACGAAGTATCTTCCACCAATACAGGACTTTTTATATACTTGTATGCTTCTTTTGCCTTAAAAGTAACTACTTCTTTTAAATCTAGTGATTGTATCTCGGGTATATCTAATTTTTGATGTTCTACTGGAAAATCAAGGTATTTTCTAATAGCCTCTGCTTTAACAGCATTACTTGTAATAAAGGTTAGTTTACTCAATTTGTTCATATAATGTTTATATCATAAAAGAATTAGTTCAAAATATTTAACTCTTGCAATGACGATCAGATTGTGTCCATAATGAAATATGAAGGGGGTGAAGTAAAATAAAAAAACTTTTGGTAATATTTGTAATACTAGGTTTGGGGTTAACATTTAATACCAGTGCTTCTGCAAAAACAATACACTCAGTACCTGCATCACATACTCATGTATGCCAAGGACCGAATGGTTCTTATACAGCAGATAATTCAGTCAGCTGCATGCATCAATGTACGCTGGCCAATGGTAGTTCGTACTGGGCAGCCGCTGGTTTAGCTTGTAGCTAACCCAATCCTAGCCCTTATTTAGGTCAAATGCCAACACCGCACAATCATTTATGTACGTTAAGTGATGGCACGACTTATGAAGCAGATAACTCAGTTGCCTGTCTTACTCAATAGTTTTATTTGATGTAGGTACGTAACTTAGTAAAATAAACAGGGGTAAGTAAATTTACTGGAATGAAAAATCGGATAATGTTTGTTGTAGGAATTTTTCTTGTACTTATTGTTTGTATTGGAGTTTTTCTTTTATTCTCACAATTTATCAACCATCAAAAGATAAATAGCGAAAATATGAATTCTGAACCTACTCCATTACCTACTCTTGTTGGGATACCAACATCTTATACTGGAATACTGCCATGCGCTGATTGTTCTGGACTCAAAATGGATTTAATGCTTTATAGAAATAATCCATCAGACACAGCAGGAGCATATAATTTACAAGAAACTTATCTGGGTACAAAGACACAGCCGTATGATACTAGAGGCAAATGGAAGATAATTAAAGGAGATAAAAAAGACCAAAACGCACAAGTTTTTTTTCTTAGTGCTGACAATAGCAGAGAGACCGAATATTTTCTTAAAATAAATGAAGAAAAGATTAAATTACTCAATAAACAGCTTGCAGAGATACAGTCATCTTCTAACTATACTTTAACCAAGAGCTCTCATTAATGATATTATAATTAATTCTTAGACTGATGTATTTTTTCGAATACACGCATCAATTTCTTAGCCTCATTTCTTATGTTACTATCTTTATTTTTTGTATATATTTCAACAAGTTTTTCAGCTTCAATAACTTTTAATTTTTTTAGGACTACAAAAATTGCTCCCAAACGATCTTTATCCGGTTCAGATTTTAGTTCTTTTATTACAATTTCTTTTGCTTTTTGTACATTTTCCGGATTTTTAAAGTTACTTAATGACTCAAGTAAAAAGTTATCTTCTCTCAATTTTTTATCTTTCAAAAAGTTAAATATGATATCCGCATAGCTATCATTCACCCAACGCAATAGTGCATTACCAATATATAGAGGTAACATTGACTCATATCCATCTTCATCTTTTTCATATCTATCAGTTGATTTAAATAGGTCAAGAATAATATCAAATGCGTATTGCTTTGAATAAGGTTTTTCTATTAAATTACTAATAATTATTGCTTTGGTTTCTTTATCAGTGTCCTTTTTCTTTAGCCATAATACAAGAATCGGAACTGTTTTTTTGTATATATCGTCACTTGTTTGAGACGGATGAAGTTGACTAATATCCTTAATATTAATCCCATGCTGATTTAAGTCGTTAATAAGAGGCAATCTATTATAATAGCTTTTAACTATTCTTTTAATTCGCTCAGGAGTATCCTCTTTTAGCAGTTTAAATTGCAAATCACTGCCATTACTTATTATTTTAAGTACTTTTATATCTTCTGAAGATATTTTATGAGGCATAAACTGCATTATAGCTATCCCTTAGTTGTTGTGCCAGTAGTATTTACATTACCGTTTAAGATAAACAACATCGGTGCTTCATAAAAGGTAACATAACTTGCTCCTACGACAACAATCCTCCCGCCAACTTTTAAAATCTCGCGACTTAAAGCAGGGGCTACTGTAGCTCCCGGCTTTATATATAAGGTAAATTTATAGCCATATCTCCTTGCAATATCAATAAATGCTTCTAATTGAGAACTATTGCGGACATATGCACCAGATTTGATTTCTCCAATTTGTCTTGCGTATACGTTAATCATATCAGGGATTCTATTATAACCACTACCTGGGATCAATTTTGATAAAAGAGCTGTATTTTTGGGTTGATTAAGCTGATATAGAACAAATTGTTCAAATATTGATCCCTGTTGTTGATTTTTCACTATTTGAGGAATAACCTGACCATCTACACTTCTCCCACTCGGATCTGAATTCTGAATAGGGTTATCCAAACCATAAGTATATGGATTTTGTGTCATCGGGTTTGGCAAATCTCCAGCGTATGGATCTTTTGAGATGAATCTTCCAATTGTGGGATCATAGTAACGAGCTCTCATATAATACATATCGTCTTCACCATCCAATTGTTGTTGCTGGAATAGGAATGTGCCAGCACTGGTAAATGATCTCATGTTGCCGTAAGGATCATATGATGTGGAACCCGCATTTCCTCCTGTACTGTTTGTTATAAAGCGGGTACTTCCAAGTCCATCTTCAAGGTAGTAACTTGATCCGTTTTCACTGATGACCCCTAATCCGTAAAGATACTCGGTACCTACGACACCATTCCCATTGGGACCAATATATGTTGCTAAAGTGCGCGGCATATCAGCAGACATATCTGTTACATAGCGGGTTATTGTTGTTGAAAAATCGGTTCTAAGCCTGTTTCCAAAACCATCATAGGTGTAGTTATATTGATTATTAGTATTTGCATTATAGAATTGAGTCATTTTGTTTTCAGCATTATATGTATAAAAAGTATCTGGATTCGGACTCTGTGAAGGCTTTTCAGTCATATTTCCGTTGTTATCATAAGTAAAGCTTGTATAACCGTTGATATTTGTAAGCTTACTATCCTGATCATATTGATAAGTATTATTAAATGTACCATTAACAGGATCGTTCACAACTGCATCAGTCAATTTATTGCCAACTTTGTCATAGGTATATGCATAGGAATTATTATTTGGATATAAGACATTAGTTACTCTTCCATCCGCATCATAAGTAAACGTTGTAATATTTTGAGGAGCTATTTGCTGAATGGATAATTGAGCAGAGGCGTTGCCGGTATTCTCATAATACTCCATTTGGATTGTATGAGTACCGCTCGATAAGTACTTAAATATTGAATAATTCGTGGTACCATCAACCCATTTATCAGTTACAAGGTTATTATCAATATAAAGCCTTACACCATCATCTGTTGCTGTAGTGAACTGATATACTCCAGCAGCAAAGTTCTGTGTTTTTGTCCACCTCGCGGAAAAATGGTCAGATGGAATGGATAGGTCAGGTGAACCAGCACCCCAATTATAGTTTACTGCATTCTCTTGTCTCGTTAATGTGGGTGATCCTGAAAGGGTCTGGTTATTATAATACTGTGCCGTATATGATGTGGGTTGGTAATTGAGAACAGCAGTAGCACTCCCTGTTGCTTCATAATATTCCATTTTAATAGTATGGTTCCCAGCGGTTAGATTTTGTGACGTTGTATAAGTTGCTGCAGAAGTTGCTGTAACATCGGTCCACTTATCAATTACCAAACTATTATCAACGTAGAGTCTTACTCCGTCATTTGTAGTAGTAGTAAAAGTATAATTGCCGTTTGCAAAGTTATCTGTTCTTGTCCAGCGTGCTGAAAAATGGTCATTTGGAATTCCTGTTCCTGGTGAGCCAGTGCCCCAATTAAAATTGATGGCATTATCATTTCTAGTCAATGTAGGAGTTCCCGTAAGTGTCTGGTTATTATAATACTGTGCAGCGTAGGGATTTGTTACTTGCGTTATGCTGAGTGAAGCTTGAGCGCTTCCTGTGTTTTCTTGATACTCATATTCAACGATATGAGTTCCTGCATTAATGTCTTTCGTTGTATTAACTGTCGTAAGTCCTGAACCGTTCCAATTATCGTAAACTAACTCACCGTCAACATATATCCGTGCTCCATCATCACTTGTTGAGGTAAATTTATAACTTCCTGCCGTGAATGAAATTGCTCTTGTCCAGCGTGCTGAAAAATGATCTGACGGAATGGATGAATCGGGTGAACCGGTACCCCAATTGAAGCTAAGAGTATTATCCAAGCGGGTTAATTTGGGAGTCCCGGATAGTGTCTGATTATCATAGTACTGTGCATACCACGTATTTCCGTTGGGAGGAGAAATAAATGAGCCCTGCTCAACAGCATTGGTAATCTTCCCGGCGTTGTCGCGAACATAGTTAAACTGAGCCAGTGTTGCAGTGGATGATTTATGAGTAACGCCAATTAATCTTTTAGAAATATCATAGTCATAGTTCGAAGATACTCCATTCGGCAATGTTCTTGCTGCAACCGTGCCGTTCTTATTATATGTATATGAAGTTGTATGATTATTCCAATCAAGCACTGAAGTCATCTTATTCGTTGGGTCATAGTTATATGTAACAATTTTTCCATCTGGATATGTCAATGTCTTCATGTTTCCAGCGTTATCGTATGTATAAGTAATTGTATGCCCGTACTCATCAACAGCTTGAGTTAATCTATCGAAATTATCGTAGGTATAAGTGGCGGTACCAACAGAATCAACCATCTTTGTAATATTACCTCGGTTATCGAGCGTAAATGTGACAGTTGATAAGTCAGGATAGGTTATTTTTGTCAGTCTATTTAAACTATCGTAGGTATAGCTCGTAGTTTTATTGTTTGCATCAATTTTAGAGGCAATATTTCCATTCGCATCGTATGTCCATTTTGTAGCCTTACCTAAAGGAGTTGTCGCTTGTGTTTGCCTATTTAAGTTATCGTAGCTATTTGTTGTCGTATTATTTAATGCATTCTGTTGAGAGGATATGCTTTGGTAGGTATCATATCCGTAGGTTGTAGTATTATTCAATGCATCAGTTACAGAAGACAAGGAACCGCTTGTATTATATGCATACTGATTTACAGAATTATCAGGATCAGTTGTTGTCTTTAATCTGTCTTCTTTATCGTAAGTATACGTAGTTGTTCCGGCACCTTCGGTGCTTGTGAGCATGTTACCGTTTGCATCATATGTATATGAGACACTGCTGTTATTAGGATCAGTCTGCTTTGTTAGTCTTCCTAAAGAGTCATAGGTAAAGTTGATTACATTATTGTTAGCGTCTTTTTGGGTTAAAATATTTCCTAAACTGTTTCTTGTCCAAGTTATTGTATGATTTAACGGGTCAGTCATCGTTAATGGTTCACCCGCTGAATCAAATGTAAACGTGGTAGTTAAACCTGCTTCTGTTCTCTGGGTTAAGTTTCCACTTGCATCGTAAGTATTATCTGTTTCTTTGGCTGGAGTTCCATATCTGCCATCAAGTATTTTTGTTACTCTGTTATTACTATCGAATGTATAATTAATAACCGATGTATCAGGAAAAGTAACTGAGTTTACATTTCCACTAGAATCATAAGTAAATGTTGTGACATTGTTATTTTTATCTTTTTGTGTCAACGGCACTGCTTCGTTTCCATAAGTATACGTATTGCTCTTGCCTGCAGGATCAGTTTGCTGCAAAATTCTTGCTTTTGAATCATACGTTGTAACAACTGATCTTCCGTTATTATCTGTTTGAGTTATTTTTTTATTAACATTGTCATAAGTATTTGTTTTTATTAAACCAGCTGCACTTGTCTGCGTTGCAATTCTTGCATCAGATCCGTAGGTATTAGTTAAAACAACTTGTCCTGTCCTATCAGTTATAGTTGCTAAACGTGAATTACTGTCGTATCCATAGTTTGTGGTATTGTTGTTAGGATCAGTTACACCAGTAAGATTTCCATTACCATTATAGGAATATTGGACTTTTCTGTTAGTCCAGTCAGTAACAGAAGAAATAAGGTTCTGTCCATTATATGCAACTGTAAAGGTATGGCCTTTGGTATCATCCATTGATGTAAGTTTCCCAGAGCCATCATAAGAATAGTTAATTTTATTGGCATTCTTATCTACCATAGAAGTCAACTGAAAATCGGCATTAAAATTAAGTTTTGTTTGATCGCTTTCAGTTGCTGTCAGGCTTCCATCTGAGTTTTGCACCAGTTTCGTATGAAATGAGGGATCATCAGCGACATATCCGTTGTTGGAACAATTAAAAGTAAATGTCTCATGACCATTTTGTGTATCTAAAGCTAATTGAGTAATATAAAGTACATTATTGCAAGTTGTTATATTTATAGACTGTGGAAAATTATTATCTGCAAGTCTTGCAGACATAAAATCCCAGCCTAATCCAATGCCTGTTTGCGCATTAGAAAATGATGAGTAACTTCGTTGAAATTTGAGACTTAAATCTCCTGCAAGTGGAGTGCTAAGATCAGTGACAGTTCCGGAATAGCCTCCAAGACTCTTAAAAGCATCAGCAGTAATTGCAACAGCTTGATATTGCTGTGCGCCATTTGTAAATGTCCATGTAACATCTTCTTTAGATGTAGATACTGCCTGAGAAGCATTCTTTATATTGGCTGCTGTGCCGTCATCAGGGACATACGTATTTGGTGTCGAATATTTGACTTCTCCTTGAGCACTATAGCCATTTGGAAAGACTGGGGTGGTAACTTTTTGGACTGTAGAAGGTGATGACACCGTGTCAGGTGTGTAATATTGTGCTGCATGAAAGTCGGTTGGGATATTGTTATCTGAAACCCATTTTAAAATTGCTACAATTTTTGCTACTTGCTGTGCGTGTGTTAAATCGACACTTTCTTGCGCGTATTGATTATAATTCGTTGTCATATCGCTTACAAAATCCGAAGCTGCTTGATTCCATTGAGGGTCATTATTAGGATTAATTGCTTGTGCTGTGGCCTGCATTGCTACATTACTAAAAACAAAAGCATTATTTGCAGTTGAATTTTTTATAGTTATTGCCTGAGGAGAAAGAATGAATTTTGTTTGATTTCCTAGAACGGGATTTGGATTTAATGCAACATATCTATCGACAACTGATTTATATGTTGGGACACTTGAAGTAACCTTAACATTATTTGGATCATAGCCAATAACATATTGTTTGTATTTATAATCTGCGTTAAATAATTCACTGCCGAGGTTTGTATTTTGTATTGGCCCTGAGTAGTTAACAATTGCAGAAGAACTTGAAGGATTGTTAGGGTTATCATCAATTGACACATCCGGCATTGTATTGTTGTAGTAGATTGATTTAATGGCAAGTGCGACATCATCTTTATTATATTTTGGACCTGTACCATTTGTTGTTCCGATAAATACAATTCTGTTTAATGAAGAGTCATAATATGCTCCGGTAATATCAGTGAAATTTGCGATATCTTGTGCAGCAACGTCTAATTCTTCTCCGCCTACTTGTGCAGTCAGTCCGGTTTGCATATTATCGGTAGTAGGCACAAATGGATTTCCTTCTGCTGATACTAATGTGGGCTGTAGAGCAGAAAATATGAAATAGGATAAAACAAAAATAAATAAAGAAATTTTGCGTATTTTTCTTTTTGAAATGGCTTGCATTATCCTATTCATTATTTTGTATAGTGAGTAAACTTATTAAATGTTTCTGAATCCATTTTGTTCGCATTTATGGTCTGCGCTTCTCCTACTGCAATTGATTTATTGTTTTGATCGTCTAGCTCTGGTTTAGTATCAATAGTTGGGTTGCTGTCCTTAAAGAAGTTTATTTGTGCATCAAAACTGATTGTTCTGACTTGGTTTGGTATTATTGTAAGATTTGGAATAGTAATAGTATCTTTGTCATCATTAAGGCTCAGTACACCTTGAACCTCATTAACTCCATTTATTTCTTTAGTGTTAATGTTCGTATTGAGCGTTACAAATTTATATGACTTATCTGTGGTGTTAGTAATAACATAGGAAAACTTTACAGTATCTCCTGCGTCAATCTGTCCATTATGATTCAAATCACCTGAAGACACTAAGGAAATTTTTGAAGACACAGTTAGTGAATGTTGATTTGCAGAAGTGGTAAAGATATTCTTGATGCCGTTAAATACATCCCCCAGAGAAAATGCTTGGACAGGTGTAGGTTTTATAAAAAAAGTGGATGCTACTAATACACCCACCAATGGAAATAATAAAAAGTTTTTTCTCATATCACTACTGCACTTCTATAGCAGAGATATATTTTTATAATAATTGAGTTTTTTGTAAGATGTCAATAAGGAGAAATAAAAAAAATATAAAGGATCAATTAAGTTTATGTTAATTTTTTATTTAATTTCTATATCCTTTATCCTTCTCTTCTTGTAATAGTTGCATTGCAAAAATCCGTTGAAAAGCTTATAATCATCAAGGTTTTAACAACTGTGTGGAGGTCTTTTTGAAGCGAGCGCTTCCTTTACACTGAAGATGTCGGGGGTTCGAATCCCTCATCGTCCACAGCCTTGTTTGGATTGATTTTATCTTCAGTATTTATGTCGTATTTAATTTTTTGTATGTAGAATATCGGTTGCTAAAGAGATTTAAACTAAAGATTTTTTAAGTACTTCTTTTACCCTATCTACCACATCACTTGGAGTTATCTCGGTTTTCATAAAAAAATAAGTAGGATGGTCTTCACGGATTCCCGTGTTAATTTTCTCATTAATGTTAAGATTTGTTAAAATAATTATTGGCACTTTTTGTCCCCAAGGATCCTCCCGCAATTTTTTCATTAAGGTCATACCATCCATTTTCGGCATCAAAAGATCGAGTAAGATTATTTCAGGATGATCTTGCAACGCAATAGTAATTCCTTTTTCACCATCATTTGCAGTAGCAACATCAAACCCCTCTCTTTCAAGTTTGCTTTGATACATCTCTGATAATATCGAGTCATCTTCAATTAAAAGTACTTTTTTATTCATAGTAAAATCAGTTCAACTTCATTTCTTTGTTTCTAGCATCTTTAGTTTTTTGTGCAAGTTCTGATTTGGCAAGCGGAAGCGAAAAAGCAAAAGTACTTCCCTTACCTATTTCTGAATTTTCAATCCATAATTCTCCACCCATTCTTTTTACCATTTCATAGGAAATATACAAGCCCAAGCCAGTTCCGGCTGTTATTCCAGCTTGTTTGAGTTTAATTTCATCAAATTTGCTAAAGAGTTTGGAATGAAATTCTTTGGCTATACCAATCCCCGTATCAGCGATATAAACAATCATTTTGTCTCCCTTTTGTTCCAAAGAAATACTGATGCTTCCTTTTTCAGTAAATTTAAGCGAGTTACCAATTAGGTTATTTAATATCTCAATCGTTTTTTCTTTATCTGTTTGTATGATTATGGGTTCGCTTTCCTTAATTTCAAGTGTAATATTTTTTTGATTAAAAAGCGATTGTAAAGTTGAAGTCACTTCTTTAACTAATTCCAGCATATTTTGTTCTGTTAAACTAAAGGACATCTTTTCTGCTTCTATTCTTGATACATCTAACATCTCATTAACAATATGAATTAACCTATCAGTTGATTTCTTTAAGGCGCTTAAAGGTTTTTCTAAATCGGTATTGATTGGTCCATAATCGCCACCATCGATCATCGAAAGATATCCTCGAATTGCGCTCAATGGTGTCCGGAGCTCATGTGATGTTAGAGCAATAAATTCCGTTTTCATCTCTTCGATTTCTTTTTCGTGGGTTATGTCACGAAATGCTTCAATTGAGCCGATGATTGATCCTGAAATAATGAGTGGCGTGACGACAACGGAAGCGGGAAATTTTGTGTCATCATGTCTTCGAAAATAAAAAGTAGCTGAAGTTTTTTTGCCATTCTTTAGCGCCAAATTTGTGGGTAGCTCATCAGGTGTAATTATTTGATCTTTTTCATCAGCCATAGTAATTACTTCAACAAGTGGACGATTGACAACATCCTTGAACTCCCATCCAAGCATTGTCTGAGCAGCCTGATTCATTATTGTTATTTTGCCCGCATTATCAGTGACGATCAATCCGTCACCAATATTTTCAAGAATTGCTTCATCTCTTGCTTGTGCTTCTTCAAGCTCTTCACTACGTTTTTTTAATACATCTTCATAATTTTTGAGTTCCGTAATATCATATGCAACAGTTATTACGTAAGGAATTGTTCCATCGGGTAACTTTTCAGGGACGATTCTGGCTTGAAAAAATTGTTTTCCCAAAGATGACGATTCAAAATTCAATTCAATAGTAGCTTCATTCCCTGTCTGAAAAACTTCGGAGATATTTTTTGACCAATATTTTTCTTGTGCATCAAGCATATTAAGATCCTTATTGGTTTTTCCGACAAGTGAAGATGCGGGTTTTTCAAATACTTTCTCAGTGGTTCTGTTCGCATACACATATCGAAGTTCTCGATCAAAGCGGGCAATAATATCGGGTGAATCGTCGATAAGCGTTTTATAATCCAGGTTTTGGATATTTTGTTCGTCTGACATCTAATTAGCAAGTTTGAGAATTCTTTGGCTACATTCATTAACAGCATTTGGATCATCAGCAAAGAGTCCAAGTGTAACTTTTACCCACTCAACGAGTTTTGGCACATCTTCTTTTTTGAGATCTTGAGGATATTTATTAAGATGAAAAACTATCTGTCTATCAACAAATCTCTGCCCAGCCGGACCGAGGTAGTCTTTTGAAATCTCAACTATTTCTTCGTATATATCTGACATAATTATGATGTCTCAATTTTTGATAACCGATTTGCTCCAATTGCCATAAAAATAAATCCTGCAATATCAACAAGTAAAATGAGATAAATAATAAAGAGAATTATTGAGAGTGTCGCATTGGAAAAAAAGAGGCTAAATTGAGTAAGATACTGCAGTGAGATTGCAAGAATAATAATTATCCAAAAGCCTTTATAAAATTTCTTAAGAGCGTTCTTGTAGAATATCCCCTTCGTTTCTTTGCCGAATACCGACATATTTGTTAATGCAAGAAGACCCAGAAGCCAAGAAAGTATATAAGGCAGGACAATTGTTGAAAAGATAAGAACGTCTGGAAGATTATATGTGGATTGAAGGTTTGGATTGGTGGACATTGATCGAAGTGGGGTGTGCAGTACTAGATAGATATATGGGAGTGAAAGTAATATAACGGTAAACCACATAGCCACGCCCAGTTTTTTTGCTTTTTTTTCGGCATTGATCATCGTAACGAGTTTTTTTGATCCAAGCCAAATAAAATAAAAACTCACAAAAGAAAATGCTACCATAACGTAGTTATTGAGAATACTAACATTTTTTACCAGCTCAGGATAATTTGGATAAAATTGTGCACCAAGAGAAATGAATGATGATAAGATGCTTGCGATTAAAAAAAAGAAAACACCGTGCGCAATCGATCGAAATCCTTGTCCATCAACGCTTGTAATAATTGTTTGCGAGTATCGGTAAAGTTTAAGGCTACAATACAAAATTGCTGCCCAAATAAAAGATACGGGAACAATTATTGAGAATTTTAAAAGAGTAATTTGATAGAGACTGATTTGGTATTTCGTTATTGCTTGTCCGGATGGAGTTTGAAAGGTAAGATACGAGTAGAGAACCCAGATTACCAAAAGCCCAATCCAGACATATCGATCTGAAATCAATAATTGTTCATTACTTTTTTGTTTTGAATCAGGCATCTTATTAATTTATAAACAACTTAACTGTTCATTGCAATAGTTTTTTAATTGCTGTGATGTAAATTACTTGCTTCTTATTTCCTCACTTCATTATTATTTTTTTTAATACTTCCATGTGGACTACTTTATGTTTGAAGTGTAGCTTTTTGAAGTGCAGGATACCATTTCATAATGTATGCCTCAATTTGGTCCAACTTATATCTTGAATGTCCACCAATTAACTACATACCTCTCTCTAAACTCTTCTAAATTTTAGATTTAACCTATAATTCGTTTGTATACAGTTTGATTTTCTGTTAAAATTCAGCCTTATAACATGAAGGTTGAAAAAACATCCCAAAATAAATCAATTATCCGGAATTCTTTTTTTCTATTTGTGACACAAATGTTGGTCTCAATATTCTCTCTTGCGAGTTCTATTATTATTGCCCGGGTTATTGGTCCTTATGTCACAGGTCAATATAATTATTTGATATGGATAGCATCTACTTTTACAGCTCTTGGGACATTAGGATTGCCAAATGCACTTATAAAATTTATCGCTGAATATTCTGAAAATTCAAACAATAATGTAGCTCAAAAAATTGCAGGAAATCTTTTATTGATTGTTTCTCTACTGGGGTTTGGTATGGCGATTATTTTAGTAATATTGACTTACTTTCATCTCTTTCCAAATAATACTTCGCAAATATTCTTTTATCTTATTGCGCTTACAATTCCGCTGACAACTCTTTCCACCAGTATTGAGGCAGCTTTTTCAGGAAATCGAAAGTATTCATCGACATTGTCTGCAAACGTTATTGTCTCCCCTATTATGTTTGTGACGTTACTCATAATTCTTTTTTATATGCATTCGTTGCAGGGACTTGTCACATATTATGTTATGAGTTCTATTCTGTCACTGGCAGTTCATGCAATACTTGCCAAAAAGAATATCGAAATTTCATTTATAAAATTGCCTGATGATATTGCTCGTCGAGTATGGCATTATTCACTTATTGTTTCGGGCATTCTCCTTTTGGATCAAATAGTTTGGAATAGATCTGAAGTTATCTTTTTAGGTCATTATTCAACACCTGAACAAGTCGCCTTTTATTCGCTCTCGTATAGTTTGACAAACAGTGTTATGACCCTTCTCCCTGGCTCTATAATAGGTGCACTTATGCCTCATGTGGCAGCACTTCAGGGACTAAAAAATATCAAAGGAATTGTCTCTTCATACCAAAAAGCTTCGAAATACGTTGGTTTGATAGTTGCTTTTATTATTGGCGGTGGAATTGCCCTAGCTACTCCTTTTGTCGCTACAATTTATGGTATGCATTATTATCAAATGATTCCAGTCTTTAGAATACTCGTATTTACTGCCGGTTGGGGAACAATTGGAAGTGTTGCAATGACAATCCTTTATGGAACAAATCAACAGAAAATAATTTTAAAAATTGGCGTGATACTTTCAATAATTAATATTATTCTTGATTTTACATTGATTCCTCTTTTTGGAGCCGTTGGAGCATCAATCGCAAATGGAGTTGCACAGGTAACTGGGTCGCTCTTAGGAATTTATATACTATCAAGACGAGGTATCGCTTTTCCAGTTGTCACATATATAAAGATTTTTGGCATTACTATTATTAGTTGTCTTAGTATTTTCTTAATGAGTAGTATCTTTGAAATAAACAATCTGTTTACTCTTATCATTGGTGGGATGTTGTATTCCCTTTTGTTTGGTCTCCTAATTTACGTCACTAAATTGCTTAAAGTTGAGGAAGTACCTGGTTTAAATACGTTATTAGGAAAATTTAATTAGTTTGAAACTTAATTATTCTTTGTGATTGCCTTAGCAACTCTTTTTGCAGTTGCAGGAGCCCCTACGATAAATCTATATAGTGGTCCAAAACTCATATGTGAAGAGTATCCAACGAAATACATATCTTTTATAGTACTTTCAAAATGACCATTAAGGACTGGCATGCCTTTATATACTTTGATTTGACGTCTAAGACTTTCATCAATCATATATAGTTTATCTAAATCAGCTTTGTATCCTGTTGCAAGAATTACGTGATCGGCCTTCACTACTTTACCAGATTTAAGAGTAATAACAACTTTCTTACCTTCAACTTTGACATCTTTAATGGGTTCATTTTCATTGATAGTTACTTTTTCTAGTCGTGATTTGAGCCAGAATGAACCTGCAGGTCCGTGCTTACCACGTCCGTTAAGATGCCAATCCTTTACTTTTCTTGGCAATTTTTGGAAAAAGTAAGGAGAGACTTCCAGAGCTCTATTAATCCAACCTGCTCCCATCCCTGCATCAGGTGTACGGAGACATTCGATCATTCCTCTTTCTCTGTTATCAGGTTTGAGCCAGTTTAATTGTTTTCTCATGACAATTTCAATATTGATTCCATTTTCATGCATAATTGCGCCTGTTTCCAAAGCACTTTGTCCGCCACCAACAATAACAATATCTTTTCCTTTTAGGTGTTCAAAATCACCATAATCATATGTATGACTAACAAATTCTTTTGGAAGTTTGGTAAATTCGTCAGGAATATGTACGTAGTATGCAAGTCCACATGCCATAACCACTGCTTTACTTTGAATTTCTCTTCCATCAGCAAGTGTAAAAACAAAATTGCCATCCTTTTTGACAATATTGTTGATATATGTCTCATCAACGTTTGGAAGGACATTTTTTTGGAACCACAAAGAATAATCTAAGAACATATCCATTGGAAGTGGATGTGGAATTTTTATATTATTTTTTTTGCCGTATTGCACAAGATCAAATTTTCTTTGTGGATCAGAAAGAAAACTAGCCCACCAGATAGATCTAAGCAACATGCCTTTTGGCATATGATTTTTCCATAGGTAAAGAGGTTTACCAAAAACTGCAATGTTTTGTCCTTTTTCTTGAAGATGCGCTGCAATTGAGAGTCCGTATGGACCTGCACCAACAACTACAGTGTCATAAATTTTGTTTATTTTCTTTTCGTTAGTCTCTGCCGCTTTCATATTATTTGTTTCGACTACTCCTATATAAGGCTGGGAGACCTTGGAAGAAGCCTATTATAGCATAAAATGCTGGAAATGGATCACCAAAATCGATATAGTCATAAGATATAGGCGTAAAAAAACTAACAAAGAAGTCAATAATAGTCTTTGCTGGAGATGATATTCCTGGTTTTCCATAATTTTTTATGGCCTCAAGAGATGTAATAATATCTCCTCCAAGATGTCTCATCCAGTTACCTGTTTTGTAATGAAATGTTTGCTTAATAGCTTTGCCTCGTCCTAATTGATAAATAAGAAAAGGATAATCAACTCCACTTTCAACTGCAATTTCCACAGATGCCGATAAGCGAGGATTAATTTCCATAAGATAAGGTACCCCTTTATCGTCTCTTCTAAATTCTGTTTCTGAATAACCATCTAGTTGTATGGTTTTAATTAATTGTTCTGCTTGGTCACCTATATCTGATGGTACTTTTATACTTTGTCGTAAAATAGATTGTCCACCAAGCGGAGGTTGTACTCTCTTTGCCCATTGAGCAAATTTTCCGTAAACTTTGCCTTTACTATAAATCATGCTAACCGCTTCCCTCCTACCGTTGAGATATTGTTGAACAATAACTTTTCCTCCATCTTTTAAAAGATCAGTGGCTTCTTTTATTGCTTCCTTTTCTGTCGTTACGAGAACTGATGATAAACGTTTAGAATTATTTTTGTCATCAACCCATGATTCACTTGGTTTGACAACAGCAGGAAGTCCAGTTAGTTTCAGAGCATTTTTTATATCTGTTTTACTAAATACCGAAATACTTTTTGGAATTTTGATGCCAATTTTTTTTGCAATTGAGAGAGTTTTTTCTTTATTGGATGCAATTTTGAGAGCTTTATCTTGGGTGAGTGCGAGTGGTGCATATTTTTCAATACGTTTTCGATGCTTACTTAATGCTGTTATTGTTCCATCAGAAGATGGGATAATTAAGTCTACTTTATTACTTTTTAAATAGGAAATAAGAAAAGATATATATTCATCTGTTCCTTCACTAAAAGGAGAAATGATTTTTTTATCACACCATTTTGAATGGAATACTGGGACATTTGTTTTTTCAAACGTTGTAAGTGCAGCAATCGTTATATTTTTTTTACCTAAATTTCGTGTAAGGACAAGTGATTGACGAGTATGTGCATCCAAGATGAGGATGTGTGAGTAATAATTAGTTGTGGTGTTGGTCTGGTCTGCCATAATAAAAGGCAGATTTTTACTTTAGGACATTTTATCATCAACAGCTTTTGTTCGCAATAAGTTTTTCTTAAAGAAAAATTTAGAAATTCTTAAATTCAATTATTGATAATTATGATAATAATAGGTATACTACATCATCTTAACTATAAAATTTAAATATCTTATATGGGCCTCTTCTGTTCGGTTGCCTATCCCGGATAGATTATGAAAAAAAGAATCATTGTAACAACCAGTTGGGATGATGGGCACAAACTGGATAAAAGAGTGGCTCAACTTTTAAAAAAATACAATATTAAAGGTACCTTTTATGTTTCTCCTCAAGAAAGAGAGTTCCCCAAATCAGATCTTCTGACAGATTCCGATATAAAAGCTTTAAGTAAGGACTTTGAAATTGGTGCGCATACAATGACTCACCCACATCTCTCACGGATATCTATGAACGAAGCAGAAAAAGAAATTAGTGAATCAAAAATTTATCTCGAAAAAATTACCGGTAAAAAGATTACAGCATTTTGTTATCCATATGGAAGTTATAATAAAAATGTTGTTAAGTTAGTTAAAAAAAATAATTTTCTTTTGGCTCGGACAGTTACTGAATATAGTACAAATTTAACCTCAGATAAATTCACAGTGCCGACAACTATTGAGTGTCATAGAATTTCTTTGCCAAACCTTATAAAAGAAATGCATGCCCTTTTTGTGTTGTCCAACAAAAATATAGTTGAGACAATAAAATTTTTAAATTGGGAATATCTAGCAAAATATTTATTTGATTACTGTGTCAAAAATGGTGGAGTATATCATCTCTGGGGACATTCTTGGGTTTTAGAAAAATGGAATGAATGGGAAAAATTTGAAAGAGTTCTCGCATATATTTCAGAACATAAAGATATAGAGTTTGTAACAAATAGTGAATTAACAAAAATGAAAATATGAAAATTTTACACCTGACAAAAAAATATCCAGAATTAATTGGTGGAGATGCTGTCGTTGTCAAAAACTTAAGAGAATATCAAATAAAAAATAAAAATAGCATATTTATTTTAACATCAAATAATAAGACTATTATTGATGCTGAGTATATATTTAAATTTGGCATACACGTTAATGACAACGAATTAGATGATATAAATATTAAAAGAATAATTTCACTTTTTATACTTTTCTTTTATTCTTTTAAATTGCTTAAACAAATAAAACCAGATGTCGTTCACAGTCATTCAATTGACATGGCTTTTATAATTTCTTTTGCTTGCAGATTCTATAATATTCCCCAAGTAACTACTTTTCACTGTGGATTATTCTCACAAAAAAATAGATTTAATTTACGAGGCATTATTGAAAGTTTATTTCTCCCACTATCAGGTTTTAAAAAAATAATTACTGTAAATAATCAAGATATGTATATGAACAAAAATGTATTTTTTATACCTAATGGAGTCGATCCAAATAAATTCAAACCAACATTGAGAAAAAATAACATTCCAATAATTTTGTATGTAGGAAGAATAGTAGAAATTAAAGGCTTGGATTATTTGGTTTCGGCAGTAAATTCAATAAACAAAAAAGGATATAAAGTTAAACTGCATATTATTGGGGAGGGAGATTATAAAAAAGAATTAGATGCAAAAATAGAAAAATTAAACATTAAAAATATTAAATTTATAAAAAAAATAAATCATGATGAATTAACAAAGTACTATGCACAAGCAGATGTGTTAGTCTTGCCTTCAGTGGAACAAGAAGGTTTTGGACTTGTACTTATTGAAGCACTTGCATCAGGTACTCCAGTTGTAACTACAAATGTTTGTGGACTTGCAAATTATATAGAAAAGTATAACTGTGGAATTGTTATCCCTCCTAAAGATTCTGATAAATTAACAAATGCACTGTTGGAAATTCTTAAAAATAAAGATTTATCTAATAGATTTATAAAGAATGGGAAAAAGTTAATAAAAGCCAAATTTACTTGGAAAGAAATAGTTAATGAAATAAATAATATTTACCTAACTGTCTTGCGCTAGAATTATTATGGGTAATTATTTACTGACAAATTAAATATTTTTATCTCTTTTAATAAGCTAAGTGTTGATAAATAGATATATTTACGCTATACTATGTGATATAAATAAACTGCTCATATAAATTATTTTAAAAATATGAGCTTTAACAAATTAAACAAAATTCTCCAAAAGAACTCGCTCCTCATTCCTGTATTTCTTTTAACAATTTTTTTTGTTTTTTCATTTATCTATTTTCTATCTTTGGCATCGAGTTCAAATAAAAATATCTCCTATGCGAATGCTGAGGCATATACTGAATTATATTTTACTCCAACCCAAACAGTCAAAAAAAACATTTTTCTTATAAATAATTTAAAGTTTAGTTTCGCAATTCATAATGTTGAAAGTAATGACATAACGTATACATATCAAATAATTTTTTCTAAAAATGGTAAAAGAATTATTTTAAAACAAAACAATGTTTTTGTAGAGAACAATCAAACAAAAGTTCTTGTAGAAAGTATCCCAGTTACTAAAGATTATTCTAATGGAAAAATTACTGTTCTTATCTTAAATAACAACCAACAAATTACGTTACATTTACCGAACGCATCATGAAAAAAATAAGTGTCGTTATACCAGCATTAAATGAAGAGTTAGGAATTGGAGCAGTGCTTGCTGAAATTCCAATTACGGATTTTAAAAAGATGGGTTATTCAGTTGAAGTTCTGGTTATAGATAATGGGTCAAGTGATGATACTGTTCGTATTGCCAGGACACATAATGCAACTGTTATTATTCAACCAATTAGAGGCTATGGAAACGCCTACAAAGCAGGATTTGCGAATGCAAGCGGAGATATTATTGCTGCCGGAGATGCTGATCTAACCTATCCATTCAGTGTCTTGCCAGAAATCATTAAAAGAATGGAAGATGAAAATATTGACTTTATTAATACCGATAGATTATCAAATCTTTCATCTGGAGTTATGAGTATTTCTCATCAGTTTGGTAATTGGGTATTTACTACTCTTCTTAAATTATTATTTGACTTACCTTTTAATGACTCACAATCCGGCATGTGGGTATTTAAAAGAAAAATTTGGAAAAAGTTGCAAGTTAAATCTTCAGGAATGGCATTTTCTCAAGAGCTAAAGATAGAAGCGTTTGTTAAAGGATTTAAATGCGCTGAGGTACCCATCCAATATCGAACCCGTGCCGGTGAAGAAAAATTAAATACAATTCGAGACGGTATTGGGAACATCTATCAACTTTTGGTAAAACGAATTTTTCCAATTATATGAGAAAAATGAAAATTGCTATTGTTTATGATGTAATCTACCCATACGTAAAAGGTGGCGCTGAAAGACGATACTACGAAGTGGGGAAAAGGTTTGCTGCAAAGGGTCATGAAGTTCATTTCTATGGAATGAAATTTTGGGAAGGTAATAATGTTATCAAAAAAAATAATATGTATTATCATGGGTTATGTGAAAATAAACCTCTTTATACAAAAATTGGAAGAAGATCTTTGTCTCAAGCAATATTTTTTGGATTAAATTGTTTTAAATTGTTAAGGATTGATTTTGATGTTATTGATTGTTGTGGTTTCCCCTATTTTTCTTTATTTCCAGTAAAAATTATTTGTATTTTGAAAAAGAAAAAATTAATATCCACAGTTCATGAAGTTTGGGGGAAATCTTATTGGAATGACTATTTGGGGAAATTAGGCATTATTGGCACGTGGATAGAAAAAATAAGTTTATCTTTACCAGATCAAATAATATGTGTCTCCAATATTACTGCAAACAGATTAAAAAATGAATTTAATTATAAAAAGAAAATTTGGATAATTGCTAATGGAATTGATACAAAAGAAATAAAAAAGGTTAAGGCAAAATCAAAAAAAACCGATATTATTTTTGCGGGAAGACTTATGGATTTTAAAAATGTCGATCAGTTGATTTATGCCGTGTCACTTCTTAGAAAAAAATATAATGAAATTAAATGTATTATCATCGGTGATGGTCCTGAAAAAGAAAAACTTGAAAGATTAACAAGTGCTTTAGGTATAACAAAATATATAACCTTTTTAGGACCACTCAATAATCATTCTGAAGTATATTCTTATATGAAATCCTCAAAAGTTTTTGTCTCACCTTCCATCCGAGAAGGATTTGGCATTGCTCTTCTTGAAGCTAATGCATGTGGTATTCCAGTTGTAACAATAAATAATTCAGGAAATGCAGCAAAAGAATTTATTATAAATAGTAAAAATGGATTAGTATGTGAACTTGATACAAATAAAATTACTAAAGCAATTAATTTCTTTTTAAAAAGTGATATAGACAGTAAAGATTGTATTGATGTTGCCAATCGTTATACGTGGGATGCAATGATATCTCGTCTTAAGAATGTATACACACTATGATTTATTAAATAAATAGTTGGAATATTTTGGGAATTCTAACCTCTCTAACTTCTTAAAGTATGAAAAGTATTTCAGTAATTATTCCATGTTTTAACGCCCGATCGACAATTGCAAAAACTATTGAAAGTTTGTGGAAACAAAAAATTCCTTTTAAAGAAGTATTAATTATTGATGATTGTTCAACAGATGATACTGTCTTATTTTTAAAAAATAAATATAAAAACAAAATACGCATTTTAAAAAATAAGAAAAATAGTGGCGCTGCACTTTCAAGAAACGTAGGTATGAGAGCTGCAAAGGGAGATCTAGTACTACTTATAGATTCAGATGTTGTTATGGAGAAAAATGCATTACGCAATATGTTGGAAAAGTTAGAAAAAAATCAAATAGTTTTTCCGTATATGATTTATGAAAATGGTGGTGTTATGTATCCCAACAATTTGTCTGATGAAAAATATCTTCTCATAAGCCCTTGTTTCATAATTACTAAAGAAGGACTCTCTCGATTAAATAATAATCTTTTTGATGAAAATCTAAAAATTTATTGTGAAGATACAGATTTCTTCTTGCGCTGTTTTCTTGTAGGTCTTACTTGTGCTTTTGTAAAAGAAGCCGTTATTGTCCACAAAACAAATAAGAAAAAGTTTCGTGAAGATAGATATTTTCTTGAACTCAGAAATTCTTTTTATGGATTTATTAAATTTTATGGATTTAAATTACAAGCTTTTGATCATGCTTTTAGAGTGCAAAATATCCTTCAATTACTTGCTTGTGGTTTTTTTAACTTTAATCTTTTTGATGCTCAAATAAATGGATATGATAAGTCAAAACCTTTATCTTACAAAATAAGAAAACTTTTTTATCATGAAGAGAAAATAACAGATAAGGGATTCATTTTTATTCTTTATTTAACGGGAAAAGCATTTATAGAATTTTTAAAAATTTCTCCAAGTGCTTTTTTTGAGAGAAAAATACTCATTTCTAAAATAAATAATAAAAACTTTTTTTATGATAACAATTACTAAAAATCTTTTATATACTGCCTTATCTTTAAGCTTGGTCTTTTTTGCTCTCTTTGAAATTTTTCAGAGTAGACTTCCAGCCTTTTTAGGAATATACCCTTTTGCAATAGCTAGCTTTTTACCAGGATATTTAGGTATAACAATCTTATCTAAGGGAAAGATGTCAAGGAGTGATGCTTTTATTTATAGTATGGCTGCCAGTGTTGCATATCAAATATTTAGTGGTTTACTTATTAACGCTTTTTTTCCTTTTTTAGATATAACGCATCCACTTTCATTTTATCCCGTCACAATTAGTTTTATTTTAGCAAATAGTATTTTATTATACTTTGCATACAAAAAACATAAATTTAGACAATTTGAATTTAACTATATTCCCTCTTCTTTAAATAATTTTTTACTTTTCTTAATACCAATTATAATTGTTTTTTTAAGTACTTTGGGTGCTCTAATTTTAAATCTAAATGGAACAAACTTAATTACAGTTTTTATGTTGGGTGTTGTTGGTGTATCAATTTTTATATTAGGAGTATTACAAAAAAAAGTTCCTTTATCTTTTTACCCTTACTCAATTTTTCTTCTTGGAATTTCGATACTACTCATGTTTTCAATGAGAAGTTTTCATATATCCGGATGGGATATCAATCAAGAGTATGAAGTTTTTCAACTAACAAAAACGTTTGCACATTGGGATATTGTTAATATACAGCAGGATTACAATACGTGTTTGAGTATTACAATTTTGCCTACAATTTATAGTATTTTCATTGGAGGCAATGATGAATATATCTTTAAATTTTATTTTCAAATCCTCTTTGCTTTAGTGCCATTGATTATGTATCTGATGTATCAAAAATTGATGCCCAAAAGATATGCATTCCTTAGTGCCTTTTTTTACATAGCACAACCATTCTTTATCCAACCTATGCCGGCAGTTATCCGTCAAGAAATTGCATTTTTGTTTTTTAGTATTTGTATTTATACGTTATTCTCCAAACAATTCTCACCTTTAAAGAAAAATATATTACTTTATTTTTTTGGTATTGCAATGGTTTTTTCACATTATTCAACAAGTCTTGTTGCTATTGTCCTTTTTATAGCAACTATACTACTTGAATTATTAGTTGTTTACTGGGAAAGGATTGCAGTATTTTTAAAACTAACAAAAACCAATACTTTTTATCCTGCAGTTTATCTTTATAAAAAGAAATTGAGTATACTCTTCCCTATTGTATTATTACTTCTAACTTTTATATGGTATGGACAATATGCAGAATTTAAAACCCAGATTTCCGGTATTGTACTTTCATCAATAAATACAACAACGCGATTGTTTAATAGTGATTTAAAAAGTCCCGAAGTCTCAGGAGCCCTTTCAATATTTACATCAACAAATAGTACAGTAACTCAGCGAGACGTTAACAAGTATATTAATCCTTCTCTTGTTGCTCCAGCAAATACATATTACAGTGCAGATGCATATTCTCAATACCATCCCGTTGTAGTACAAAGTAAAGCAATCGCGCCTCCAATTGTTAATACGCCAATTGATCCTGAAATAATGATGTTTTTTAATCTCATAAGTTTAGTTTGCAAAGTACTTGTTCTTATTGGTGGCGTCTATTTTGTTTCTAAAAGATTTCCATTGTTGTACTATGAAATTGAGTATGTGTATATTTTGATTATTAGTTTGGTGAGTGTATTTCTTCTTATTCTCATTCCGCCGCTTTCTGTCGCGTACAATTTGACACGTCTTTATATGCAGGTGCTTATTATCGTATCTCCTTCTGTTTTTTATGGTGGAATATTTCTGATGAAATTTCTTAAACTTCAAAAACGTGAATATATAATGGGGAGTATACTTGTGGTTTATTTTCTATATACATCAAGTTTTCTATCTGCATTTTTTGGAGGAAATGCGTCAATGCAACTTTTTAACTATGGAGACGATTACGATAAATTTTATACTCATTCACAGGAAATTGCATCTGCACAATGGCTGGGGCAATATCGTGATATGACTCTTCCTGTATATGCAGATGATGTTGCAACGCTAAGACTTGTATCTTTTGGAGAGATGGATGATGTTCAACCAATAGTAATACCAAAAATTATTCAAAAAGATTCTTATGTTTATTCAGATGTTACCAATGTTACTAAATTGAGAGAAGATGAGACAGTTAATAATATAAATCCTATTACATATACCTACCCACTTATGTTTTTAGAACAAAATAAAAATATTATTTATAATAATGGAAGTTCAATGATTTTTAGATAAAGCATAATTGTAAAAATTTAAAAATGATTGAATCCACATTTTTTTGTCAAACACCTTAATTCTTTTTTGTCCCTCATGTACAAGTTTCATATAAGTATTTTTGTTCGCTATTAGTCTTATCAGAGCTTCTGATATTTCATTTACACTTTTTTCATCTTTAATAACAATTCCTGACTGTCCAACAGCCTCTAATATCCCACCTGTATTTGAGCAAATAATAGGCAAACCAGCAGCTTGAGCTTCAATATAAACCATGCCAAATGCTTCTTCAATTTTGTTTTTTGTTTCAGGACAAAGCAGAAAAATGTCAGATTCTTTAAGTAATTTTATTTTTTTCTCTGCATTTTTAATTTTTCCTTTAAAAATTACATTCGTTAGTTCAAGCTTTTTTGTTAAATTTTTGAGATTTTTAATTTCCGGCCCATCACCAACAATGACATATCTATAATCTTTATTTTTCTCAGAAAATAGCGCAAAGGCTTTAATAAGAGTATCGATATTTTTACTTTTTACCAATCGAGAAATTGTAATTATTTGTTTTTTCTTATTTGTTCTTATCTTTTCGAATTGTTTAAGATTTATAGAGTTATAAATAATTGTTGTATCTTTATCTAATCGTTTTTCAATTCTTAGAGCTAAAGATTTTATAAACTTGCTGACAAAATGAATGCGTTTTGCATTCTTCAGTGAATAATGTATTGGATATTCATCAAATATATCTTCTGCTCCCATATGACAACTGACAACAAATGGTATTTTCGAATTAAAAACAGATGCATATAATGAATTTTTCATTATATGAATGAGATCAGGTTTAAATGTTTGAGCAGTTTTTTGAGTTATTCGATAAATCATATTGCTAAACACAAAATCACGATAACCTCCCGGTTCGAGAAATAGGAAAGGATTTAAAATTTTTATCAGTGAATAATAGGAATTGTTGGTTGCCGGGGTATAGAAAAAATCAGAAAGAGAAAGTACAGAATCATTTTTTTTATTACGGCCGTCGAAATTAAGAATTTTGATAGTATGACCATGTTCACGTAAAGCATTATAGAGGTCAAAGGTAAATGTTTGAATGCCTCCGATGGATGGTGGATAATCCATGGTGACAAAAAGTATTTTTAAAGGCTTCATTATTTGGAAAATAATTATATCCCATAGCTAGTCTATTGTCAAAAGAGTACTTGTCAATTTAGTCTATAAATAAAGCTTATTTGATAGTTATTTTTTAGTTTTGGTTTTATATAAAAATACGTTATAATAGTCTCGCTTTATGAAAAAATTATTTTTTG
The DNA here is from genome assembly GCA_035479415.1 of Saccharimonadales bacterium (SeqCode). Taxonomy (GTDB): domain Bacteria; phylum Patescibacteriota; class Microgenomatia; order Levybacterales; family UBA12049; genus JACDET01. The sequence continues at coordinate 60,576 of DATIIS010000022.1, forward strand.
TTTTATTTATTTTCATTTTATTTGTCGGAGCGCTTATCTTTTATAAGAATCATACTTTTTTTTCACTTAATTCAGTACACAAATCAGCAATTCAACAAAACATGTATTATGGTGTCAATGTTGATATGAGCCAACTTATCCCTGGTTCAAAAAATTATGTCACCAATTCAGAAGGGCAGGATTTTATAGATATTGCATCTCATTTAGGAATACGGATGTTTCGTATAACTGGAGTTGGACAAACATACGATATGAATGGTGGTACTCTTATTTATACTAAAGAACAATGGGATACTGTGCTTAACAAAATGGCAGCTCATGGGATAAAAGCAGTGATACTTATTGAGGCTAACAGCAACGATCCTCAGCTTACTTCTTCGATTCTTACTGATAGGTATCTTGAGCTTGTAAAACAAATGGTTATCGATCCTGATCTGGGATCACACACAAATGTATATGCAATTGATCTTAAAAATGAGCCGATCTTAACTAGTGAAAATCTCACAAAACTTCAGCAAGCCAGACAAATTATCAAAACAAAATATCCTCAATTGCCGGTAACTGTCGGTGGATGGAAAGTTGATCTCGGGCATACAGATGCTAATGGTAATGAAGCTCTTCGCTGGAATGATCCACGAGATGTGTCCCTTCTCTCAAACATCGTAGATTTTTACGCAGTTCATCTTTACGGGTTTGATCAACCAGTAAATGGCATATATCCTGATGCTTTTACTTATACACAGAATTTCTTTAAGCAAAATCAAAAATATCTTAAAAATAAACCTGTTCTGGTTGAGGAATTTGGTAGCGCAGATGGAGATGCAATTACTGATCAAAACACGCTTGGAAGTAAAGAATTGCAGGCAAATACATATGATGGATTCTACAACGCGCTTAATGAAGTTCAGAAAATTCATATCATCGGTTCAGCTGCGTATGTGCTTTATCCAAGAGGACTACCCTTCCCTGATGGCTGGGATATTCTTGCAAATAACGCAAATACTCTCTATCCAGCAGCGTATGTACTGCAAAAGTACGCGACTGGTAAAAGTGATATTCAGTTACATCTCCCCTATCAAGCTGTCCCTAAAGATATAGTGATTACCAATGACTCAGATGGGAAAGCTATCTCAGTCAGTAAGAATGATATAGTTGCACTACAAATTCATCTTCCCTCATCAAATACTTATACAGTAACTATGAGTGATTCTTCAATGCTCACCAATACTGAACCACTCAATTATGATTCAAATTATGGCACCTATGACGCTGTATATCATATGGCAAAATCAGGCTTAATTACATTAAGAGTAGTAGATAGCTCTCGAAAAGTATTTACTGTAACACTGCGTATCTCATAATTGTTCTTATTTGCAGCTACTAGATAAGCATATTGGTTTTTGGTATAATTTAAGGCACAAAGATGTTCTATTTGCTGAGGTAGCCAAGGTGGTCACGGCGGGTGTCTGAAGAACATCAGATCGCAGTTCGACTCTGCGCCTCAGCACAAACTAAGCCGCGTTTTTGAACTTTGCATAAGAGTCTTCCTGCTTTTAGGTAGATAGATATCTCAGCCAATATTGACTATAGGTCTATTTTGGGGTATACTGCGGAAATATGTTACCAGAGAGACTATTGAATTTTACGAAATTCCGGAGATCTCAAGGAGGACTAGAAAGAAATAAAGGAGCTTTGATGGCTTTGCCATCTGTTCCTGAACATGCACTGTCTATTCCTCAAAATGCGAATGAGTATCTTGGTAGATTAGGTCTTCCAACACTTCACCGTTATGTCGTTAACTCAGAACAACAAGCACACGTTTCTGAAAGTGCAAGGCAATTAGTGCTTTCTTCACCTATTACTCGTTTATCCCATATCGAAGGTGGGACTATTGGTAGTCATTTGGCAGAACCATTAAGTCTTAGGAGGGTTGTTTCAAATGTGGGAATGAGAGTTAATCTTGGTCTTTCTGCAGCCGCCAGCCCATTGGGTTCGTTTGCTATTGATCCTGACAGTATTCCTCCGAACACTGTAGATATCGCTTCATCTATATCTGTTGGTACAGATTGGAGAGATACAAATACAATTACTGTAATAGAAGCTGATGGGAGCCTTTACTGGAAGGATTCAGGATATGGAAATTTAGGTAATACTCGTACTGTAACGGTTGAAGTTGGTATAAATGCTGATGGTGTTGTAGATCCTTTATTTGTCAATAACGATGAAGATCAAATATTAAATTTGCAAACAGCCAGATCCATAGGAGAAAAAGTGTTAGGTGATACATCTACTCAATATACATCTATGGATGGACCTGCAGAAGTTGCTTTTACTAACTCAGCAACTGGTGACTGTTTAAAAATAGATCTTACAGGGTATGTGACATATACACAAACACAGGCAAGAGAATTTACAAATAGTAGAACCGCTGCTGCATCGCTTCCTAAATTTGATGAGTTAGTACAGGCAGATACTCAGGATGAGGTGATGAAAGCATTAGTAGGAGGCTTACATTCTATTGTTGGTGCTGAAGATGTAACTAGTGGTGGTTTCCATCAGTCAATGTTAGAAAACCGAAGGATAGCCGATATTGATCAGTATGACTTATTACGTGAAGAGCAGCGAGAAGCTCTTAAACTTCTTGCATCGTTGGTTAGAATGACCATAGCTCCTGGTGGTGAATTGGATGAGAGTCTTATGAATATTTCAGGTATAAGTGAGATGGAAGACCCTGATAGCACGCTAGATTCAAGACGAAAAAGTCTTATCAGAAGGGTGAATGATGCTTTATTTGAAATCTTCGTGAATTAAGATAAGATAAAAATTATTTGATGAGAGACTATTAAAGGAGCATCTTCTAGCAAAAAAATTTGGATAATTTGCTTTCTCTCCAAGGGAGCCGTCCATAAAGTTTCTAAGGATTTACTTCTTAATAATTTTGATTAAATCTTCCAAGTAATGACCTATTAAGATCGCTCCTGACAATAGTTGTAGTTTCTTTTTTCAAAGCTTTGTATTGGCTAAAAATCACATCCATATAAATATATTATGATAGTGTTTTTAATTTGAAAGCAAAAGTTCAATATGTGCAAAATTACAATCATAGCTTATCTAATAAAGCGTATTTTATAAACTCATGTTCCGAAGTTTCAGTTTTGCTAATACGTTTGAACATCGTCTAGTAGTCAGCACAAATAAGCTTCAAAAACGCCTTATTAATTACTATAGGGTTGACAAGTCGCTTTAAATAGTATATACTACCCAGATACTAAATCAACCATTCGCGTGGTTGATTTTTTTATTACTATGTTACAGACAATTCTATTATCAGCATTGTCCGCGCAACTTACGTTTGTAAAGCCCTCTCAACCTGCAAATGCTTCAACTCCTCAGGTAGTATTTACACAGGTCCTCCCAGAAGAGGACTATGTGAGCCATACTGTGGCAAAAAACGAGACATTGGAGTCAATTGCAGCTTCTTATTATGGATCTTCAGATTACTGGACAACATTGTGGAATAATAATACATGGATTTCAGATCCAACCAATCTCGAACAAGGAAGACTAATTAAAATTCCTGTTAACAAACCTACCCAGCCTGAAATGCTATCAGATCAGCAAACCCAAACTACTCAAGTAGCTTTGCCTACAACGCTTCCTACAATAGCTGCTGAGGCTACTATACAAGATCCTACAATTACTCCTTTACCTACTGTGGCTGTTACAAGCACACCTACGCCTACGATCGCTGTTCAGACGCCATCTCTTATATCAACAGTCCCTTCATCGATCTCTGATGCCGCAATTACCTCTTTGGGTAGTTGTGAGGCTGGAATGGATCCTACCAAAAACACTGGAAATGGATACTATGGAGCTTTTCAGTTCTCATATGGAACATGGAAAAGTATGAATACTGGGTATGAACGAGCTGATCTTGCGCCTATTGATGTACAAATTGCTGCTGTGAAGCAGCTCCTACAACGTTCAAGTATCTATAACCAGTTCCCTGGCTGTGCTCGAAAGATGCATGCACAAGGGATGATCTAAGCCTCTTTTCTGTTCTTTTGTGTGTACAAAAGAACCAAAAAACTTTCTTGCAGTGAACGGTCGCCTAAATGTTTATTTTTCGCTTTATCTACGCGCTTTGTTTCAGCGCTCGCATTTAATTTATCTTCCGACGCTGCGGGCAGTAATGCTGACAATAATGGTTTATTTCAGTTATTAAGAGCTTTATTCTAAAGCTCGCATTTAGTTCAGTTTAAACTTAGTTTCAGAATTGGAATTTCTCAAGCATAGCCTCAAAAAGTATCCCATAGGACTTGACAAATATCCCATAGTTTTGTATAATACGCAACTATAGGTCTATTTCTGACCTTCTATTATGATTAATACATTTAAGAAAATTCTTATTTTAGTTCCCTTTGCGCTGGCCATTGGTTCAGCTCAAACCCAAGCGTTTAGTTCAACGTTAAATGGTATGTCTTCCGTGCAAGAACAGTCAGAAGGACAGCTCATTGCTGAGCATACTATGTCACTTGCTGATCGATACCCTGTGCCTTCAGTTAATACAGTTTTTCGTGATAACATCCTTTTGACGCTCTCGTATATGTCGGGTTCTGTCAAAAATGCAAGTCAGGTTAATTGGGATACTGTTCGCAAACCTACAACTTACGAATTTACCCTTCAGCCTGGTGAAGTATTTGCTTTCCATGATGATGTGTTACCGGAGTTTGTAGGTAAAAAAATCATTACAACCAATGCTCATTTCTCGGCTTCCGAAGGATTTGAATACGATGGTGATTTGTATGGAGATGGAGTTTGCCATTTTGCAACGCTTATTAATTGGGTCGCGCGTGATGCTGGACTTGAGGTTGTTGCACCGACACGTCACGATTTTGCGAAGATTCCTGATATTGATCCAAAATATGGAACAGCTATCTATGATGCTCCTGGTGAGACAGCTGCTAATGAAGCTCAAAATTTATATGTTGAAAATACCTTTAATAAACCTGTGAAGTTTGTATTTAGGTATGCAAATGATGCATTGACTGTAAGTGTTTATAAATAACAAGATGGTTTATGGAGATATATTTTGCCTGAGCGAAGTCGAAGGCATGAAACCTTCGATTTATTCCACTCAGGGAAGATAAGTTTTACCAGTTTTTTGACCATTCGCCTTTTATTAGTTTTTCTTTTTTAATTCTCGTCCAGCCTTTTATTTGAATTTCTCTTAAGATAGCTTCTTCAAAATTATCAAATTCTTCAATGTAAGCAAGTCTCTTAACTCCGTGTTTGGCCGTATAGTTCCCTCCCAAACCTGAGATATGCTGATTATATCTTAATTCCGTTTTCCAAGTCCTACCGGTGTAGTAACTACCATCGACGCATTCCAGTATATAAACATACCATTTCCATACTTTCTTCATAGTTGCCCTTCGACTCACTGCGTTCGTTCAGGGAAAAATTAGAGAGTAAATCCCAATACCTTCATCATCTTTTTAGTTGCATTCGCTTCTCGATTTTCTAGCGCTTCATTAAGAATTTCCAAGGAATGTGGAGTATCAAGATCATTTTCCATTGCGGCTGAGAATTTTTCTAAGAGTTTGGTTCCTTCATCTGAAGATTCTGGCAATGACTTGAGTTTGTTTTCAATAGACTTGATAGTCTTTTGTGCTTGGTCGAGTTCTTCCTGATAGTATTCCCAGGGTTTGCGGTAGTGATGTAAAAGCAACAGGTAACGAATAGCATTTGGTGTATATGTCTTTAATAAATCAGAAACTAACACCAAATTCCCAAGTGATTTAGACATCTTCTCTCCATCATACATAACTGTGCCGGTATGCATCCAAAATTGAGAAAAAGGTTTCTCATCAGTAAACGCTTCTGATTGGGCAATTTCACTCTCATGATGAGGATATCTAAGATCGCTTCCACCCCCATGTATGTCAATCTTTTTGTCAAGGTATTTGTAAGCCATTGCTGAACATTCAATATGCCATCCTGGTCTGCCTTTACCCCAAGGGCTATCCCAACTTGGTTCATCCTCTTTACTTTTCTGCCACATAATAAAGTCGAGTGGATCTTTTTTATTAGGATCATTTGGATCAGCACCACGTTCTGTTGAAAGTTGTATCATTTGGTCGCGGGAATATTTAGAAAGTTTGCCGTATTCAGGATCGCGGGTTACATCAAAGTATACATTGCCATTCTTTTCATAAGCATAGTCATCTGCAACAAGTTTCGCAATTAATTCTATAATAGTAGGTATTGTTTCTGTAGCTTTGACATAGTGAGTCGGCGGGGTATTGTGGAGAGATTTCATGTCAGTGGTATATTTATTGGTCCAGAACTCGCCCAATTTTTTCCAGTCCTCCCCTACTTTTTTGGCGCGTTTGAGAATATCATCATCAATATCTGTGACATTTTGAGTATAATTTATTTTGTATTTTTTCCATTCAAGGAAACGGTAGAGGATATCAAATGTTGTATACGTAAATGCATGTCCGAGATGTGTGGTGTCGTATGGTGTAATGCCGCAGACATAGAGTTTGACGTTATTTTTATCATACGGAGTAAACGTTTCAACTTTTCTTGTGAGTGTATTATAAAGTTTCATGGTGTAAGTATATCAAAAAATTATGGCTTGAAAACGCTTTTGACTGATAGATCATTGTTTTCTGCTATAAATTCATAGACTTCGCCATGTTGACTATAGTCATTGGTTTTGAATGTCTCAAATGTAAGCTGTTTTTTTTGAATAATAGTTTTTAAAATAACTAGTGGATCTCCGTGGCTGACTGCTACAGTAGTTTGTCCGGTGTGATTTTCAAGAATTTCCTTAAGAAAATGCTTCATCCTTTCTGCGATTTGCTCGATGGTTTCATCGCTTGGACTAAGAGGCTTAAGGTATACTTCTGATTGTAGCGCATCAAGATCTGCGAATTTTTGGCCTTGATATGATGTCTCTACTTCAATAATCTCCTCAGTGATACAAATCTCCGGCAAATTAAGTCTCTCTTTTATAATCCCTGCTGATTCCATTGCACGCTTAAGTGGACTCGAATAAATGTGTGAAATATCTGTGTCTTTTAAAAATTCGGCTGTTTTTGTAAGTTCCGTTTTGCCTCGATCTGAGAGACCGAAGTTTGGAAGTCTGCCATAAAGAATGCCTTCAGGATTATAAACCTCACCATGTCGGACTAAATATAAAGTAGTTATCATCTTCTCTGTCGCAATTATAGTATAATGGTCGTATGAATGCCAAACGTTTTGCTGTTATTTCCTATCATACTTGTCCCCTTTCTGATGAAACCGATGCTGAGATTGGTGGCATGAATATCTATGTTCTGGAACTATCCAAAGCACTCGCCAGAAAAGGATATTATCTCGATATTTTTACCAGATCTCAGTCAGAGATCAGTCCGCGTGTCGTTCAGGTAAATGAACATCTTCGCGTTATCCATATGCCAGCTGGTCCTCAAGAACCTCTTTCAAAAAAATCGATTGAACTTTATATCCCTGAATTCCTTACTCATTTTTATAAGTTTGTTGAGAAAGAAGGAATAAGATATAAGATTGTAAGTTGTCATTATTTCCTTTCTGGGATTATTGGAGTTGATATCAAGAAAAAATTTGGGATACCGCTTGTAATGACCTTCCATACGCTTGGGCTTATGAAAAATTTAGTTGCACGTAGCGATGAAGAACGTGAAAGCAATGAACGAATTGAAACCGAGCTGATGTTGGTCAAAGAGGCTGATCAAATCATCTCAACGAGTGAGACTGATTCCCAATATGTTCATTATCTCTATGATGGGGATCCAGAAAAAATTGCTGTACTGACACCTGGAGTTAATTTAGACCTATTTAAACCATCAGATAAGGTTGCGGCAAAGAAAACAGTCGGCGCAAATCCTGATAATAAAATGATTCTTTTTGTCGGAAGGATTGAACCACTTAAGGGCATTGATGTGCTTCTCTATGCGTTGAAAATTATTAAAGGTATAGATCCTAAATTAAATATATGTGTGTGGATTGTTGGTGGAGATATTTCAAATGATGCTGAAGAATGGCCTCCTGAACTTAAAAAACTTTCTGAAATTCGAGAAGTGTTGGATATCCATAATTCTGTAAAATTTGTTGGGAGAAAAGATCCTGAGGAGCTTCCACATTATTATAATGCAGCAGATGTGATGGTGATGCCGTCTCATTATGAATCATTTGGCATTACAGCAGTTGAGGCGATGGCCTGTGGCGTACCTGTTATCACCACTGATGTAACAGGAGTATCACGTCTTATTGATAAGAAGCATGCTAATTTGATTACTTCAGCTAATAATCCAATTGGTTTGGCAAAACGAGTAACTGCACTTTTGTGTAATGACGAGGAATATAAAAAAGTAAGTAAATCAGTTGAGCAAAATGTCCAAGACCTAAGCTGGGACAATGCCGCAGATCATTTTACAGCTCTTTGTTCATCTTGTTCAAATGAGAGCAACCTCTGAGGTTTGTAACTTATTTTGTCGCTATCGGTAAGTCCTCGACAAAGAGATTTGAGAGTTGTCCCATTAAAAATTTTACAGTCTTCCGATTGCAAAACACTATCATGAAATGTAAGCGGGTTTTGTGCATAGGTATGAATATTGGTCATGAAAAGCTGAAATCCATACACAACGACTGTAAACACGATAATAGTTATTGTCATTAATAAATAGGGCTGGAATGTGTCTGGTTGATATGAAGGTCTAATAATTTGATAAAAATCGGATAGCAATCCCCTAAACATAGAACTCACACATTATGCCGCCAAATCAGTCTAAATGTCAAGTGGATTTGAGTGAAATCTACTTGTACTTGAGATACAGGCGAAAACTTGGTACAATCCATACTATGCGGGCGCATTCCTTGGAGTACAGCCCTCAGTAAAAAGCGGGCGTAGTTCACTGGTAGAACGTCTCCTTGCCAAGGAGAAGGCAGTGGGTCCGATTCCCATCGCCCGCTCATCAAAAATTAAACGGTTGTTTTTGTCCCTCTGCTGAGAACCATTGTCCATGCTTCATTAATTGACTAAGTGTCGGTGCGTAAATATTTGTTTCGACAGTGCTATTAAGTGTCTCAAACGTGCTTGGTGAGCTTGTGATTAAAATATTTTTGCAGGGAAGTCTTTGGAGAACTCTATTGAATTGTTTTCATAGATCAGCGTATAAGAAAAATTATATTTCTTAAGAAGTTTCTTTGCAGGTGTAAAGAAAAGGCAGGTGGCTATTCCATCTGCGAGCAAGCCTGTCTCTGCCACCACCCACACTGCTTTAACTTTGTGAACGGAAGAAAGTGTTTCAGGATCGATAATGTGATGGAATTCCCCCCATTTACGTCTATTTCCTGCTGATCCGCAGATACTTTGATTATGAATCTCTACTATACCGATAATCTCTTTCGGATTATCTGGATGTTCAAGACCGACTCTAAGTTTTTCATTCCCTGTGTTGTAATAACTCATATCTCCTCCTGCGTCTACACAAAAATATGCAAGGTTATGTTTTTTCAATACTTCTGCGACCAGATCAATAAGATATCCTTTGCCTGCTGCTCCAAAATCAAGAAGTGCAGGTTTCTTAACTGTAAGATTTGGATAATTATAGTCGATTACGTCATCCCATTGTGGTGGTTTGTGAAGTTTTTTGGGTTTGAGAGAATATGTCGCGTCATATCCTGCTTCGACGAGCACTTGACCGATAAGTGGAGTCACTGCGTGATTAGTAATGTCATAAAGTTCACGATATAGTCTGAATAATTCCTGTGCATTGTCTGGCAAACGATATGTGCCTTTTTTTTGAAATATTTGTGTAACGAGTGAATCTATCCGAAACCGTGAATATGTTTTGTCAAAATCTTCAATGACCGTAACTATTTCATTTAAAAAATAATCTCGATGCATAGGACTAGTATCTTGTGGGATATCTATTTGCCAATGAGTTCCGATTGCTTCGAAAGCGAGTGAGGTTGTCTGCATGAGAGAGACTTATGATTTTGCCTGCTGTTCTATTGTCTTAAGAGCGGCGTTAAAACCATTTGGTGTCAATGATGATTGAGCAACTTTCGTTAAGTGGATAGTTGAGATATCCTTTCCAACTACCATTGGTTTGTATCCGCTAATAAATGAGTCCTGGTATTGAGTTGAGTCTGGGTCGTCTGCTTCATTTTTGACATCTGCACTTGTAATAATATCATTTTTGAGTGTAATTGTTACACCAATTTTTTTATGTCCTACGTGTGTAATATAATCCCCTTCAGCTGTGTAAGTACCGTCCTTGTATGTGCTTTTGGATGCGGATTTGGACGCAGACATAGTAGCAGTTGTGGTTGGGCTTGCAGGCGCTGCACTAATTTTTTTCTCAGGAGCAACTGCCGTTTGGGTTGGGGTCTTTTGTTTGGCTTGTGATTCGTAGACGAGTCCTGCGATTGCAAGGATGATAATAATTGCAATAACACCAATTGTCTTTCCTGCTCCACTGCCGTTTGTTCTCTGTGGTGTACTTTCTTGTCGTTCTTCGCCGTCCATAAAAACCAACTATATAGTTTTAGAAAATATTTTTCAAGACTTAATTTAACTATGAGATTATATTTCGTGGATGTAGTATACTAAATGAAGTAATGAGTAAAAAATATATTATCATTTTGTTTATTTTATTAATTATTGTTTTTGGGATATATTTTATATCCTCAAGTTCCCAAAAACCTGTTACAGAACATACATCAATTCATAAGAATTCCTCTGTTACAATAACCAGACAAATACAAAATCATATGACAATTACTAGTGGCGCGTTTCAGAATAATTCATTAATCCCTCCCAAATACACTTGTGATGGAAAAGGCATTAATCCTCCTCTGACATTTTCCAATGTGCCAAAAAACGCAAAAAGTCTTGTTATGCTTATGGATGATCATGATGTACCGAAGAATCTCAAGCCTGATGGCATCTTTGACCACTGGACTATTTATAATATCGATCCCACGACAACCGAGATCGCCGAGAATAGCACTCCTGCGGGGACACAAGGGCTAAATGGCATAGGGAAAGCACAGTATACTGCTGTATGTCCACCTGATAAAGCACATCATTATCAATTCCGACTGTATGCACTAGATACTCGACTTACCTTCCCCGAGCCGACAAAAGCTACAAAAGAAATGGTGATTGAAAAGATGCAAGGACATATCATAGAACAAGCAGAATTGATCGGCATATATAACCGCCCACAAAATAAATAGTTTAGTATATAATACAGCTATGCAAAGACGTCCAATTTCCAATATGCCCAGAATGCGTTTTACCAAAGCGGGTTATGAGAAGCTAAAAGAAGAGTATGCTCAATTGAAAGCAGAACGGCCCGGTGTGCTTATTGATGTACAAAAGGCTCGTGATCTTGGCGATCTTAAAGAAAATGGATATTATCAAGCTTCAAAAGCAAAGCTACGTACCATGGACTCACGTCTGATGCATCTCTCATACAATATAAAAACAGCCAAAATTATCGAAGAAGGAGAATCAGAGACTGTTGTTATTGGTAGTACTGTAACACTTGCCAATGAAGATCGTGAAATGACGTATCAATTTGTTGGGGATCTTGAAGCAAATCCGAGTGAAAAAAAGTTGTCTCTCCTTTCACCTATTGGGAAAGCTGTGGAAGGGAAAAAAGTTGGAGATGAAGTAGAGATTCAGACGCCGTCTGGGAGTGTTTCATATACAGTTAAAAAGATAACATAATTTAATTTGCTATAATTGTTGGATGAGGATTTTATCAACTCCTGGGTGGGAAGATTACGAGCTACTGGATAGTGGCGACGGTAAGCGCTTTGAACGCTTTGGAAAGTATCGTCTTGTTCGTCCGGATCCACAAATTATTTGGAAACCACGGTTATCTATTAGTGAATGGCAAAAAGCAGATGCAGAGTTTGATGCAGGTAAAAAAGAATGGGTTGTCCGCACACACATCCCTGATAAGTGGCTTCTCAAATATAAAGATATCTCTTTTTACGCCAAACTCTCCCCTTTCAAACATACAGGTATTTTTCCTGAACAGACATTGCAGTGGGAATGGATTTCATCAGTTATGGTTTTTTCAAGTTTGAAGAGACAAAACCAGCAGCGAAATAATAACTCTTCATCTAATTCTGATACCAATCTTCGGGTCTTGAATTTATTTGGTTATACAGGAATTGCAAGTCTTGTCAGCGCAGTTGGAGGAGCAAGCGTTACACATGTTGATGCATCACGTCCGACAATTGGGTGGGCTCGAGAGAATCAGGATGCATCGGGACTGAACTCCAAGCCAATTCGTTGGATTCTTGATGATGCAGTGAAATTTGTTCAGCGTGAAGTAAAGCGTGGAGTTAAATATGATGGCATAATTATGGATCCTCCAGTTTATGGTCATGGGCCCACAGGCGAAAAATGGGATTTCAATGAATCATTCCCTACATTGCTTTCTCTTTGTCGGTCGATTCTGTCAGAAAATCCATCCTTTATCCTTATTAATGCATACGCTATTTCTTCATCAGCTCTTATGCTTGAGAATGTTCTTGCGGATTATGTTGGGGATTTAAAAGGAACTGTTGAAGTTGGAGAGCTAGCTCTTGAGGAGAAATCTGCTAAACGCCTTCTTTCAACTGGAATTTTTGCACGGTGGTCAAAATAATTGTTTAAAACTTTTAACAACGATATTGGCGATACTTTTATAAAAGAAAACCAACATCTCAAGATGCGCAATTTCCAATCATGTAAGCAACATAATTGCTTTAAATACCGCCTAATCGTTAACAATAACTTCGATTATTTGAAATAAGATCTGATTTGGAATAACAGATAGAATGCGATAAGAGCCCAAATTATTGTTGAGACAAATGACAATGCTATCAACCCTCCAACCAAATGTACTACTTCACTCCAAAATAATAAATTCCAACCGCTATACTTTCGAGCTTTAAGTCCTGGATAAGAAGCCAAAAGTAAAACAGAACCGACAAGGTAAATAAGAGTGACGATGATACCTGAACCGTAATTCGCGGCTTCAGACGCTCCTCCTAAGAATGACAATGGTGCGAGGAAAGTCAAAACTCCCAATCCGCTTATTCCGACAAGAACACCAAGGATACCAAAAATAAGCGCGATCCAAGGCGCAATTTTTGCTAATGTATCTCTTCCGTTTTTAGGTAATTGTGGGAATTTGTCAAACCACTCAGCCATTGTGCTGACGATATCGTTTGATTTGTGTGTTGTACTCATGAACTATCACCTCCTTTCCTCATCTTTATTATTGTGACATTCTAGCGTAAATGCAAGATATAGAAAAGCATCAAATGACTACAGTCATAAATATAGCATCTTCAAAGATACGAGGATTTTTGCTATACTTGAGATATCTTATGTTAAGTAGTTTGTCAGGGGTAATTATTCATCTTATCCACTCTGCGGGATATGCCGGTGTGTTTATCCTCATGATGCTTAATAGTGCATTGATACCTATCCCTTCTGAGATAACAATGCCATTTGCAGGATATCTTACTCAGACAGGCGCACTTCTTTTCCCATTTGTAGTTATTGCTGGAGCGATCGGTGATCTCGTAGGAGCACTCATCGGATATGCCATCGGTTATTTCCTTGAAGAAACAGTTATCCTAAAATTAATTAAAAAGTACGGTAAGTTTATTCTCTTATCAGAACACGAATATCATAAAGCAGTTGAGATGTATAAAAAGTATGGAAGTGGGATTACGTTTTTTTGTAGATTGCTTCCAGGAGTCAGGTCATTTATTTCGGTTCCTGCTGGACTTTCCGAGATGAATGTTTGGAAGTTCATTATCTTTACGTTTCTTGGATCTTTGGTCTGGGTCGGTGGACTTGCGGGTGTTGGTTACTTTTTAGGCGCACATTGGGATTCAATTGGACCTATTTATAGTAAATTTCAAATCGTAATTGTTGCTGTATTTGTTATTCTTGTTGGTTATTACATTTACCACAAAACAAAATCCGCTAAGAAAAAATAATTCATGGTTCCCCGTTGTCTGAAAGTAACGACGTTTATTACATATTTCTCATATTTTTGAGTTAGGATATTTTTATAATGAGAAAAACAAAAGTAATCGGTACAGTAAAGCCTAGTCAAAAAAAGATAAGTGATCAAGACAATGTCATCGTCGTTGCAGATGATGATCCAGCAATTTTAGATGCTATGAAAATGATTCTTGAATCGTATAATTACAAAGTTGAAACAGTTTCAGACGGTAGTGTCTTGCCTAAATTGATGACAATCAAACCAAAACTACTTTTTCTTGATATTCGTATGTCAGGAGTCAATGGTAAAGACGTCTGTCGTGAGCTAAAAGAAATTGATGAGACGAAGGACATCCCAGTCGTTATGATTTCTGCAAGTTGTGATTTGATAAAAATTGTTAAGGAAGCCGGAGCTGATGATTTCCTTGAAAAGCCTTTTGAGATGAATGATCTTCTCTCCAAAGTTAACAAATATCTTCTAAATTAGCCTCAAGTTTGCGTTTTCATCCAAAAAATTATTTTCCACTTCGTGTTGGATGAGCCTTTCCTTCTGAAGGATTAAAGATGATGTAATAGACCACTGGAATAAGAAAAAGCATAATTGATCCAGAGAAAATAAGTCCTGCAATAATCGCGCCTCCCAATCCTTGCCACAAAGCGTTTGAAAGAGTAATTGGAATAAGTCCAAGAATTGCAGCAAATGTAGTCAATGCAATAGGCTCCATTCGACTCTCTGCAGCATCGATGATAGCAGTTTGAAAATCAAGGCCTGCTTTGAGATTTTGATTGATTTTATCAACGATAAGGATCGAATTCTTCACAACAATTCCAAAAAGCGCTAGAATTCCAATGAGAGCTGGGAATGAAAGTGGTGTTTGGGTCACTGAGAAGACAATAAAGACACCTGAAATTGAGAGCGGGATAACGAGCATGACGATGAGTGCTTTTCTGAAGGAATGGAATTGCAAGACCATGGTGATAATAATTAACATGAATGAAAGGACCATCGCTTCAAGAATCGAGGTAACAGAATCTTGATTTTGTTGATTTGCTCCACCTGTTGACCAAGAATATCCTTCAGCCAAATTAAGTGAGTCTGCATATTTTCCAAGGTTGGTGTTGATCTCTGTTGCGTTATAGCCTTTGGTGACACTTGCTGTCACTGATATCGTCCGCTTACTATTCTCTCGTGTGATAAGTGTCGGGTTTGGCTTGATAGTTATTGTGCCTAGTGAAAGAAGTGGAACTGAATTACCTTTGGATGTCGGGATCATAATTGCGCCAAGTCCTTGGATTGTTTGAGGGTTGGCATCAGTTCTAAAGACAATATCTTGATCGTGTGTATTGCCCTGCTCTATCTGGACATTGCTATCAAGTGTAAATCCACTGGCATAAGTTCGAAGCCATTGACCGATTTGATCTTGTGTGACCCCTGCATCGATCATTTTTTGATAATCAGGAACAAAGACAATTTTACTCGTGCCTGTTTTGACGGATTTGTCGACGTTTGTGACACCTGGTTGTTTTTGTAGATAGGCTATGAGTTGATTGGCATATTCGTTAAGCTTGGACAAATCACTTCCGAAAAGTTTGATCTGCACGTCAGCTCCTGCAGGCGGTCCCCCACTCTCTTCAACGACTGAGAGTTTGCCTCCTTGATAATTGGCATATCTATTTCTAAGTTGTTGTGCTATATCTATTGATGAAACTTTTTGTTGGCTTGGGTCAGGAAGAACAAGCGTAATTGTTGCAATATTGCTTCCACTACTACTTGACCCATTTCCTGTATCTGCACCTTGTCCAAGGCTAAGCTGTGCTAATTCAACTTCAGGGACAGTCCGGACTTGATTGAGGATCTGCAAAGCTCTTTTCTGTGTTTCTTCTGTGTTGGTACCAGCTGGGAGTTCTAGCTGCAGTTGAATCTCATTTTCTGCGCTCGCTGGGAAAAATTCATTTCGTACAAATCCCAACGGCAACAAAAGGTACGAGAAAAGAGAAAAAATGATAACCATTGCCAGAATTTTTCTTCTATTGGTTTGGCTTGAAAGAATCTTGTTGATAATATAGCGGTATTTTTCAGCGATTATGTCAAAGTCGATAATACCTTTATCTAAATATCGTTTCCAGTCGATTTGTTTTCTCGGTGCTTTCTGAGCCTGAGAACGGGTATTTTTGAAAAATCGTTGTTTAATTCTAGCAAATAATTGCGTCCTGACTTGGAAATAAATAAAGATATTAAGAGCAAAAAGAAGAATTGCTGGAATAATAAAAATATTTTTTGGAGCGATGGCAAAGAAAACGATAATGATTAAAAGCAGCAACAGTGATCGAAGCAAAAATACAACCCGATATGGGACATTTGGCCGAAGAATAATAATAACCAGCGGCAATGTAATGAACATCGCAACTCCATATGAGGCAAGAAGAGATGCTGAAACAACGACTGGGATTGGTTTAATAAATTCTCCAATGATTCCTGATGCTAATAATAAAGGCACAAATGCCCATACTGTTGTGAGAGTTGTTGTTGAGACGGCAGTCTTAAAATCTCTCCAGACAAGAAGACCTGCTTCCATAGGTGTGAATTTATCAGTTCGATAGTATGCAGAAAGCGCTGATATGATAACGATTGTGTCATCAACGAGCAATCCAAGGGACAACAAGAGTGAGAAAAATGCAATAAAACTCAAATCAATTTTGGCAACATTCATGACAACAAAGGTAATAAGAAATGTCATCGGAATTGCAGATGCTGCGACAAGTGCTTGTCTGGTTCCTAAGAAAAGAACAATTACGATAAAGACCAAAAGAAATGTGATGACAAGATCATGAACCAGATCATTAAATTGCTTGTTGATCATATCTCCTGTGTCCAGAACTGAGGAGATCTTGAATTGACCTGGGAATTTGTCTGCATATTGTTTGACTGCATTGTGTGCATCACTATCAGCAGTCGTTATATTTGATGTACTTTTCTTAAAGACACTAAATGTCACAGTTTGCTCTGCTGGATGAGTTGGAGATGCAACATATGAATTTGAAATTCCTGGTTGAGGTCGGTATGCTATATCTGCGATATCTGAGAGAAGCACACTTGTGCCATTTGGAAGGCTAATTCGAAGATTTCTCAAATCTTGAAGATCTGTCACCGTTGGATCAACGGTAAGTGAAAAAGATGAGTGAGCTGTATTGATGTTCCCTGCTGGTTGAGAATTAATTGCACCTGTCACAATTTGAGAAAGTGTTAACGGATTAATCCCATATGTCGCGATTGCACTTGGTTTGACCGTGACTTGAATTTCTTGATTGTCTAGTCCATCTGCAGAAATTGTGTTAAGAGACGAAACATCTTTTAAGTTATCTCTTAGTCCTCGACCAAATCTAATAAGTGATGCTGGATCATGTCCTGTTACAGTAAAAATCCAGACTGGTGCATTTTGGAAATCGAGTTTTCGAACTGATGGAGTTGTTGCATCTTTGGGAAGATTGTTGACACTTTGAACGGCTGTCTGGACATCTGATGTTGCTTTGTCGGCGTCCACTCCTGAGAGAAATTGGATGGTTATTGCAGAGACTGAATTTTGAGATGTCGAGGTCATGGTATCGATATCTGAGACATTGCCGATTGATTGTTCAAGTGGAACTGTCACCAGTGACTCGACATCATCAGGCCCTGCTCCGGGAAGAGATGTGACAACGGTAACAATTGCGATATTGATTTCAGGATTAAGAACTTTGGGAAGGCTTAAGAAACTTGCTATTCCAGCAACGAGAGCGACAATGACGATAAGAATAACAAGACGAGGGTTGCGAAGATATTTCGCAATGAGAGAATCATTTAATTTCGGATCGAATTTGAGCTGTTTGAGATATGATGTTAAAGCTGCCATACATACAAAAGTTTCATTAGTTTGTTTTTACCTTGTCTCCGGCGACGACACTTCGATCAAGAATTACCTGATTACCTGCGGAGAGTCCTTTTTTGATTTCTACAAAATTTCCAAAGACATTGCCAAGTGTTACTTTTTGTGAGACAGCTTTATTATTTTCGTCCAAAAGAAGATAATTAGAATCCTGAGTCTGATAGACAGAATCAATTGGCACAAATGGAACAGTTGACCCTGTTTTGACTGCTCCAACAGGGATATTTACATTGACGTATTCACCATCAGTGAGTGCGCTTGTAGCATTTTTGGGAACTGCGTAGAAAACAGAATACAAAAGTCCATCTGTTGCACTAGCGGAAACAAAGAATGGTTTTACATTGTAATTTTTGTCTCCTATTGTTAGTTCACTAGGCTCAAGTTTGGAGATATTTTGTGCAATTTGAGCAGGCACTTCAACAACTGCGATTGTTTGATCACTATCTTCAGCGGCTGTAATTACAGCAAGTTCTGTTCCAGTACTTACTTGGTCACCGACGTGCACGAAAACCCTCTGCACTACTCCATCAACAGGACTTGAAGGAAGCATAGTGTCTTCATTGACTGCAGCAAGTTCTGCCTGAAGTTGTGTAACTTCTTTGTTAAGCTGAAGTGCTTTTTCTTGGACATTGAGCTGATCAAGTGCCAAATTCTGTTGAGCTTGTGCGAGAAGTCCTGGAGCTTTGCCACTGTCTGTCTGTTCTTGAAGACTGCTGAGTGATGATCTGAGCTGATTTTGTGCGCCTTGCAATGTATTGATCTCTGATTCTTCCGGTATTAATGTCGGTGCGGGGACATTGTTGTTTTGATCTGTTGTAAGTTGTTGGTTGAGTGCATTAAGAACAGTTTGATTACTGTTTATGAGGGAGTTTGTGTTACTTGCAGATTGGCTAGCAATTGATTGTTGTTCGTTATAATTTTGAAAGGTAGCATTGGCGATATTTCGCTGTTGATTGATCGCATCTTCTTGAGCGCCATAGGTATCAAGGACATTTTGATATTGGTTTTGTGCAATTTGTGCTTGAACGCCAGGTGCGCTATCTCCCTGATAATTGGTGGCGAGACTGATGAGCTGCTGGCCTTTGTTGACATTGCTGCCTTCTTTGACCGAGATACTCTGGACAATTCCTGAAGTCTGAGCCACAATTTTTATTGTCCCAGCCTTTTCTACTTTTGCCTCAAACATCACTTTAGGAGCCTCTCCGATACTATATAATTGTACAGATTTGGGTTGTGGAGCTGGTGTAGGTGTGGTTTTGGGTTGATTAAGAATCCGTCCAAGAATAATAACAAGAAAAAGTAAACCAAGTGCAATAAAAAAACTTCCTAGTGGTCGCCTTTTGATAAAACTTGTCGTTGACTTATAACGGTCACGGAATGAGAGCTTGTTGAATGGGTTATGAAATGAATTTAAAAAGCTATTTCTTGCCATATATTAATTACACCAAAAACGATCAAGATGAGCAAGGTATTAATATTCTTGAGGTTAAGGATATTATAGAGTAAGATACTTAGAGTGTCAAATGATTTGAAGCTAACCCAACTCCACCATTGTTTTCAAAAATTCTGCTGACCAACGGTAGATGTTGTAGCTTTTGAGAATCTCTCGCATTCTTCTCATGCGATTTGTTTGATCTGCCCGTCTCATGGTGAGTGCTGTATGAATTGCCTCAGCAACTTGTTCTCCATTGTAAGGATTTACAATAAGTGCATCTCTGAGTTCTCGAGCTGCGCCGGCAAATTGGCTAAGGATAAGAACTCCTCGTTCATCATCACGAGCCGCCACGAATTCTTTGGCGACGAGATTCATACCATCATGGAGAGATGTCACAAGACAAACTTTGGCTGCACGATATAATGGATAAATCGCATCATGACTGTGATGTTTGTGCAAAAAGAGAATTGGTTTCCAATCATTCTTCTTAAATTTATTATTGATTCGATTAATCTCTTCTATAACTTTATCTGCAAATTGTTTGTATTCTGGGACCTCAGTCCTACTTGGTGCTGAGATCTGAATAAAGGTAAATTTGCCGATGTAGGCTGGATATTTGGTCAAGAAGATATCAATTGCCTGGAGTCTCTCCATAATTCCTTTGGTGTAGTCGAGTCGATCAACACCGATACCGACATATTCAGATTTGACGCCAAGTTTCTTCAGTGCTTCTTTGCTTTGTTCTTCTTGCGTTTCAAGAAGTTCGGATGAGCGTTTGGAAAATGCGATGCTGATCGGGAAAGGTTTGATAGCAGTACTGTGATTGTTCTTAGTCACGGTGAATTGGTCCATGTCGATAAGTGCTTCAAGTTCTCGACCGACGGTATTAATAAAATTATTTCCATGAAGTTGTGTATGAAATCCGATGATATCAGCGCCAAGCATCCCATCAAGAATTTCTTTTTTCCAAGGACAGATACTAAATGCTTCTGCATTGGGCCATGGAATATGCCAGAAAATTCCAATTGTCGCATCCGGTCTTTTGTCTTTGATCATTCGAGGAAGAAGCGCGAAATGATAATCTTGCACGAGGACAACAGGATTTTGTTCATTTTTGATTTCTTTAAGAAGTGATTTGGCAAATTTTTCATTTACTTTTACATATTCACGCCAATCATCTTTATTAAAAACAGGACGCGTATGTGCCATATGACAAAGTGGCCAAAGGCCTTCGTTGGCAAAACCATCATAAAATCCTTTGTTTTCTTCTTTGGTCAGCCAAATACGCTTGAGTGTATATCGTGGATCATCGGGCGGTACACTTATACAATCATTTTGATCAACAACCAATTTATCTGCGTTCCCACTTCCCTGTGCAATCCACATGCCACCTGTTGCTTGCATGATCGGCTCAATTGCCGTGACAACTCCACTTGCTGGAGAATGATAGTCGATCGTATTGCCGTCTTTGGTATGGACATATGGTTCGCGGTTGGAAATGACGAAAATCTTTCGATCTTTAAGAATATCGGTCACAAATGCTTTGAGCCTTTCAGTTGTCCACGGAGAATCAAATTTCTTAAGTCTCAGTCGTGCTTCCTCACTTGCCGCAATTCTTGCTTCAATCAAATTTCGTTGCATGTTCCCTACTTCTTTGACGAGTGGTGCAAAAAGTGGATTGTCAAAGACTTTGGCGATAGTTCTTTTTTTGCCATCTTTTCTTGTTGTTTGAAGTGATTCGACAAGGTTGCGAATTGGCATAAGGATAAGCCAGCGTAGAATGATAAGAATTGCAATTGCTAGAAGAAATGCTTGAATAAATAACTTGGTCAAATCGCTCATCCACAGATCATTAAGTTCGGTATCGATATATCCTGCATTTTGAACAACGATAAGAGCACCAACGACACTCTTTTTATCCTGAAGTGGTGATGCGTAGACATAATATTTATTGTTATCAACTGTTACAAAATTTCCATTGTCCTGATCTCCATCCATTGTATCGATTATTATTTGATTGGAAGTTTTGGAATTTTTTAGATCATTTGAGAGACTCGGTGATGCGGCAATAAATTTGCCAGTATTGTTAACAATTCCAATTCCCGCGAGTCGTTGTTTGTCAGCAAAATTTTCAACATCATGTTGAAGATTTACTTTTGATTTATTAACGAAATTTGGCTCCACAGATTCTTTGAGGCTATCCACAACAAGATATGAACGATATTGGATATCGCTTTGAAGTCTTTTCTGTTCAGAAGCGACCTGGGTCCAACTAAAGTAAAAAGCTATAAGACTGATAATAATAATAACAACGCCAACTGCGGCGAAAAGTTGTTTCATCGGGGGTCTATTGTACCACATTTAACTATAAATAGCCTGTTTGCATGCTCATGATATAATGGTTTGCCCAATGGAAAATGTTCTTGTTGTAAGATCTCGAAAAAGAAAATCAGTTGGTATTCAAGTCTTAAGGGACGCAACTGTCAAAGTAACAATCCCCTTTTTCTTTCCCAAATTTTATGTCAACAAAATTCTTGATGAGAAAAAAGAATGGATACAAGATGCACGCAGTAAAATGCTTTCCAGAAAAGTTTCATCAACTCCAGAAGGACAGTATTTATATTTAGGTAAGTCGTATCCGCTGCAAATTCGTCCTGGACAAAAAGAACTTATTGAAGTAGCTGACAAGATGTATGTGGCAACATACAGTGAGAAATTTTTCAACAATCATTTAACTAGTTGGTACAAACAACAAGCAAGAAAAGTTATTGTTGAGAGAGTCAATTTGTATTCGGAACGGGCGGGATTGAAGTTTCATAGCATTGCTATCACAACTGCCGAGACTCGTTGGGGATCATGCAGTAGCAATAAGACGCTCAATTTTAATTGGAAACTTATTATGGCCCCACTTGAAGTGATTGATTATGTCGTGACTCATGAACTTGCACATCTGACAGAACTCAATCACTCACATGCTTTTTGGGAGACGGTGCGCAAAATGTATCCACTCTATAGGGAGTATCGGACGTGGTTGAGGAGATATGGGCATACACTGGCAGTCTAACTAGTTCTCTATTCTGCTTCTTTGTACCTTTCATTACCAATTTCGATTGCTTCAAAAATATCTTTTGCATTATGGCCATAACCCCGAACAGTAATTATACTGAATTGAGGAAGAATAAGACGTTCTAGATATTTTCTCTCCCTAAGTCGATCGAGATGCTCTACTTTACCCAGGAATCGTTGGAGACGTGTCTTACCCTGTGCTCGATATCCTTTACCAGGACCTTTCGGTAGTTGAGACCCTCTGGGATTATTGTCTCCGGTTCCTATACTTAATATTATCCTATTAAGATAGTTGAATAACATAAAATCATATGAAGACATATTCGTCGGTTCACCGGGATATTCTTCTTGATCGGCGTGAGGCCATTCACTCAAAGATTCAAGTACATAGGGTGGTGGATCATATAGTCCAAGTGGCCAGGTATTCTCTTCAGAATCAAAAGTATAGTCTTCATTCCAGCCGATTATTTCTCCATTTGTATTAAATATAGGTCGTTCAGGACCAAAGTAAAGGGCAGTACCGGCATTTGTTACTGTTGCTTCAACTGTAGGAGTATTATCATCAGGAGAATGATATTCGAGTTGATTAAGAAATTTACTGCTTGCTGCATACCTGTCAACAAATTGCGCTCCTTCAGAATTGCCGATAAATTCTAATCTTTCTAAATTAGTAGTTTTAGATATAATTCTTTGGAGGAGAACATCCATAGCTGTGAATGAATCAATAGGGGCATCAGGATTCATGGCAGGCTCAGCGCCTCGCCAATCATTATATCTCCACCTCAAGACATCACTGGCATCAACCTTATTACTCCATAATTTTTCTTTTCCTTTTAAATCAACAGGCGCACAGAATTGTGGAGCAATAACAAGCATTGTTTTTGGGTCATATTCTCTTCCCGCTTTTCGTAATGCCTCCATAAAATATTGAAAATAATCTTTGGCATTTCGCATGACGCCGTGTTGTACGACAAATATCTCTTTTATATCCTGAAGTTCTGCCTTAAGATTTACATCGTTTTCAGAGAGATGCCATTGGAAATTTCTTATTGAGGCTTCCACAGGTAACCATCCTGATCCTTGATTTGTGTGGATTTCTATCGAACTGTTTGCAATTGCCGCAGGTTGTGTATGGTCATGTTCTTTTGCTATAGATTCCACAGTTTCATTCCTTCGTTGAAGTATTGTTTCTCTCCGTGCCAAACGTGCTAAATATTCTATATTTGGAATTTCACTCCAAGTCGGTTGTTCTACAGAATCATGATTAAATATTTCGTATCGACTTTTTTTTGTTTTTTCTTTTGGTTTTCCAAGTATTTCTATTCCGCTTCTTCTTTGAGCAGATTCAAGATCAAGACGAGGAAGTCTATCAAGTAACGTTTCTGTACGGCTCATATAATTATGGGATTATATCATTTTGAAAGATCTACATGGAAGCGGTAAATATTTATAAAGGCTTATAGTTTTAGATGATATATGGTATAATTTCAAGCTGTGAGAAAAGAAGGTGGTATTCCAAATAATGAATTATTACGGGGTAACGACTTGAAAAGAGCCGTGCGTCGGCATATGGAAGAACGGGTACAAAGGCGCAGAGAGGAAGGTAGTGACTATTTGCCACTTTCACTCGCCATGCTTGCTAATCTGGATTTTATAGATCCAGATTGGAGTAAACCACGAAGTATGACCGAAGTTACGAATACAATCGGAAGTTTCTGTGCAAGTTTTCATTATGCACATCTAATGGTTGGAGCAGGGACCTATGGTAATTTTGCTGATCTTTTTAATGTTCCATATTCAACGACAGAAAAGTGGGCACCCATTATTGGTGATACTATGGATGATCCAAAAATGAAAGCTGATTTTCAAACAAATGCTTGGAGACCTCCCACAACGGTATTCCCTGAACGATATGTGCCTCTTCAGTATATTCTTTCTCATAGGTTCGGTACAGAGCCCGTTACTATAGCTGATTTAGGAACAGGTTTACATGCTGCTATACCTTTGCTTAATTCTGAGGATAACAAACGCTATAATTTTCCAGGTAAAGACCTGATTCAACAATATTCGGCTGACGTGAATGTGGCCTTTGGTATTGGCGTAGATAGTCAAGAGAGAGATCCTTCATGGGCACAATCAAGCATATGGCCTGTAGAAGGAGGAATTAAACGCATTCTTCAATTTTCTAAAGTAATGGCTACATTGGTTTATCAATATAAGAAAGATTCTCAGAAGATGCCTTTTTTGCAGCAAGATATTACTTCTCCTCGAGCTTTAGAAAATATCCAGCAAGCGATGCAGATGCGAGGGCAAGGGACAAAAGTGAGAGCCGTAAACAGTGGCTTCGTTAGACAATTTTTTGGAAGCGATAGCGCTGCCCAGCAACAACATACGCAATTAGCCTATGATTTGTTAGAAGACAGAGGTATTTTTATTGATTGCGGTGCCGAAAATGTCACAAGTTACAGTGAAGATAGAGACACTAAAATAAATGTCTATGAAAAAAATGAAAGAGAAAAGAGGTTTGTTCATTTGGGAACGCCATTTATTCTAGAAAATCAAATTGATATCGATTCTACAAGTCTCTCCTATTTTACAAATCCGAATAATAGACTTGTCGGGGCGCGGTAAATTTACAGATCATAGATCTTGCTATATTTCTTGGTTAAATATTTTATAAAGTGTGTGTGATCGAGTTCTTCTCCTGTAACACGTTTCAATAATTCTTTTGGAAAGTAGAGGCTTCCATGTGTATGGATATGATCATCCAGCCAATCTTTCACTGGTATCAGATTGCCTTTGCCAAGGGTCTCATCGACATCGATGTCTTTTTGCATTTTATTAAGAAATTGTGCGCCGTAGATATTGCCCATGGCGTAGGATGGGAAGTATCCGATCTCTCCGTAAGTCCAGTGGACATCTTGAAGAATTCCCTCTTTGTCTGTTTCTGGTGTGATGCCAAAAAGCTTGTGTGACTTCTCTCTCCATGCATCTGGCGCATCTTTGACTTTGAGCTTCCCATTCATCAGTTCATTTTCTATTTCAAAACGCAAAATAATATGCAGCGAATAGCTTACTTCATCAGCATGAATACGGATGAGACTTGGCTTGACGATATTGAATGCTTTGATGAGCGTGTCATCTTTGATCTGGCCCAATTGTTTGAAATATAGTGTCTGGAAAAGTGGTGTAATTGATCGTATGAAGTGTGGATTTTTGCCGATTATATTCTCCCAGAATCTCGAAAGTGCTTCATGAATTCCAAGTGAGACTCCCCCTTCAAGTGGAGTAAGAGCATATTTGGGATTGATCCGCTGCTCATAGAGTCCATGTCCAGTTTCATGCATGGTGGCGGTAAATGATTCTTGGAAATTGCGTACATTGTAGTGAGTCGTCAGACGAACATCAGAAGATCCGAGAGTTGTGGTAAATGGATGAGGTGCAGTATCAATTCTTCCCGATGTGAAATCAAATCCCATTTTGTGTGAGACATACTCAACAATTTTTTCTTGATCAGCGTGTGAATAATGCTGTGTGCCATTTACAAAAGGTGCACTGTCCGTGTAGTTCTTGCTACTGGTTATCTTTTTGATGAGTGGAACAAGTTCTTTTTTGAGTCCATCAAACAGTCTTTGGCATTCAGCTGCTGTAAGTTCTGGTTCATACCGATCAAGAAGTGCGTCATAGGGATTGGTTTTGTATGTGAGATGTGTTGCTATCTCCTGATTTATCTCAACTATCTCAGTGAGGTATGGCTCAAATTTTTTAAATTCATTTTCTTCTCGTGCTTGATTCCATATGGGGAATGCCTCGGAAGTGACCTTTTCTTTCTTGATGATAAGTTCTTTTGGGACATTATAATAGTATTTGGTCGCATAGGTGATGTTCCTTACAATCGCCTGTTCTTCGTGTGTCAAATTTTTTTGTTTCTGTGCGTCTTCAACGATTTTGCGAAATTCTGTATCATGCCATTTGTCTGTAATGAGTTGCGTTAGATATCCGAGCTGCTCTGATCTATCTTTTCCGGCTTTGCTTGGAAGATTGACATTGAGATCCCAATTAAGGATTGCTGAGATGTGATTGAGTTGTGAGATTTCGTGGTATTTTTTGAGGAGTTTTTCAATTGTGGCATTTTTAATCGACATGGGGTTATTATAGCACTCATTGCAAGTATGCTGGTATAATGTGTAGTTATGAAATCATTTTGGCAAGAGTTACCTAAGCCTTTTACCGTTCTTGCTCCCATGGATGGCGTGACGGACAATGTCTTTCGTAAAGTCGTCAATGAAATCGGAAGACCAGATGTTTTCTTC
>DATIIS010000023.1:0-1568 GCA_035479415.1 Saccharimonadales bacterium (SeqCode)
AAAGTAACAGGAATTGTTGAAAAGCCAAAAGAGATTATCGATAACGCCCTGCATTTAATCGGTATTTATTTACTTAACAAACACTTTTTAGCGACACTTCAAGAAACACCAATTAGCCATTACCATTTTGAAGAAGCACTCAATACTTATACAAAATCAGGGCACGTCACATTTCTCGAGACAGATAAAAAAACGATAACCTTAAAATATGCCTGGGATATCTTGGATATGAAAGATTATCTTTTACACAATGTGAAACATAGTATTTCTCCCAAAGCTCAAATTTCCCCCCATGCAATCATTATGGGAACAGTGGTAATTGAAGAAGGAGCGAAGATATTTGAAGGAGCTTGTATCAAAGGGCCCTGTTATATTGGTAAAAACGTGGTTGTTGGTAACAATGCATTGGTTCGAGACAAAGTTGTTGTAGAAGAAAATGCTGTCATTGGTTCGTATATGGAAATAAAAAATGCTGTGATGATGCAAGGTTCAACCACACATACAGGATTTATTGGCGATTCTGTTATCGGCAGCTACAGTAAAATAGGTGCAGAAATATGTACAACAAACGTCCGATTGGATCGTCAAACCATTTTACCTGAAGTAAAAGATAATAAAGTAAGCTCATACCGTACGCATCTTGGAGTAATCATCGGAGATAACGCCATTATCGGCGCTCGAGTAACCACCATGCCAGGTACCATCATCGGTAATGACAGCTTCATCGGCCCTTCAACAGTAGTCCTGAAAAACGTCGCAGATAATACAAAGTACTATACTGAATTTAAAAATATAGAAAAGGAACGGAAATGAAGAAACGTAAAATCATCCTCTTTGATATAGACCATACAATGTTTGATGCTTCATTGTATCGAAAGTTGATGTTTGATCTCATCGCTGATTATCTTGCATTTGAAGATCGAGGAAAATTACAGCAAACACTCGAAGAAATTTATGTCTCTCATCGGCAGAGAATCGGGTATTTTGATCTTGAAATTTAATTAGAAGAACTTGTACAGCAGTTGGCCATAGAAGCCGACACACGAGCAGTATTCGAAGCAGTTCTTAAGGATAAAGCTAGCTATGAACAAGCGATTTTTGACGAAACAGTAGCTGTACTTGAAGAGATAGGACACCATAAAGACATTACCCATGGAGTCTTCAGTGGAGGAAGAGAAGAACATCAATATAGAAAAATTCAAAATTTTATCCACCTTTTTGATAAAGAACATATTCATATCCTCAAAATGAAAGAACAGGACTTGCCGGAAATTATGCAAAAATACACAAAGGATACCCTGTACCTGGTTGATGATATATTACAAATCCTCTATAATGCGAAAAAGTCACACGGGAATATTACGACAATTTGGATGAAACGAGATCATATTGCAGAAAATCAGCCCAAAATCGATGGGTTTATCCCCGACTTTACGGTAACAAACTTAAGAGAAGTTGTACCGATAGTAACGAAATAACTATGTGTGGAATATTTGGATATGTAGGTGAACAAGATACAGCAGCAGACTTGGTTTTAAGTGGATTAAAACTATTGGAATATCGTGGGT